>JAYUUT010000023.1:0-25827 GCA_043754455.1 Myxococcales bacterium
ATTTCGCGTGCAGGTTCAGTCGCGCGCCAGCGTGGAACAGGTGGTGGCGCCTTTTTTGGAACAGGTGTACCGAAACTATGCTGACCGGTACGGCCTTGAGCCCCCGAAACCTATCATGATCGAACTGTACGGGCAGCCTTCACATTTTGCGATCCGACCGGTGGGGCTGCCCCGGCTGGGCGTGGCCGCCGTATGTTTTGGACAGGTCATTACCTCCCAGGCGCCCAGCAACGGTGCGTTCAACTGGGGGCAAGTTCTGGCCCACGAACTGGCCCACGTATTCGCCCTGACGTTGTCGCGAAATCGCGTTCCACGCTGGCTGACCGAGGGTCTGGCGGAACACGAGGCCGCCCGTATCCGTCCCGAATGGAAACGCCACGACGATCTGCTGTTGCAGGGGGCCCTGGACGCTGGAGCCGTGCCCTCCCTTTCGGCGCTGTCACAGGCCTTCGTGCGTGCCCGCGATCCGGAAGCTGCGCAATTGGCGTATCTGGTTTCAGCCCGCGCGGTGCAATATCTGGAAACGAGATTCGGCTTCGCAAAAATCAGGGAGGCCCTGGTCAGCTATGGTCAAGGCGGCGGCGACCAAGTCCTAAAAACCGCGATGGGCAACCTACAAGACATCGACAGCGGGTTTGGATTGACCCTGAAAGACGAGGTCAAGGGACTAAGGGGGCAGTTTTTGCCAACGGCGCAGGCCCGCGCACAGACCGAGGACAAAGGTAGTGACACAGGGGCAGGGCTGCGGGCGTTTGCCGTGGGAAACATCGAAGCGGCGGGGCAATACGCCGCTCGCGCCAAGACCCAATCCCCACGCGACCCCCGCACGCGATTCTTGATAGCCGAGGTCGCCCTGGGCACGGGGCGTCCCGACGACGCTTGGGTGCAATTGGATTCACTGCTGGCCGAAGGGCACGACGGATATGACCTTCGGCTTTCGCGGGCCTTGGTCGCCCTGAAACGGGGTGATGAAGCCCAGGTCACCACCGAACTTATGGCCGCCATCGCTCTTGTTCCCAGAAGTGTGGAAGCCCGCGCGCTGTTGGCCGAACATTTGTTGCAAAACGGCCACAAGGCGCAAGCCCTGCCCATTCAAATGCAGGCCTTGCAACTAGATCCCCAAGGCGCGGCCCTGGCCAAAACCGTGGTGCTTGAACTTGCCCGCCAAGGCCGCGCCGGGGACGTATGCGATTTCGCCCCCCGCGCCTTATTCATCAATCCCGGTGACGGTGATGTTCACGCGGCCCTCGGACGCGCCCTGTTGCAAACTGGCCGCAGCGCAGAAGGTCTGGCATCACTTGAACGCTCCCTGGTTTTTTCAGCCACGGACGCCGTCGGTATTCGCGCACGCATAGCGGAAGAGAAAAAACGGCTAGGGATGAAAACCGGAGCGGGGAAGTCCCCCTAATCCGTATCCCTTACAAGAGACAGCAGCAGTTCGTCGGGGGCGGCATTAAAGAATTCCAGCAGAGGCACACCTCCCGTGCCAATCACGATTCGATGTGCCTTGGGATAACGGCGCGCGAACGCCTGCAGCCCTCCCCCCATGCGGGGTCGACCGCTTTTCACTTCGACAGCCCACAGATCTTCGCCGGCCTGAACCACAAAGTCGACCTCGTCATTGCCGTCGCGCCACCAGGACAGTTCGCAGGAAACCGACGGCAGATGCGAGAGCAGATGGGCCCCTACGGCATTTTCGACCAGACGACCCCATGCGGCCCCGTCCTGGCGCCAGGCTTCCGGTCCACGGGTGAAGGCGGCCGTTGCCAAAGAATTAGTCCATAAGACAAGCTTGGGGCTGGATGCACGCCTCGCGACGCGACTGCCAGAATATCGTTCGATCCCCGACAACAGCCACGCCTGTTCGCAAAGATGAAGATAGTTCGCAAGCGTGGTGGTGTTGCCAGCTTCGTGAAGCTGTCCGAGCATCTTTGTAAAGGACAGCTCTTGTGCGGGATAGCGACATGCGAGCAGAAATAGGTTTCGCAATAAGGCGGGCTTTCGGACGGGCGAAACCGCCAGCACATCACGGGCCAAGGCGGGCTCAATGATCGCGTCCCGAACATAGGTGCGCCAAGCGACAGGGTCGTCAGCGAACACCGCTGCCCCCAGATACCCACCTAGGACAAGCCACCTATCGAGATCCCATCCGAAGACCTCGCCGCATTCTCGCGCCGTCCAGTGTGGGCACCTATACAGCAAGAAACGCCCTGCCAAACTCTCGTTGCTTCCGGCCGCCAACAACAACGCGGAAGATCCCAGGAGCAAAGCGGTCACCCGAGAGCCTTGGCGCTTGTCCTCGTCCCACAACGCCTTGACGGTTTCGCTCCAGTTCGGGATCTTTTGCAGCTCATCTAGAACCAATAGACAGGGCGCTGCGGCCGCGTCTCGACGCGCCAGCATCCACTGGGTTCGGATCCAATCGGGCGTTGTTGGCAAGGCGTCTTCCGCCGCAGCGTATCGGGACGGACCCGTCCAAGACTTCAGGATCTGAAGCGCGGCCGTTGTCTTGCCCACCTGCCGAGGTCCGGTCAGCACGTGCAGCAGCGACGGAGACCGTTGAAAACCGGCACGCGGGTCCGCCGATTAGGCCAGGATGCCCTTAATGACCTGTGCGGATTCGACGCCCGTCAGCCGAAAATCCAGCCCCTGATGTTTGTAGGTGAATCGTTCATGCGAAATGCCGCACAGGTGCAATATGGTCGCCTGCAGATCGCGAATATGGACAGGGTTCTCTGCTGCATGATAGGCGAATTCGTCGCTGGCTCCGTAGATGCAGCCGCGTTTCACACCCCCGCCCGCAAGCCACACGGTGAAAGCCCGCGGGTGATGATCGCGCCCGTGGGCTTTGGGATTTGTGATGTCGCCTTGCACGAAAGGTGTCCGGCCAAACTCGCCACCCCAAATCACCAGCGTGTCGTCCAACATGCCACGTGCTTTCAGATCCTTTACCAAGCCTGCACTTGCTTGGTCGGTGTCCCGGCATTGTGTGGGAAGTTGGGTGGGCAAATTGCCGTGCTGATCCCATCCCGCATGCAAAAGCTGAATGTAACGAACGCCCCGTTCGGCCAACCGGCGCGCCATCAGACAGTTGTAGGCGTAGCTGCCTTTCTGTTTCACATCCGGACCATATAGATCAAGCACGCTTTGGGGCTCGCGGCTAAGATCGGTCAGCTCAGGCACGCTGGCCTGCATGTTGTACGCCATTTCATATTGGGCGCTGCGGGTGCTGATTTCGGGGTCACCGACCCTTTCATGCGAAAAATGATTCAGTTCGGCCAAGCCATCCAGCATGGTTCGGCGCAAGTCCCGGTCCATACCGTCGGGATTGCTGAGGTACAAAACGGGATCGCCGGCGCCACGGAAAGGCACACCCTGGTATTTTCCCGGCAAGAAGCCCGCGCCCCAATAGTGGTCGTAAAAAAACTGCCCACAGCTTGCCTCCCTGTCACGGGAGGTCATGACCACAAAGCCGGGCAAGCTAGGTGATTCGCATCCAAGGCCATAGGTCAGCCACGCGCCCAAACTGGGGCGGCCCGGAAGGTTGTGTCCCGTTAAACAATGGGCGACGGCGGGCGCGTGGTTGATCTGTTCGCCGTGCATGGATCGGATAAAGCTGAGGTCATCGACAATACCTGCCGTGTGGGGCAGAAGATCGCTTATCCACATGCCCAGGTGCCCGCGCCGGCTGCCGCCAAATGCCGCCGGCAAGCAAGGTTTTGACTTCTGTCCCGCAGTCATCGTCGTCAAACGCAATCCCGCAACGACGCTGTCCGGGATGTCTTTGCCCCGCAATTTTTTTAGTTCGGGCTTGTCGTCAAACAGATCGACATGGGACGGCCCCCCCGTCTGCATCAGGTAGATCACCCGTTTCGCCTTGGGCGCGAAATGGGGCAGCGATGGCAGCCCGCGGGCTGTGTTGGGCGCTGCATCCGTGAATCCGGCACGTGCCGATCCACCGATCGTCAGTGTGGCGGCGGCAAGGAACCGCCGACGGCTAAATTCATTGTGACGGGCCATTGATTTCATCGGGTCAAGGTCTCGTCGAGGTTCAGCACCAGCAGGCAGATCGTCGTCCAGGCGGCAAGTTCGGCAGGGACATATTTTTTCGGGCGCGGTGATTCGCCGCTGGCAATCAGCTTCTGCGCCTCCCCAGGGTGTGTGGCGAAGTGATAGCGGGCCTTTTCCAGACTGAATTTTAGTCCCGCAAGTTCGCGGGCGTCTGGCTCACGGGCGGTTGCGGCCACAAAGGCATTCCTTAGCTTCGCGTTGTCGTTCGGCAGCGCAGAAAGACGTGTCGCCCAAACCCGCGCGGCTTCGACATAGGTGGTGTCATTCAGGGTGGTCAATGCATGCAAAGGTGTGCTGGTGCGAGAGGGTTTCACCAGACAAAACTGTCGCGCGGGCACGTCGAAAAAATTCGCTGGCGCGGCGCTGCGCCGCCAGAACGTGTACAGGCTGCGGCGGTACAGATCTTCCCCGTGGCCCTGAAAGTATCGGTTCTTGCCAAAACTCATTTCTTCGACGATGCCGGGGGGTTGATAGGGACTGACAGCCGGCCCGCCCATTTTTTCGACCAACAAGCCGGAAAGCGCCAGCGCCTGGTCGCGAATAAAACGCGAGTCGAGCCGGAAACGCGGTCCGCGGGCCAGCAACACATTGTCCGGATCTTTTGCGTACAGCGCCGCGCCGACCTTCGCGCTTTGTCGGTAGGTGTGACTTTCAACTATCAACCTGACAAGGTGTTTCACATCCCATCCGCTTTCGCGAAACTCTACCGCCAGCCAGTTAAGCAGGTCTGGATGCGAAGGCAGCGCGCCTTGCATCCCAAAATCATCGGGCGTCTTGACCAGCCCAACACCAAAAAAAATCTGCCAGAACCGATTGACGGTTACGCGCGCCATCAGCGGCTGTTCAGGGGCCACAAACCAGCGGGCCAATGCCAGTCGATCCACATTCGATCCGGCTTTCAGTGCTGGAAGAAAGGCCGGCATGCTGGCTGACACGACCTCGCCCGGGGTCTCGTAGTTGCCGCGCTTCAGAATATAGGTCTTCCGTGGCTTCTCATCCCGCATCACCATCACATGAGGGACAGTTTGCATCACGGCCTCTTGGGCGATTTTTGCGTCGTCGATTTGTTTCTTCAGGGCCGCGCCCGCAGCCTCACCCGGCTGTCTGAAAAACGCATCCAGCAATCGTTGGGTATTGCCGTCCTTGTAGTTGTCAAGCGTAGCGGTCGACACCGCGCGCCGCTCAAACTCATCTTGCAGCCGCTCCTCAATAAGCCTCGGATCTGCACGCATCTGCTGCACCCAGGCTAAAAAGCGTGGATAAAACTCTGACCGGGCGGCCACAAAACTTTCCTCCGCCTGTGTTTTTGCCTTGCCGCGCACCACAAGTTCAGCCGCCTGGGCTGTCGTCGGCATCGTGATAAAGGGCGACTCCAGCATATAAAGGCTGTCATAACTATCGCTGTAGCTTTTCTTCCCAAACCGTTTGTCTACCCCCCCGGGTTCAGCTAGCTGATTGAACAGCGCAAACATCCCGTAGTAGTCGCGTTGGGTCAGGGGATCGAATTTGTGGTCGTGGCATTGGGTGCAATTCATCGTCAACCCAAGCCAAACCGTGCCCGTCGTTTCCACCCGGTCAAAGACGTTTTTGGTTCGATTTTCCTCTGGGATGCTGCCACCTTCGGCGTTCAGCATGTGGTTGCGATTAAAAGCGGTTGCAATGAGTTGCGCTTGGGTCGGGTTCTTGACCAGATCGCCTGCTAGTTGTTCGGTCGTGAATTGATCGAAGGGCATGTTCGCGTTGAAGGCGCGCACCACCCAGTCCCGCCAAGGCCAGTTCATGCGCAAAGCATCCCCCTGATAGCCGTTGGTATCGGCGTACCGCGCGGCATCCAACCAATCCATAGCCATGCGCTCTCCAAAACGGGGCGACGCCATCAGCCGGGTGACCACGTGGGCATAGGCGGCATCGGGGTTTGCCGACTCTCGTTCGAAGACCTCAATATCTTTTGGTGTGGGCGGCAACCCCGTCAGGTCGAAGGTCACCCGGCGAATCAACGTGCCCGGATCTTCGATCGGCGAAAATCCCATTGAATTCGTCCTAAGGGTTTGACCCACGAAAAAATCAATCGCTGACATGCCCTTGGGGACCGCGGGTCGCGTTGGGGCGACAAACGCCCAATGGGGTTCGTATAGGGCGCCCTCGGTGACCCAGCGGCGCAGAATGTCCTTTTCGGCCTGCAAAAGCGTCTTGTGCGATTTTGGCGTCGGCATCACCTCGGACGCGTCGGTGCTGAAGATGCGTGTGATGATTTCGCTTTGCTCCGGCTTGCCGGGCACGATCGCTTTTACACCATCAATATCTTCCAGGGCCCCCTCCCGGGTGTCCAAACGGCGATCCGCCTTGCGGTGATGCTGGTCTGCCCCGTGGCAGTAGTAACACTTGTCCGAAAGAATGGGGCGCACGTCACGGTTAAATGACAGTTCGGCGGCGTTAACCCGGCCGGACAAGAAAAGAATGAATAAGCGGGCCAACCACTTCATGCGAGCTTTTCTTGTACCGGATTCCGGCGCCCGGATCCCTTACGAAGGTTCGTAAGGTTTTCACGACGTTTAGTTATGGCGATTCGGTATCGACCAGAAGGCCCGCCCGCAGCGCCACCGAGACCGCGGCGGCGGCACAATTGACATGAAGCTTCCGGTAGATGGTGCGCGCCACATAATCGGCGGTATGCGGATTCAGGCCCGTGGCGTCGGGAATCTGTTTGCGCGGAAGCCCTGCCGCCATGCACTTAAGAACGGCCTGCTCCCGTTCGGTCAAGCCGTACGCGCGTTTGACGGGCGCCAGTTTGGCGAACATGGCCAACACCCGTGTGGCAATGCGTGGATTCATGAGTGATCCGCCCGAAATGGCTTCGTCAATGGCTGTCACGACCTGCGCAACGGGTTGGGATTTCAGCAAATAGCCCGACGCCCCTGCACAGACAGCCCGAAAAATTTTGTCGTCATCTTCGAAGACCGTCAGGATAAGGATGCTGGTGCCCGGCGCTTTGCTCTTGATCTGTCCTATCCCCTCGATACCGTCCATGCCGGGCAGCCCGACATCCAACAAGACGACTGAAGGGGCATCCTGCGGTGTCAGGACACAAAGGGCGTCTTCGCAGTTCTCAAACGCGCGCACAACGTGACGATGGGGGGCTGCGGCCAGCGCCCGCTGCGTGCCGCGACGAAAGGCGGCGTTGTCTTCGATGATCCAGATCTGTGGCATGGTTCAGCGGGAAGAAATGGGGATTTTAAGGGATACCTGCGTGCCAATCCCCGGCTGTGATTCGACAACCAGCATACCCCCAAGCACAGCCGCGCGATCACCCAGGCTTTTCAGGCCCAGTCCAGCGGGCGCGGTCGCCACGTCGAAACCACGCCCGTTGTCGCGGATCAGGAGTTCGAACACACCCTGAACAACCTGTGCAGACAGCTCGACTTCGCTGGCCTTCGCGTGGCGCACGACGTTCGTCAGCGCTTCTTTGAAAAAGAGAAACAGTTGCCGCCGCGTATCTAAGGACCACTGGGCTGGAATTGTGTCCGGCACATGGGTCCACCGAATCGTGCGCCCGGGCAACAACCGCCCTGCTGCGGTTTGCATCTGGGGGCCCAGTTCAATGCCCATCTCCTGCCGCGCCCCAACCAACCACAACACTTCCCGCATCGCCTCGGTGCTTTCATGGGCGATGCGGTGGATTTCGCACAAATCGGCGGCGTTCGCCTGGTCAGACTGTGTGGCGTTTTCGCTTAATCGGGCGATGCCGGCCAGGTTGCTGCCAATTTCGTCATGTAGATCTTGCGCCAGTTGGGTCCGAAAACGTTCTTGTTCGCGAAGGCGGGATCGTGTCGTTCGCAACATTACGAAGGCCACACCCATGCCTGCCGACAGAAACAGCGCGAAGGCCGTCCAGCCGGCCCGTCGTTCCGCCCTGGCCGCCTGGGATGGCAAGTCGGATTCAAGTGCCCGCAGCGACGACTGCAACGCCGCACGCCGCGCCCATTCTTCCATCCAGACGGTCAGATCGATAAGGCGGCCGAAGCTTGTGAACCCATCGGTTAACTGCGCGGGCGGACGTGGCACATTACGTTTTGGATCATCACCCGATGTTGATACCGCCGCTCCCAACGAAACGGTACGGCCCCCTGCCAGCGCTTCGATTTCCGAAAGCGCGAACGTGCCCAGAGCGGGCGCTTCGTTCTTCAACGACATAACCCGCAGGTGGCGCCCCGGTTTTCCCTGGGCGACGATGGTGACCGGGTTGTTGCCAGGGTTCGGATAGTCTTTCCCCCCAGAATCGAAAAGAACCTGCGAATCCGCGAAGGTGGGCCCTGCCGAAAGTTCGACCCGAAACTGTTCGGGAAAACGAAATCCAGGCACATCTGCACCCTGCCGTGCGTGCAGCGGGTGCAGCCGTACTTCGTCCAGCGACTGCACAGAGCCAAGATCGATGGCCATCCACGCCGGTTGGTCGTCCGTCGTCCGTTTGGCGAAGATGCCATCAAACTGTGGCATGACCCCGTAGCGGATGGGGGGCCCAAGCGGTGTGCGGCCATCCGTGAGGAAGGCGACGTTCCACCGGGGCGCAATGTTTACCGAATTGGACGCCGTGACCTTGCCGCCCAGCGCGACGTTGCGACTTCCTTGCAAGGCCATCAATTCGGCCAACGCGAAAAAGAAAGTCGCATTTTCCTCAGCGAGCCGCGTGACAGTTACGCGGATATACCGTGCCGCTGTGCCCCTGGCCGCTATCACCACGGGCGCTGCGCCCGGGGGCGGGAAGTCTTCGTCGGTATGTACCAAAAGCGGCGTGAAGCTGGCAAACGACGCATCGTTGGAAAGATCGACCCGAAAACGCCGTGGGAACCCGTAGGCCCCGCCGCCAATTGACTGAAAGTCGACCAACACCGGCACAAGCGCGACCAGGTCCAGGCGCTGCGCGACCCCCAGGTCCACTTGCACCCACGGCGCCTGCGGGGGCGGCATCGGACTTTGCAAATGCTGGTAGCCAAACTGTGGCACCGTATTGCCCACCACCGGGGCGCCCAAGGCTGCAAGGTCAGCGTGCGCAGTCGCGATCCTTCCTTGGATATTGCGCAATTCCCCGCTGAAAACCGCCCTCCAGTCGCCGACCGCGCCGCCAATGGGCAATGCAATAGCCAGGGCGAAAAGCGGACAAATCACTGAGAGGGTCTCTAGCACGACGCCGTTTGCGCCCCTGCCCACCGAAGGGTGCCCCCAGCCGGAAGCTGCAGTTCGAGGGCCCAGGCTGATGGCCCGTACCGCGGGGGGGTATTTCAAGCCGGAGCGCGGGATTCCTAACTACCCGACCTGCGGGTAAAATGCGGCGCACGCTCCCCCCCGTGTAAACTAGGGGCTTCGTGCCCCGATTCGCATTTCATACGGTGTTGGCGTTGGCAGCGGCTCTCCCCGTCGCGACCGCCGGAGCCCAGCCGCAACCCTTCGCCTCGCGTGGATTTCCACAATTGCGACTTGGCGCTGGCGCCCAGGGGGCTTTCGGTCTTTCGCCGGGACGGTTTTCCAATGTTTTGGTCGGCGTCCAGGTCGAAGGCAGATTTTCACCCGCGTTGACCATCGGCGGTCACGTGGCCTACGCCAACCTGCCCGGCAAGGATGGCCGCGTGGGACTGGCACTGCCGTACGGGCAAATTGAATACGCGATTGGGGCGTGGGCGCCCGATCGAACCTCGGTGCCGATCCGATTCGGTGCGGGGTATTTGCCTCGAAACGGACCCGTCCTCCAACTGGGCGCGGGGCTGGGACGGCCATTTGCGGGCGGGATAGAAGTCACATTAGATGCGGGGCCGATGTTGTGGCTGACCCACAACCAGATGCTGGTGTCGTTCAACGTCGGCGTGCAAGTCACCTATGGCCCGAAGGGGCGACCCGGCCCCGGTCTGCCTACCCCAGGGGCGCCGTGAACTTGGTCGATGAGCTCCATTCGATTGCTGCGGCTTTCCTGCGTGCGGGTGTTGACTATGCGGTGTGTGGGGGCGTGGCCGTGACGATCCATGGCGCGACACGATCCACCAAGGACATCGATTTTCTCATTGAACCTGCCGCTCTGGCGGACGCCCTTGAGGCAATTCGACCTCTTGGATATGTTTTTTTGGCCTTGCCGATGATCTTCGACGGAGGGACAGACCGCGAACGTAACGTGCAACGGGTCAGCAAAGTCGTACAAGGCGAACATCTGGTGGTCGATCTGCTGCTTGCCGAGGCATCGTTCAAAGATTTCATGAGCGACAGCCTCGAGGTTGATCTCCCAGAAGGGCTCTTACGTGTGGTGTCGCGCGAAACGCTTTTGCGCATGAAGCGGCTTGCAGGTCGCAAGCAGGATCTAGCCGATATTGAAAAGCTGGAGCAGCATTGTGAAGCCTGACAAGGCTCGTTGCGGTTCGGCGCCGCCGCCCGGAGTGAAAGAACGATTGGCCGCACTCGCCGCGCTCTGCGTACCTGAACCGGAGGCCGATGCACACGCACGACTGGCCCGCGAGCGCCCCGTGGTGAGTGAGCCCTTTGAGATTTTGGTGGCCCGTCGTCTGCACGAGCTTCATGCCCTGTGCGGGCTTGCGACCTATCTGCAGCGCAAGCGCGGGTGAGGAACTAGAGCCAAGGCCCTCCTGTAGATTTATGCGTGCTTCCCCTCCTGGAGGAATGTCTCGCTGTGCCCGTGACATTCCCAGCCCTCGGTGCCGCGGATCCAGGTGGACGTGTCGGCGGATCGTAGCTCCTGCTTCTTCCCGTCCATCGTCACATTCTGCTTCACAGTGTAGGCAATGATCGCGACATCATCCGCGGGCAGGACGACTTGGACATCGTCAAACTCGTATGATTCTAGGGTCCAGTTGCCCTCCTCCGTCATCTTGCCCATTTTCGCTTTTGGGATGGCCGTGACACCACGTGCGCTCGTGGTCAGGGCGACCTCTCCAGACAGCTGCGAAGCGCGCTTTCCGTCTTTGCGCTTCATTGCATTCCAATAGTCTTTCTCCAGCGAGACAATCTCTTCCTTGGTTGCTATGGCCATTCTCGTTCTCCTTGTCTTGTTTTCGCCCTCACCCGCTCGGGGCTAATGCGTGGCAACTGCAAGCGTCGTGCCGGTCCATGGGAGCTAGAGCCGCAGCTCGGCCGTGAGCGTCCGCGTAGCAAAGTGGTGACGACGGAGAATCCACGTACCCGAGGGGACACCTTCTGTCGCGGCAGGGCCTGGCACTAGGGCCGCTCTCTGTCACTGATAATTGCCGAAGATTGCCCCTAGTCCCCGATCATGCCACACCGATCCGTCATCAATGTTCAGGACTTGGCCACCCTTGGCCACAAACGATTCCACACGGGATCGCAGCAGGAAGATGGCCAGGCATAGAGCCTGCATTGAATTGCCCCCCCGGGCGTCCGCGTAACGTGGTTCAAAACCTCGAATCTCGACGGGACAGGCCCATTCCGCATCCGACACCTGGTAGGGCGTCCCGACACACAGACAAACGCGCACCTTATTGCCACCGACAGGCTGAAAATCGAACGCGGCCATGCCGACGACGTCGCCAAAAATCTGCCGCCGGGATTCCACCCCTTTACCCGCCGATTTTCTTCTTCAGCGCCGCCAGGGCGTCGTCAACTGACTTGTCCTCCGCCATCCCCTGCAGTTTCCGCTCTGCCTCTTGTTCGGCCGCGGTGCGACCACCCAATTCTTCGGTCAGTCCCGCTTCCGCCTCGACGGCGTCAATTTTTGACGACATGCGATCAAAATCTTCGAAGGCTGCGGTCTTGTTCGACAGCGGGCTGCGGTTCTTGGACGCCCGGGCCTTTTCCCGCAACGTGCCCTGACGCAGCTTCACATCCTTGACCCGCAGGTCCAGTGCCTTGCACCCGGCCATCAACTGATCGACGTACACCTTTTGATCCCCCAGCGCCTTTTCGATCTCAAGCCGGTTGGCATCGATTTCGGCCTGACGGCGCAAGGCCTCGCGGGCCAAGGCGTCGTCACCCGCCCGTACGGCGTCCCCTGCCCGATCCGCCCATACCTTCGCCTCGTCCAGGAACACCTGGATCTGTTTGGCCATACGTTTTTCTTCGGCCATACACCCCGCCACCTCGGTCTTCGCCTGGCGGGCGGAATCTTCCATATCCAGGACCATCTGGTCGATTTCCTTGCCCGGATCCTGCATCGAATCAATAAGGTCGTTGACGTTCGATTTAATCAGTGTGGACACACGCCCTAAAATGCTCATGGCAACCCAGTCTATCAGCCACAGCGGGACATGGGGCATGCTACTTTGACCGGTTCATGCTGCTCGCTCAGGTGTCCGGCCAACCCCAAGCCACGACAGTGCTGACCCGGGCACTTGATACCGGCAGGGTTGCCCACGCCTACCTTTTCGATGGGCCCGAAGGCATTGGCAAACGAACCACAGCATTGGCCCTGGGACTGGCGCTGGTTTGCGGCGCGTCGCCCGGGGTCGGCTGTGGCACCTGCGACGCCTGTCGCCGGGCCATCGACGGCAATCATCCTGACGTCCGCATCTTCGACGCCGCCACGTTGAAAGAACAGGCGAAGGCGGCGGGCCAAGACAACCAAACCAAGTTCGTACGCGAATCGGTTTTTCCGTATGCCCTACAGCGTCCCCACGAGGCGCCCGCGCGGCTGTTCATTGTGGATCACGCCGACGAACTGGGCGTGCAGGCCCAAAACGCTTTCCTCAAAACCCTAGAAGAGCCACGTTCAGGGATCCACATCGTCCTTGTGTCATCGGCTCCGACAAATCTGCTGTCCACCATCCGTTCACGAACCCAGCGGTTGCGGTTCCTGCCCCTGCGGCCCGAATCGGTCATCGCCCTGTTGATGGATCGGGGGATCGACAAGGCGTCGGCTGAAGTGGCAGCGGCGCTGTCGGGTGGGTTGGTCGGGCGGGCGCTGTCGCTTGTGCAGGGCGAAGACCAGAACGCCCTGTGGGAGGCCGTGGCCAAACTGCGAAGGGCGGCGGGCGAAGGGGGGCTGAACGACCTGTTCAAAACTGCCGCCGAACTGGGATCCGCTGACGCAAAGGACATACTGCCCGACACCCTGGGCCTATTGGCCCGGCTATACCGGGACGCCCTGGTTGCCGCCGTGGGTGCCGACGATCTGGTGTTGCTGCGCGAACGGGCCGACGAAATCGACGCGCTGGCAGCCAAGGCAACCGCATCGCCCCTAGGCCCCCTGCGGCTGCGAAAAACTTTAAGGGGCGTGGTCGATGCGCAATCGGCCCTTGATTCGAATGTGAACGCCGTGTCCGCTTTGGAACGGTTGTTGATTCACATGCGGGCCACCGAACGAAAGAAAGCCGCATGAACGACCAACGACCATCCCAGGATCGCCGTCCCGACGACGCCCGTTCAGCCCGAACCGATCGCCGGGCCACTGTGGGCGTGCGGCTAACCCCAACCGGGCGGACCCTGGAATACGAATCGGGGGATCTGCAACTGCACGTGGGCGAACGGGTGCTGGTCGAGGACAGGCGGGCCGGTACCGTGATGGGCACCGTCAGCATCCCCGCGGCGCTACGAACCGGTCGTGCCCTTGCGGGCCGGGCTTTACGAAAGGCCAACGAAGCGGATCTGAAAAAACAAGGTCTGGATGACCTTCGCATCCGGGAAACCCTGGGCATCACCCGCGAATTGGTCCGGTACCATCGACTGGACGTGAAGGTGTTTCGCGCTGAATTCGACCCTGGGGCGGGGCGCGTCGTTCTTTATTGTGCTTCTGAAGAACGGGTGGACTTTCGCGATCTGTTAAAGGATCTAACCGCACGCCTGCGCCTGCGGGTGGACCTGCGCCAAACCGGCGTGCGCGACGAGGCCAAACAGGTCGGCGGCATCGGCACCTGCGGCCGCGAACTGTGTTGTTCGACGTTCCTACCAAAATTTTCACCGATTTCGATTCGATCGGCCAAAAACCAAAACCTGGCCCTGGCCCCATCAAAGGTGACGGGCCAATGTGGCCGATTGAAATGCTGTCTGGTTTACGAAGAATCCCAGTACGTCGAGGCCGCCAAGGGCTTGCCCCGGCTGGGAAAAAAAGTCGAAACAGCCGACGGGATCGGACGGGTTGACGACCTAGACATCCTGGGCGACCGCGCGCGGGTTTCGTTCACGGACCGCCCGCCACAAGTTTATACCGGCGAAGAACTGCGACACGCCCGGGCAGCGGCCCTGCTACGCCCCGACGCCGCCGAAACATCCGACGACGACGATTCTGACGCCGACGACGCCTGAAACAGGTGTCAGCGAATGATAGCCACGCCCGCCCGCAAGAAGATGCGGCTGGACGTAGGGATCTGTATGGAATCGATCGCCTTCAGACGACGAACAGGCGGGCGGCGGGGCCCCGTGGCCACCACCCTGAGGTCATCGGCTATGGCGATAGTGCCACCCGGACGCAAAAACACCGCACCGGTCGAGGCAACCGGGAATTCGGGTGATGAACGCAGAAGCGTTGGGGTCGTGTCTGGTATCGGCGCCAAGCTAACCCGCATGCCCCCATGGTGAGCGGCGATCCGTCGCCGTCAAATTTTTCGGTGATTTTTTTGTAGAAGATGTCGAATTGTCGGGGCGGATTTTTCGTGTTTTGGGGCCTTGGCTTATACTTGTCACATGGCCGAGGAGCTGTTTGATGTGTTTGTTGTGGGTGCCGTGGATCCCTCGTCGCACGGGATGTCCCGTTTGGTGGTGGCCATCGCGTCCCGGCACGGGGTGCCCACGGAGGCCATCGAAAAGGCCATTCGATCCCAAAATCTGCGCACGGGGCAGCAGCTATCGCGGGCCCAGGCAGAAACTTTGGCACAGCAGATGAACGGCCTGGGGGCCATGACGGACGTTCGCGGGTCGCGGGCCGGGAATACCGGTCTTTCAAACCGACATAAGACGGATGCTGACCAGACCACCTTGGAACGCCCGGCCAGCAACGCCCGCGGGCCGGGCCTAAGTTTTAGCCCCTTGGTTCCCAGCAGCGCCCCTTTACCCGAAGCCTTCGAGGCCCCCGTGTCGGGGATGGCCCATCGGCCGAACACCATCGCAGATGCGGATCCGTTCGCACCGCCATCAACGGACGTGCGGCCTAGGGCTGCGAACACGCCCGATCCATTCATGCCTCAGCCGTCGGCCGTGCGGTTGTCGCCCCTCACGGGGATGGGGCCCCCCCCGCGGCGATCGGCTGAACAAGCAGCCTTCGCGCCCCCTGAACACGGCAACAGCTTCGGCCTGGATATAGAAACGGGCGCCTCGATGACACCGACACCACGTCCGATGGCTGCCTCGTCGCTAGCGGGGGCATCAGGCCTGAACACATCCAAGATCGTCGCGACCAGCTCGGCCTCTGGGCTGCAGGTCGATGGGGACGAACACACCTACAGCGTCCGTTGCCCCACCCATGGCCTCCATTACGATCGCCGCAAGGCCTCGGGCTGCCGCAAATGCCAGGAAGGTGTGCGCCAGCAGGGTGAATCCATGGAAATGCGGCGCGCCCGTTTTCAACTGGAAGGATTCGATGAAGATCCTGTCAAGCGGGCATTTATTGGGCTGGCCATTGCGTTGGCGGTGGGATTTTTACCCGCCGCGTTTCATGCCAAGGGCCCCGGCGCGAACGAAACCAAACGGATTCGCGCCGAACAGGAAGATCTGTCCCGCCGCACGGGATCGGACGATGTCCTGCGCAGATTCGACATTCTAGAAGCGCAGCTCCCCGATGCCCGCAAACGCGCCATGCGGAACACCGCCGTTTTGTGGTTCGTGGTGTCGGCTGGCGTGATGGCCGGTTGGTACAAGATCACCTGACAGGTCTTCCCGAATTGGTTTAGATTTGGGATACATGCACCGCCGCCCCTCACGTTTCATGACAACTGTTTCACTTTCGATCGTGTGCCTGGTCCCCCTGTCCGCCTTGGCCCAGACCCCGGTGCAGCAGGTGCCGCTTGTATCGGTGCAGGTGCAGGCGCAGGGCGATACCAGTGACGAGCAGCCGATGCGGTTTTTATGGAGGGCGCCCGGATTGCCCGCGGGTTCGCGCGGGGTGATTCGTTTTCCCACAGGGCGGTTCGAAATGTTGCAAAGCAGCCCCACGAGGCCCGTGATTTTATGCGACGCCCCCTGCGAGGCCCGGTTGCCGATGGGGCTGCACGAACTGAGCATGTCCAGCGAGCTCTGGAGAGGCAAAACCAGTGTCAGCGTGAACCTGGATTTGCGCGAGCCGGTCGTGGTGCAGGGGGATTTTCGCAGCCGCCGCTGGATTCGTTTGGCGGGACTCGGGGTCGCGCTGGCCGCCATCGGGGTTGGGTTGACGATGGGCATTGAAACCGTACAAGACTGCAGCGGCCCGCTGACCCCCACGGGTGAACCCGCGTGCAAGGACAGCCATCCTGGCCTGAAAAAAGGCCTGCTGGTTGCGGCGATCGGGACGGCGGTGGGGCTTCCGTTCTTTTTTGTCCCCGATCGTATCGAGCTAAAAGTCAGCCCAAGAAACCCGTGAGGGGGCCGGTCCCCGTATCGGTATTTCCAAATTTAGAAACGTCGGTCAGTCCCATGGCGTGGCACAACGACACCAGCAACCGGTTGTGAATGGCACCTTTGCCACCGTTTGCTTCGAAGTCTAAAAACCGCCCTGGTTTCAGCGCACCCCGGCCACCGCCCGCAACCACGAAAGGCGTGCGTTTAAAGCTGTGCGTATTGCCCTTGCCCAGTTCACTGCCCCAAACCACCAATGAATTGTCCAAGATGGAACTGCCATTGTCTTCTTTGACGGCGTCCAATCGATCCAGCAAATATGCGAATTTTTCCGCGTAACTTGTGTAGATGGTGGTCAGGCTGGTTTTGGTCAGCGCGTCGGTGTCGCCGCCGTGGGTAATCAGATGGTGTCCTTCGTGGTTAACGTTAAGCCACGTGTAGCGATCGTTATCGTTTTCACCAACCCGAAACTGCAAGCTGGCAATGCGTGTCAGATCACAACTGAGCGCCGCCGTCAGAACATCCATCTGCCGTTCCCATATTGCGGGGCCGTTCAAAACCACGGTCGGATCAATCCGGGTCATCCCAGGGGCTGCCGCCATAGGACCGGGACAGGCAATGGCCGCCAGCATCAGGCGCTGTTCCATCCCCCGAACAGCGTCAAGGTGCTGGTCCAACTTCCGTCGGTCTTCGCCCGCCGCCTTGGGACGAAGCGCGTCCAGTTCCCCCTTCACAACGTCGAGGCTGCTGCGCCGTTCGGCACGCAACTGATCGAAGGCCTTACCGCCCGCATTGAATAGACGATCGAACGCGGCGTAAGGATTCGATTCGGGAGGTAGCGGCTGGCGGGGACCGGTGTAGATCATCCGCGATCCAGGGTGGCTGCCGCCCGCGCGCACGCCAAATTCCAAAGATCGATAAAGCGTCTTGGACCCAGCAACATTGGCTATCACCTGGTCCACGGACGGACCACTGTTCCACCCAAAGAACCGACCGCCCGAGCCATCTGATCGGGTGAAAGTCTGGTCTTCCAGCAATTTAGACGCCGTCCACAAAAGCGGCGGGCCCTTGGTGTGAGGGGCTCCCACGCCCGGCGCCAAAACCTCCATCCCGGACAATACGGTTAGTTTTTTCTTGTGCCGTTCAAGCGGCATCAAAATAGGACCAAATTGCCAATCGGCTTCGGTGCCCTTGGGTTTCCAATTTTCAAACACCGTACCGTGTGGCGTGAAAACCAAAATCAAGCGTTTGGGCCCGGCCACCTGGGCGCTGGCGTTCATCACAGGTACAAAAGGGAGCAGAGCGGCGGTTGCCCCCACCCCTTTGACAAAATTCCGCCGCGACAAAGGGATCTGAGTTTTTTTCTGGTAGATGCTCATGCTCAGTTCCTCCGAAACCGGAAGGCGTCGCTGACCGCCAGGGCACCAATAAGAACCCGCAGGTCCCGACCGGCATTTTGAAAAAGGACCATCGCCTGTTCAAAGGCACATTTGTCCGCATCGGTCACAGCCCGGCCCAGCGCGAACTGGAACCACTGTTTGGCCACACATTCCTGCGTCTCGGCGCTGCGGGCCAGTTTCTGTGCCAGTTCGACAGCGCCGTTGAACGTCCCGTTGATATCCCGCGATCCTATGATCTCGCCAGAGGCGTCCACAGATTTGCCATTTTCCATGGCCCTGTACGCACCCACACCGTCATATCGTTCAAAACCAAAACCGATGCCATCAATTAACTTATGGCAGGCGGCGCAGGCGACGTTTTTCTTATGAACCTCGAACCGTTCCCGGGTGGTCGAATTGGGCGCCGGTTCAGGGGCCTCGGTGTTGACGTTAGGGGGCGGGTCAGGAAGGCTTTGGCAAAGAAAAGTTTTTCGCACCATGACCCCGCGGGCCACAGGCGACGATTGGTTCGCGTGCGCGTGGACGGTCAACACCGCCGCCTGGGTCAATAGGCCCGCCCGCTGCGTGGCATCTAACGGCACCAGTTGCCCAGGCACGAACGTCGCCGGTTTCTGCACACCGTACAGATCAAACAGCCCCCCATCCACCATCGACGACGACGACGTCAACAGGGTATCCAACTTCCCGTCGCCCCGGCGAATCACATGGTCCACAAAATTGACGGTTTCATTCCGCATGGCATCCCGCAGGGCGGTGGCGAAATTTGGATACACGATCTTGTCTTTGCCGACCGAAGCGATGGCCTCGATGTCCATCCACTGCAAATGGAAACTTTGGATGGCGTCCCGGGCCTTGGGATCTTTTAAGAGGCGATCCACCTGGATCTTCAAACCTGCGGGCGTGTTCAATTGCCCCCCCGCCGCCGCGTCCAGCAACATCTGATCCGGAATCGACATCCACAGGAAAAACGACAAACGTGACGCCACCGCATACCCACCCAAAGGTCCCAAGACCCCTGCGGCACCATCACCTAGTTCAACGTGATACAGAAAATGCGGCGACTGCAGCATGGTTTGGACTACCAGCCGCAGCCCTTCGCCATAACCACCCGTTTTGGCGTAGCCGCTGAACAGGGTTTTGTATTTCGCTTTCTCGTCCACAGCCAGCGCCCGTCGGTACGCGCGCTGTCCGAACCTATCAATGAATTGTCCCCCACAAACGTCGTCCCCCATCGTGGCCCGATCGCAGGGGTAGGCGGGTTCCAATTTGCTGAGGTTCGCCTTTACAATTTTTTCAGACAGTTCCTGATACTGCTGGGTTATCAGATCCGAAGCGGCCCCCACAGTGTTGCTGCGAAACGATCCTATGGTTTCATCCGCCGTCAGTCCATCGACCCCAGGCCGTGTCGTCAGGCCAAACAGATCGCGGACGGCGTTGGCATATTCATCCCGGGTCAAACGCCGTAAAGGTGCGGCGCCGACATCAGGCGTGGCACAGGTCGGGACCGGTTTGGGAACCACCGCCGGCATCATCGTCGGATCTGGTTTCGGCGCGGGCATCAGGGCAGGTGACTCGGCCGGCGCAGATGGCGGCATCATCAACCCGGGGCTTAGGGGCTTAGGTTTTCCTGTAGCAGCAGGACCGCCCCCCCCTTGCGAATCATCGGCATCAGGGGCTCCGCTACACGCCACGAAAAACATCGGCGTCACCAGGCGAAGCCATCGCATTCCCATGCCCGTTAGGTTACCAGCGCGGGGGCAGGCGCGAAAGGCGAAAGGACAAAAATCCTTATGAAAACAATAGTTTACATGGTCACCAGGTATCACACCTGTCGGTTGAACCTAACAGTGTTTCGACGCGCAATGGCCTCTTTGGGTGGGCGCGCTGCTGCTAGGGTGTCGGTTCGGCGCAGGCAGCGGCCGGAACGGGCCGGCAGCGGCCGCCCCAGCCGGATACGCCGCATATCGCGGTAAAAAATCCTCCGTGTGATCCCGCCAGCGCCGATCCGACACACGCACCTTCGCCATCGACGGCGGACTGATCGGCCATCGCCAGGCGGCCGAACACGTCCGCGTTCATGAGGACAGCCCCACGTCCGTCGGCATGAGGGACACCGCCCCAACTGGCCCACGACGCTGACAACGGCGCGGCAGGCGACATGGCGGCCCCGTCGGCCGCGGCGACCGGAGAGCCCGTGTCATTCGCAAACCTGTCATTCGCAAACCTGTCATCCGCAAACCTGTCATTCGCAAGCCGGGGTGTGACCCCGTTGGTGCCAACCAAAGCGAACAACGCCGCAGCCGCAGCCCCCCCCGCAGTCGCAACGAAGCGCGAGAATCGCCCCCCCCGCCGTGCGGCTACGACAGGGCGATGGACGGGCAAGGTCAAAACCACAGCCGACGGTCGGTTCACTTGGGGCCATGCGGCCTGTAACTCAACTTCGAAACGTGCTTCATCTGCCAGCGAGGCGGCACACGACACACACCCGCGCACGTGGGTTTCAATAAACCTGTTTTCCTCGCACGATGAACACCCGACAACAAATCGCGCCAAGGCTTCACGACCAATATGCGGCACAGCGGTCATGGCTTGGCGTCCTCGGCCAGGGCTGACCGCAAACGGGCCCGAACCTCGCACACGATTTGTTTGACCCTTTGTTCAGACAGCCCCACCCGGGTGGCCAGATCGGCATGGGTCAGACCGGGGCTGTCGTAATGAAGTTCGAAAACCGCGCGGGCTCGGGCTGGGCAGGCGGCCAACGTGCTGGCAATGCGGCGCAGCCGCTGCCGGTCGATCGCTTCATCTTCCAGCGTGGCGGTGCCACGGGCGTCGTCATCCGCCCGCGTCCAGGAAAATAGGCGGCCTGCCTGGCGCTGGGCACTGCCTGCCAGAAACCCCGCCTGCACGATCGCCAAACCGGGTAACGCCAATTCCTTGAGGCGTCCCCGGCGGGCGTTTTGTACCAGTTTCAGCCAGGTTTCCTGGGCCAGATCGCGGGCCCTGTCCAGGGGAATGCCCCGGCCCAGCAACGACACCAATACCTTGTGGTTATGGCGTTCAATCAGCCGATCCCAGGCCAATTCATCGCCCCGCAAAGCAGCCCGTTCGTCAGCCCCCGGTTCAGGGGCCCCCGTCGGGGCATATCCGACCAAACGCAATTGACGTGTCATTGCAGCACGCGGGAACGCATCACAAGGTCAAGTGTATCGCACCGTCAACGATTTCCTGTTCTTGTGGACAAGAACAACGGCGGGCCGTTAATCGTGGGACAAAACCCTTAATTACGGGTGAACCACCTGAGGCACATCGGTACAAGGGGGGCCAACGATTGGGCCTGGCCCGACGTCAACAGCGCCTGCCGATGTCACGAACTGTCGATCGATCGCTAGCGCCCGCAACTGGGCCTCAAGGGCGGCCTTGGAATCAGCAGCGGACCGGCGGCGATTCCTCCGCTTAAGGTATTCGGCTCGGGCGGTCAGCAACTGCGCCCGGCGCAGCCAGGGATCAGGGAACGCGGACAGCGATTCCAACGCGGCCCCAAGGTCCCCCTCGGCCGCAGCCCAGCGGGGCAAAGGATCACGGTTCTGCCGGGCCTCCGCGCGGCCCCACCAACTGCGCATCGCGCCACGATGGAGCGCGGGCCATCCCTTGATGTTGTCCTTCAGGACAAGGCCGAAGGCCGCCTCCGCGGTAGCGAATGATTCGAACGACGGCTCGCCCCGCCGCAAGTGATAAAGCCCCACATGCGCCACAAGGTCGCCGGCCAAGTCGTGCGAATCCTCGCGATCGGGCTGCAAACGCAACGCCTCAGAAAAATCAGCCAGCGCTGAGGCAACATCGTCCGACGCCTCCTGCCCGTTGCGCATGCGCCAGATAGCGCGTAGGGATCGCGTGCGCCCGCGGCTCGATCGCACGTCCGCGGCACCGGGAAAAATGGTCAATGCACGGGAAAGATCAGCTTCCGATTTCGCAAGGGCACACAGGGGGTCCTGGCCCCAACGCTCGAAGGCCACGGCGCGGTACCGCTGCACGGTGCCTCGTCCCCAAAGAGGGCTCGACAAACCGCCCTCTCGATCGAGTACGAACGAAAACGCGGCAAGGGCATCATCGAGCAACTCAGCACCCTTTCCCTGCATCATGGCGTCGTGCCCAGACAAAAGATTTGCCATCCCAACACACAAATGCGCTCCACTATTTGTGGGGTCCATGGCAAGCGCCGCCTCAGCGTCTTTGATCGCCTTGCGGTTGTCCCGACCTCCCAAGGTCACGTGGCAGCGCCCGACAAGCAACGGCACATACCCTCGATCACGAGCCAACCCTTGTGTGTAGGTCCGTTCGGCCTCTCGCCCCATGCCCAGCGTTTCGTACGTCCGGGCCAGCGCCTCCCAGGCCTCCTCACGGAACGGATCATCGCGAACCACTTCGGTAAGGAGCGTCCGGGCCCGCTGCAGATCGCGTTCGTAGAATGCCAGGATACCATCGGCAGCCCGGACACTGGCCTGCGCACCACCCCCTTGCCGCAAATGTGTCAGATCTGCGACGATGCGGGAACGTAGATCGGCAAGGGCCGCGTCCTCAGGTGTCGTCATAACCCGTGACTCGGCATGCACGGGGCCCGGCGCCGCTTTCACAAGGGTCCACGACAAAGCCTGGTCGATTGCTTTTCCGTATCTTCGCGCCAGCAGGACCGCGCGCTCGTAGCGAGCAACCAATAAAGCGGGATCCTTTTCGAGCGCCCGGTTTTGATGTTCAAGCGCACGATCTTCGTCAAGCACCGCGCGGTACATCCGCCCCATGAGGTATTCGACTTCGGCCAGATCAGGCGCCTGCGCGCGGGCGCGCTGATAAGCGGTCTCCAGCCGCGGAACCATCTGCCTCATACCGACAGCATCGCCAGCGCGGCGCAAGCGCAAAGCCGCATCGAGCGACAGCCGTGCGATCTCTCGAATCGTCTCGATCGCCTCGGTTCGTTCGGCTAAAAGACGAAGGCGCCAGGTGCCAAGCCCCATCAACAGGGCCAGCACCACGACAGCACCACCCATCTGCACGGGATGCCTCCGCACTGACAGCGCCAACCGCCCAAGCGGTCCCGCGGGGCGGGCGCTGGTTTCTTCATGATCGAGCAGACGGCGAAGGTCCTCGGCCAGTTCTGCCGCCGAGGCGTAGCGCCAGCGCGGATCAGGTGCCATGGCTTTAAGAATCACAGCCTCAAGACCGCGATCGATAGATGGCTTCCAGCGCCGCGGCGACACCAGATCACCACGCCCCACCCGGGCCACCACCTCGGCGAAGGACGCGCCTTCGTAAGGCGCTTGGCCGGTGACCAGGAAGTACAACGTAGCGCCGAGGCCATAGACGTCCAAGGCTGGTCCGCTATCGCCGCCACGGCCCCGGGCCTGTTCGGGCGCCATATACGCGGCTGTGCCGATCACGTCACCGGGCTGGGTGGTGCGTGCGCCCTCCTCCCGCAAGGCCGCAAGACCAAAGTCGAGGACGAACACCCGCCCATCTTTCCCCACCATCATGTTTCCGGGCTTGAGATCGCGATGGACAACCCCCAATTGGTGCGCGTGCGCGACAGCCAGAGACGCCGCGCGCACGACTTGCAGCGCCCGCCGGGTATCCAAAGTCGCACCTTCGAGCGTCTCACCATCCACCAAGGGCATGACCAGGTACGGGCGCCCGTTCTCGAAACCACTGCGGTATACAGGGACAAGCCCTGGGTGCGACAAACGTGCGGTGGCCGCCACCTCCTTTTCGAAGCGTTCGCGGGCGACGGATGACAAGGCCGCTGCGGTCGCGATCTTCACGGCAACGAAGCGGCCCAAACTACGATCCCAGGCCCGCCATACCTCGCCAGCGCCGCCACGGCCCAGCACCGCCACCAACACGAAATCTCCCAGCCGCCGCGTCGGATCGGCGGCAGCGGCGCTAACCTCCGCGGGCTCTTCGACTTTCTGTGAGGCCGTAGGTCGCGAGAATTCCTGGTGGGCAACCTGGGTCCGCAATTCCTCCAGCGCCTTCACGGTGAGCGCGCCACGTTCGACCAGAATCTGCGCCAGCGGGCGACCGGTTTTCTCCTGCTCCCCTTCGGCTTCCCTCAAAACTGCCTCGCTGACAAAACCAGCACCACATGCCGCTTCACCCAGCCGCCTTTCGAAGCCCGCTGCCAATGCGCGTGTCAAGCGTCCGGCAGCGGCCGGCGACACGGGGTGACGGGGACTCATGTATCCCTTGTGACTCTATAGCCCAAAAAAGCCGCGCAACTCCCGATCCAATTCCTCAGGGCCGTCCACGTATTCACGCACAAGATCGGTCACGATCTCGCGAAATAGCTCGCGGGAACGAAACAAAGCACGCTTGAATTGGGCCACCGAGACCCCCAACGCTTTCGCTGCATCGTCGTAGGTGAGATCATCGCGGTCGCCGTCAACGTCGTAGCTTCTGAACGCGGACAGGCCCAATGTTTCCCCTGCCGCATTCAGACGCGTCTCCAGCCGCGCCAACGCCTCGCCAATGACCGCACGATTCCAGGCCGCGTCGAACATTTCATCGGGCGACAGACCTGCCTCGACGACTGGTGTGTCCGCGTCCGTCAGTGTTGAATAATCGATAGACACTATCTCGACAGCACCGCCTCGTTTCAAACGTCTGCTGTCGCGGGCTTCGTTAAGCATGAAATTCTTGATCGCCGCACGCAGCAAACTGCGAAAGCTACCCCGTTCAGGCGCGAACAATTTCGCAAGCCCCCGATCGAATATCACCTCGGCGAAGAATTCCTGGGTAAGGTCACGCGCCTCTTCGCCTGGGCGGTTCCAGGCGCTTCGAATGACCAAGAACACCGGTCTCCAATACAGTTCCACAAGGCGACGCAGGTGACGGTCATATTCGGGCGAAGTCGGATCCTGCGCATGTCGGATCATCGTCCAAGACGTGGCTGGAAATCCGCGTTTTCCCGAAATGCCCGCGTCGCTGATGGCCATGCGTCGGCATGAGCATAGGCCCAGACCCAGGGTGAGGTCTAGGTCAAAACGGTGGTGGACAAGGCCGTCCTCGTCCCAATTGCGAAGGGTGGCGTTCCAATTTTCGGGAGACGGTTTATGATCAAGGATCAGGCGTGGCCTTAGGGATATCCCCCTCCGGATATCCCCCTCCCGGGTTGATTTTTCGAACGTCCGACGCAACTTCGGGAGGAGCGGTCCGACACCTGCGGAACCAGGTCCCTTCCCCGCCGGGTTTTGCCCCCATCGGTCCTACATGATCACCCGTCGCTGTACCCAGCGGCAGTTCCTGCGGCGGCCTGATGCGGCCATGAATAATGCCTTCATCTATTGCCTGGCCGAGGCCGCGCAGGTCCATCGCATCGATGTTTTGTTCGCCTACACCCACGCCAACCCTTGTGCCGCTGACCTGGTCGACGAGGCCTCGCAATGGCCTGGCGTCTCGTCGGTTGATGCGATCATCCGGGGCCGCCCCCTGACAGCGTTAGGGATACGGATTGGGGCATGTTGCCATCGGCCTTGAAGAAATGGGCAGGGCGCACCCCGGCGGCAGATGTCACCCACGGTCGCCGCACGAAACAAGTGGGGAGCCTAGGAAATTCAAACAGCCTTATCCTTTCGCGTCAAGGCCGATGATGCCTGTTCCGTAAAATTCGCGCCGCCCCGAAGCCGCCGCCGGGCGTCCGAAAATCGCGTCGGGGTGAGCATGAACGACCGTTGCCCGCGCAACGGTCGTCTGTCCCCCCCAAGAATGAGGGGGGGGCAGTCTCTGGCCGACGGTGATTAGAGTGACAGCCTGAATGCAAGTGCCTGACCTGCCTCTGTGCGTTGTGAAAAGCGAGCTCGTCCTGTGCGTCTGCTGCATGGGGACCATCGCGGCG
>JAYUUT010000024.1:0-11026 GCA_043754455.1 Myxococcales bacterium
GTTTTTTTTCTAGACCACCCAAGACACCCCCAACCTCGGCCACATCGATGATGGGCTGATCCCCGCAGGGATCGGGGGCCGCACCCCGGTGCTTCCGGGCCCCTTTCGCCACGGTCTGCCCTTTGTCGCTTCGGAACATTTCGCAGGCAGCCTTCTGGCTTTCCAGGGATATGCGCCGGTGGCGCAGACGTACGGTGACCCGCAGGGGCAGGCGTGTCTTGTCGAACGCGACCGGAAGCTCCAAGGCGTAACGGATAACCGCTGCATCCCGTGCGGCAATGGTGTGGTCGTAAACCGGCGTGCGGAAGTGGGATACATCGTGCTCGCGTTCGGAACGGCCGTCCTTATCGGTCACCCGGGAATGCAGCACGTAGGTCAGGGGTTCACGACCTGTTTGGGCATGGGCCACGCCCGACGCTGCGACTTCTGTGCCCCGCGCGTCCGCAAGGCGAACCTCTACCCAGGTGTCACGCATATCTTTGGCGCCGCCGGGGAAGTTATGCCCGACGCGTTCATTGAAGATGACGACATCAAATCCTAAGGCGGTCAGCCCGGATGTGGGCTGGGGTCCGGGGATCTTGGCTAGAGGGAATAGATCGACCGACGCCGCCCCTTGGACCATCTTGCGTACGGCGGCTTCTTGTTTGGGCGACTTCAACATATGGGCCAGCATGCTGTGTCCACCTGCAAAACGGTGCGAGGCGTGGCCATCGACCTTGGGCATGTGGCAGCCGATGCAGGTTTGTTGAACCACCCCGTCTTCGTCAATGCGTTCGGTCTGGTTTCCTGCATAGGCGGACCGCCGCCACCCGCCCCATTCATCTAGGCCCGAAAGCACAATTTCGTGCCCCATTTCTGGGTTTAGAGCCCCCCGGTGGCAGCTGGCGCAAAGTTTTTCTGATCGAAGCGTTGGGGCCGCGACCCGGGCCCGGTGGGCGTCCAGGGTTCCCGCGTTCCCAGGGATGGGCAGGGGAATCGGCGAGGTGGTGAGGGTGTGGCTGGCGTTCCCGGCACCCGTCGCCGCCACGGCGCCGTGGCAGCTACTGCAGGCAACGCCCATGTGGGCTGAACGCTGAGCGACCGGGGGATCGCGGAATGATGCGCCTGCCAGAAGCAACGCCGGATCATGGCAGCCAGCACAAAAACGTGTGTTTTTCTCGCCCCGGGCGTCGGCGAAACGGGTGAAGCTCATCAGGTAGGTCGGGTTGCTCAAGGACGCAAAGGCGTGGGCGCTTTGTTTCAGTTCAGCCGCCACGGCGGTGTGACAGCCGCCGCAGTCTTGATGGTCTTCGAAAACTTCTTTGTCGTAGGTTTCGCCTGCGGCCAGGCGCAGCAAGGACGGGCGGAACTGGGTGCCCTCGATGGGGATTTTCGGTTGGGGAAGATCAAGAGCGGGGACTGGGGGTGCTGACGGCGCGGCTACGGGGGCGGGGGCCTTTGCACACCCGCCAACCAAGGCCGCCAGCATCCCCCTTGCAACCAATCGTTTGAGCATCGGTGGTCCCGAAGATCAGCGTTTGCGGCGCACCAGGCGCCCGATCAACCCTGCCAGTGCGAAAACGCCCAGAGCGCCACCTCCTGCCGCCCCGCCTAGGCTGCAATTGCAGCCGCTGGTCGACGCTTTTGGCACGACACCGATTTCAGGCACGGGTTCAGCAACCAAGGTGTCCAGGGTGCGCGCGAACAGCGGGCTGTCCGACGCGGCCTTTGCCACACCGCCACTGTTGGGGCCAAGGGCGGACGCGGTTTTCCGGGCCGCGGGGCTGCCTTCGGGGGGGCCGCCCCACACACCGAAACGGGGCGTTTTGCAGGTCACAGCGCCTCGCCAGCGGTTCCGCATGATGTAACGACCCTGAAAGTTGTTGAACCCTTCGGACACGACGGCCCCGTTTTCAATGCGATCCTTATTCCAGTTTTCGCGTCCGCCGGCGATGCCGACCGCCTTCTTGAATATGAAATCGTCGCCGAGTCCGGCCGCGCCGTACCGCGCATGCAGACGGGTCAACGTGAACCCGGACGAGAAGCCGCCCTTTCCGGCGCCGCTAGGCATGGCGCTGGATAAGGCGTCAGCGCCCAGCGTGCTGAGGTCGGTGGGATCCAGTGTCGGACCGGGACAGGGGTCACAGCTTGATGCGTCCCAGGAATATTCGGTGACCACGGCGCGCGGGGTTCTTGCGACCGTCTCGGAAAAAAGCTTGGTATAAAAAGTCCCGAAGTCCTTGCGAACATCGGAGGTGACTTCAATGTTTGTGGGAACTGTCACATTGGGCGCATTGGCCACTTCATAACGGCCTTCGCGGGACAGGATGTGAACGATAAGATCCTGTTCACCGCCCGAGTTTATGAGGCCCAAACGCACGGGCAGTGCGAAGTCCTTAGATTCGTAGTCAAAGCGCAGGGGCGATAGGACCGCCTGGTCGTTCTTGAAACTGACCTTGGCGGGATTCACCTTGGCCACGAAAAAATACATCCCTTGTTGGATGTATTGGTCGAAGACTTTGGTTGCGCCCGCCGGGATCTTGTAGGCGTTTTTGACAAGCCATGACTCAAGCGCCGTGGCCTCGGTGGCGCTAAGGATGACGATCTCGTATTCGCCGACCGTGAACTGGGCCTCGATTTTCACAGGGCCCTTATCGTCCACTGACCCCCCCGGCAGGCTTCCACCTTTCGCAGCGCTAGGACCGGCGAATCTCTCTTCATTCCCCTGCGCAGCGCAGGGATCCTGCTCCCAATATTCCACCAACCGTGGGGCAGAGAGCGTGTCGACCTTCTTGAAAACGTCCGCCTTCAAGGTCTTTACGTTCTGTTCTTTGAGCACCACCGGAACCGGCACGACCAGGGCGAAATCCCCCAGCGGGCCCCGGTAGTTGTTTTGCATGGACAACACCGTCTTGGTGCCTTCCCGCATCAGCACCACCTGGGTGGCGTCGTTGAACAAAGAGGCGTCCCCGCCTGCGACATAGAACCCGCAAAAAGCGTGGACGTCCGGGGCGGGCAGCCATGCGGCGGCAGCCACAGCGGAGGCCAACCCGAGGGGAAGAAGATGTTTGTACGGGGATTTGGGACTCATGAGGGGCTCCTGTTGTGCGGGCGAATCTACGCCTTGCGCCAATCTTCGTCGCTTGTGGTCCCAAAGTCAGCAAAGTTCGGACCAGTGCTGCCTCACCCCATCTGCGAAGCACCTGGCCGCCTCCGCGAGGTCATAACGGGGATTTCCCATGGGCCCCGTGATCCAGATGTCGCGGGGCCGTCGTTCAAACCAGCTTGAGGTGGCGAAGCACTTCTGGGGGCGGGCCTTCCCATGACCCCGCCGCCACGTTCCCGACGTACCCCAGATCTTTCCAGCCCTCTGGCGTGGAATAAAAGCCGATCATCGCCACGGCCCGAACCCTGTCGAACATCAGGGCGCCGGGTCTATGATCAGGGCGGCATTTGTCCGGATTCGCCAAAAGGTCAGCCAATACGGTTTTTTGGGCCGCCGAAAGGGCTGCGAAGCGGTGGCCAAACCGCCGCGCGGATTCAACGTTCAAAAAGCCCAGGCCACCGCGAATGATCTGTTGATCAGCCTGTTGAAGTGGATACGGGGCGCTGACCCATTCGTCGACAAACGCGGCAATTCCCAGTGTGCTGGCAGCCGGAGATCCCGCGTCGGCGGGTAAGATCAGGTCGCACAGGGCTGTCACCGTTTCCAGTTCGGGCGGTGTCAGGACGCGGTCCCACCACAAAGCCGGATCCTGCAAATTGGGATCATGGGCCTCCCGGGCGGATCGTATCTCTGGTTCGGCCGGGGCCGCGAACGCCGAAGGTGCCGCGGCTGTGGCGGTCCCCAGGACGGCCAGGCGCCGTATGACCGCGCGGCGGCCCAGTCGATCGTCGTTGTTGTCGTTGGCCATCAGACGTTCCTCCGTTTCATTTCACCCATCAGGTGATCGGCGGCGCGCCAGGCCAGCGCCAAAATCGTAAGTGTGGGGTTCTTATCGGGGTTCGACACGAAGGCAGCGCCGTCAACCACGTACAGATTTTTCACATCCCAAGCCTGGTTATGCGCATTCAAGACGGATGTCTTTGCATCGGTGCCCATGCGGGCCACGCCGACCTCGTGGATGATCTCTCCTGCCCGCAAGATGGCCTGGGCGCCGTCCTTTTGAACAGGGCTCACGGTCCTGCCGCCCAAGGTACCCACAATTTCCGCAAAGGTCTGATGCATGTGGGCAGCTTGTTTCAATTCGTGCGGCGACCATTGCCAGGTGAACCGAAGCACGGGAATCCCCCATTGGTCGACCACATCGGGATCCAGGGCGCAGTAGGTCTTGTCGTTGGGGATCATTTCACCTCGCCCGGCCATGCTGATGAAAGATCCGTAATAACGTCGCGCTTCGGTCTTCAGTTTCTTTCCGTAGAATCCCCGCGTGGCATTGACAACGCCCCCCAAAGATTGCCCGTCGGGCATCCGGCGTCCCCCGTTGATTTCGATGTGGTAACCGCGGGCGAATCCCAGTTCGCGGGCCTTCTTGTAATTCCACCACGGCGTATAGACATGTAACGCCGATCCGCCGTCTTCGTTGCTGGCAGGTGCGCCTTCGAGGGCTGGGATCTGGCCGGTCAGATTGGCGCCCACCGAATCGGTCAGGTACCGTCCGACGACCCCGGAATTGTTTGCCAGACCCTGAGGAAAAGTCGTCGAACGCGAGTTCAGCAACAACCGGGCGGATTCGCAGGCGCCCGCCGCCAGAATGACCGATCGCCCCGTGACGTAACGATCCTGCCGCGTGGCCTTGTCGATGTAGTGAACGCCGGTTGCGCGTCCGGCCTTGTCCACCGAAACCTCCCGCGCCATCGCGTCGGTGATGATATCCAGGTTCCCGGTGGCAATGGCGGGTGGCAACAACACCGTGGTCGATTGGAAATTGGCACCAATGGAGCAACCGCGAACGCAGGCTGTGGCCCAGATACAGGCCAGGCGTTGTTGCATGTGTTCGGACAGAATCTTCTGGGCGCGTGGGTTTCCCGGGTGGACCCGCGGGGGAACCGCGTTGTGGTCCAACACGCGGCTTAAAATGGCGCAACGAGATGCAATCGCAGGGATCCCCAGGGCCTTACAGGCCTTCTGGTACAGCAGTTCGTACGATCTCGGCTTGGGCGCTGGCAGCAGAATGCCAGCAGGGGAATCCGGCGTGTTTTCCAGGCCGCTGTTTCCTCCCCAGACCCCAATCAGCGATTCCACCAGGTCGTAATAAGGCGCGATGTCATCGTACCCAATCGGCCAGTCGGTCCCCAGGCCGTCGCGGGTCTTGGAACGGAAATCGTAAGGACCAAATCGCAGCGTGATGCGTCCCCAATGGTTTGTGCGTCCCCCCAACATCCGGGGACGCCACCACCAAAAATCCGTGCCTTTGGTGTTGGTGTAGGGCTCGCCCGGTACCTGCCAACCGCCGCCCACCGTGGCGTCATAATATCCAAAATGCCGATCCGGCGTCGAGGCCCCACGCAACGGGGCGTCGCGCGGCAGGTTCAGCATGGGGGTTTCTTTGACGGGATCGTAATTTCGTCCCGCCTCCAGCATCAGCACTTTGACGCCGTTTTGCGCCAGAACATACGCAGACATGGCCCCAGCGGCTCCCGATCCGACGACAATCACGTCGTAGTGCGGGCGCGTCTTGTTCCCCGTGATAAGCGGCATGGCGCGCAACTTAACCCAAAATCTGGATATTTTTCGTCTTGCCCTGCCTCCGGACGACGGGGGGGAAACGTGGAAAACTTGCCGCCGGGCGAACAGACCGCACTATTTGATCGTGGGTTGTGCCGCAATAGTCGTTTGCGCATGGGCGATCTTGATCGCGGGGGACGCACGCGCGAGCGATGTCGACGCGCGCCCAGTCGATGCAGGGACGAGGGCCGCGCCTGGTTTGGCGACGCCGTCGGCTCCCGCCGTATTGCGCGAAACCTTCGTGGTTGAAGCCTTTGTGAACGCCGCCACCAAAACCGGCCCCCGCCCGGCAACAACCCTGGATCATCTGGGGCACGGCCTGGCGGCCTTGGTGGCTGAACGACTGGGGGCGGAACGACCCCTGCGTTTTGTCGGGGGATCCGAGATTTTTAGCCGCCCCGGATCTCCTCGAAACAGCAAATTCATCGTGCGTGGTCGGTTCGACCGACGGGCCGATTGGAAACTGGAAGTGACGGTCACTGTTCATCCTGCCGCCCGGCCCCAGGAAATTTTGGCCACGGCCAGCCAGGTGGGTAGCCGTGACGACGTCGCCCGCGTCGGGTTGCGGGCCGCATGGGAAGCCATTCGGGGCGTTGTGCCCACCTTGCCTGTTGTGGCCCCCCCAACCGTGGTCGCTGCGTTTGGCCGCGATCCCTACGCGTTCGTCATTTACGGACGTGCGTTGTCGGCCTACCAGGGGGCGGGTGGGCCTGCGTTCCGCCAGACCAAGGCTATCGACCTTCTGAAAAAATCTTTGGTGATTGATCCCCGGGTCCCCGAAACCCGGCGTTATCTGGGCGTCGTCGAAGTTGCCGCGGGGGCGCCGGGTCATGCGCGCGCTATGTGGACCTACGCTCTGGACGTGCGGCCCGACTACGTAGCGGTCATTGGCGCCCTTGCCGCGATGGATCGCGCCGCGGGTCTACCGGGCGCGCGGGATCGATACGCGCGGCTTTTGGAACTGGACCCAGAAGATCTGGATGCCAGGCGGGCGTACGGCCAACTGCTGGCGGATGCCGGTCAGCTTGTACAAGCCCAGCGTGAACTGGAACAAGTCATTGCCGTTATGCCCGGCGACCTTGAAGCGCGGCGTTCGTTGGCCCTGGTCCTGGCGTCGCGTCACGCGGGGCGCGAATTGGCGACGGAACTGGAATATGTTGTTCGTCTCGATTCCAATAATCTGGATGCCCGTATGGATTTGGGGGCGGCGTACCTAGCCATCGGTGCCAAGACCGAAGCGGCGGCTACGTACGATGAAGTTCTGCGCCGAAAGCCCCGGCACCCAGGGGCCTTGAAGCTAGCGGCGGATCTGGCTCGCGAACGTGGGGATCTGAAAAAGGCCGCCGCTTCTTACGCCAAACTGCGCTGGCTGTCGCCGCAGGATCCCCGTCCGGTATTTTTGATGGCGACCGCGAATTTCCAGGCGGGCAATCTGGACGCGGCCGAACGGCTCTTCACCGAAGCGGCCTTATTCCCTGGAATGCTTGCCGATGCATATTCAAACCTGGGGGCCATTGCACTCACGCGCGGTCAGCCGAAACAGGCACTTTGGTTTTTAGGTCGCGCCGTCAAACGTCGCCCCGGGCGCGCCACCATTCGGTACAACAACGCCCTGGCCTTACATCGGCTGGGGCGCGATGCGGACGCCGCCAATGAACTGTCCGCCGCGCGAGCAGCGGACACGGGGGATGCGGGGGTACGCTTTTTGTCAGGTGTGGTCGCCCTGCGCCTGGGCCTGCTGCGGGAGGCTGAAGGACATTTTCGCGCCACGGTTGAACTGGATCCGCAACATGCCGACGCCCGTCACAATCTGATCCTGTTGGCACCTGTCGTGGCGCCTCGAGGCGAAGGATCTTTATCGTTCATAGATGCGCCGACGGGCGCGTTACCGACCCAAACGCCTCGGCCGACCCCGTCAGACGCGCGGCCCTGATACAAGCGGCCAGGGCAACCCGCCCAGGTCAGGATGGAGGCTTTGCAGCGCCCCGGCCAAGTCGGACACACTGGCGCGGGCGCGCGGATCTTGGGCTAGTCCCGCCGACAAGATCCCGGCCAGACTTGCCAGGTTTGGGTTCTGTGCCAACGCCTGCAAAGCAGGCGGCTCCCCATCGTGGGTCAGGTGGCTGGTCATCAGGGCCGGCAAGTTGTCAGCGCTGAACAGGGTTCGTCCGGTCAGAAGTTCGAATGCCAAGGCCGCGAATGCATAGACGTCCGTTGCGCGCGGATCGTTGATGGCCGCGAAGTTTTGCGCATCCCAGATTTCGGGCCCCGCATAATACGGGCTGCCGCAGCCGGGGCGGACTTTGCGCCCCGCCAGGCCGAAATCCACCAGTACCGATGCGGGAGCCGCGTCGTCAAAGGTGATCAACCGCGACGCCGATAAATCACCTTGCGATCGCAGGATCACATTGGCGGGCTTCAGATCCAGGTGTCCGACGCCCATCTGGTGCATGGCTCCTAGACCGCGCGCGATCCCTTGCAATACTGACAGCGCCAGGGGCATGCTGAAGGCCCGTCCGTCAAGCAGGCGTTCCAGTGTTGGACCTGCGACCAGTTCCATCACCAGGATGGGTTTGGGGCGCACGCTCACATCGAAGGTGACGAATCCTGCCAAATTTGCATGTTTGGGCAGCGTCAACAGCGCCCCGGCTTCTTCGCGGAACAACTGCAAAAATTCTTCTTCAGACAAGGTGTGGGCGGCGGCACCGTTGTACGCGGGAACCTTCAGGGCGAACGATTCAGCCGTGGCATCATGCCGTTCGTCTGTGCGACGGACCACGAACACTGATCCCCCGGCCCCGGTTCCCAGGGGTCGCAATACATAAAACCCGCCCAACGTTCGGCTTGGTGGCAGCCACGGAGGAAGGCGCAGTTTGTCTCCGGCGCGGACGATGGTTCCTGAATCCGCGAACGCGGGGGCTTCTGCGGGCAACCCCGGAATACGGGACAAGGCAATGCCCGCGACCTCGGCCACCAGGCGAGGCAACCGCGCCCGCAGCGACGCCACAGCCGCGGCGGTCGGCACCCCCAGGGGTTCACCCATGTCCCGGGTGTGCAGCGCAATCGCGGCGTCAAGATCGGCCAGGCTGGTGTCGCCCGCCACATGCGCGCGTCCATCCTTGATCATCAGCCGTCGCCGCGCCCCCGCCACCAATTTGTGCGCATAGCGAACGGATTCTTCTAGCCGTTCGAGCGGCGTCGACCCATCCCGCCTCCCCAGATCAGCCAAGGACGATGCTTCCAGCACCGTTTCCAGCGCCCGGCTCATGGCCAAAAGGGCGCGGCGCAGGCCTTCTACCCGTGCCGAAACGCCTGGCGGTAACGTGTTGGCGAGGGAACGGAACGCTTGCAGGGTGTTTCGTGAACTTTGTGCGTCCCGCCCCGCCGATCCCAACGGCCGGGCTGCGGCTGCGGCTGCGGCCAGCATGTCCTTGACCTCGGGCACCAGGGCAGCCTCGCCCAGGATACGCAGATCGTCGGGCGTCCGCGCAAACGACAACACGGCGACCAGCACGTCGGATAGTTCCAGAATGTCGTCCCGGATTAGGGCGTCGCAACCGCGAGCGACTGTGGCCGTCAGGGTTCGCCTCAGCGGAGATGCGGGCGATTCCACCCGCATCCTCGCCGCAACCAACATCACGGATCGCAGCCGCCTGTCGCGCGCAGATCCTGTCGTCGGTGCCGGCGTTTTTGCTGCCGCCGGGGCGGTGGACAAATTGGAGGCGGAGGTTCCCGCAGGGATCACAAGCAAACTAGACGACGATGACGGCCGCGTGCCGGGCGGAGGGGACACCAGCACGGGCGGTGGTGTGCGGGCTGCGGGCAGGGCGGCTCCGGTGCTGGGACCTGACGGGGGATCATCGTGTGTGTCCCCATCAAAGTGATGAAGCAGTGTCCGCAGACGGCGCATGCGCATCGTGTAATGTGGAATCTTCAGCTCTTCTTCGGCCTTTGATTCCCGTTCCATTAACCAAACGTGCAATCGGCTCAGAACATCGACCATGCCACTGCCTTCTCGCCCCGACAGGACCAGCAAATCGCTCAAGGTCGAAGTTTCTAAAAGCCCCATATCCAATTCGCGCAGGGCTTGAAAACACGCGCGGCGGTCTTCAGGACGGTTCCCGTCGCGGCTGCTTTCCAGGCGGGACATGGCTTTTTGGGCGGTCGCTAACGCGGCGTCGGTGGCAGGCAGCAGCCGCCGTCCCTCTGCGAACGATTGAAGAGCCGTGGCCAAGATCGACCGCAGCGGTAGGTCCAGCCGCGGCGCCGTGGGATCAAGATCCACGCACAAAATTTCGGTAAGCGCGGTTAGCCCTTCGTCGGTTGTGCGAGGCGCATTTTGTAGTTTTTCCAAGGCCACGTGGGCCGCCCGATCCCCGAGGCCGCTGCCCGCGTGTTCTTCCCGCAGGTCAACCAGGGCCTCGATGGCGTCGATCCCACCCGCGCGAATCAATTCCACCATCAACGCATTGGCCGCTTCTGGCTCTTCTTCGGCACCCCGGGTCAGCCCAAAGATCATTGCCCCCGCAACGCCCGGATCCTTCTTACCGATATCCCCCTTCAGTATTTCCTGACAGCGCGCCATCGCGTGGCCTGGGTTGTGTGCCAGGTGGGCACCTAAGGCGGCGGCCGCCCGGCGCCATTCTGTTGACCCCAGCCGGGGCGACAGATCGCGTTCCATCTCGGCTGCCCGATCGGGTGATTTGTCGATCAACAACCCGCGCGCCGTGGCCGCGTGACGCCAAACCAGCGATTCGCGATCCCCCAATAACCGGTTACACGCCGCCTGCACGGTGGGCCTGTCAAAAACCCGCAGGGCGCTGTCGTCGCCTTCCCCCGCCCGATGGGCGGCCTCCCGCGCCGATCGTTCCAATAACCTCGCCGCCAACCGCCGTGATGGTAGCGATCCCATGGACGGCAAGGTCAGCCATTCCCGTTCTAGTTCAGGCCGTGACACAATCGCCAGCGCCAAGGCATCGGGGCCCGTTCCGCTGGATATTGGCAACCGCAGAGACAAGGCGACACGCGCCTTAACCAGCACCCCCTGCAACCCGCGACGGGATCCGAGCGCCAATGACGTGGCCAAAGTGACGAAGGTGGGCGCGTCCCCTTCATGTAGCGCCGTCAAAACCCGGCGGCCTAGATCGCGTTTTTCCGGACAGGGCGGCAGCGCGGCCGCCAGTTCGAACAGCGCCGCCGCCGCCACGGGCCGTGACAAAAACCCCAGATCGTCGACCAGGCCGGTCGCTAGGGCGACACGAAAACTAGCCAGCAAATCATCGGGGGCAAGCCCTTCTAGGGGGGTTGGCTGCTGATCGC
>JAYUUT010000025.1:0-6293 GCA_043754455.1 Myxococcales bacterium
GTGGCGGTCGAGAGCGTCGGGAACCGTGCCAGGTAGTCCTTGCGGGAGAAGTCGCGGCCAGAGAAAGCGGCGCGTGCTAGGTCGATCCGGCTGCCCATCATGACCGGCTCGGGCCGCAGGTCATTCAAGAAAGCGGCCAGGCCGTCCCGGATCGTCATTAGTGAGAACTCGATGAAGCGCGACGAGTGACCGGCCTTGTCACATTCCCCAAGGATCCGATAGTACGCCTCCTGCCGTGCATGGATGACCGATTCCACAGGAATCAACGCGAACAGCGGGTGGGCGCGCAACAGCACGACGTGCTGCCACAGTCTGCCCACCCGGCCATTGCCGTCGGAGAAGGGGTGGATGAACTCCAGCTCGTAGTGGGCCACTGCTGATCGCACCAAGGGATGGACCTCCTTGTCGGCGTCCGCGAAGCCCAGCACCTGCCGGACCAGGGTCCTGACACGGGCGGCGGGAGGCGCCCCGTGGGTCACCCGCGAACCCGCGAAGATCCCGACCGCTCCCGATCGGTAGCGCCCGGCGTCCTTGACCAGGCCGCTTTTGAGGCCACGGTGCGCGTCGAGCAGGTGCTTCTCCTTCCCCGGGTTGAAGGTGGCAGCCCGTGCGTAGGTCGCAATCGCGTTCTGGACCTCCTTGATCTCCTTGGCCGACCCAATGCCACGCTTGTGGTCCAGTACGGCCGTGGCCTGCTCTAGCGACAGCGTGTTCCCCTCGATGGCCAGGCTGCCCACCACTGTGCGGATCTGGTTCGCGCGGCGCAGTTTGGGCTGGGGTTGCGGGCTCATCATGCCCTCGTACCGACCGACCATCGTCATGATGTCGATTGAGAGCGACAGCGCCAGATGTGTCACATCGAAGGGGGGGCGATAGGCGGGGGCGTTGGGCATCTGATAGTATCAAATGATACTATCATCGGAGCGCGCCCGCCCCAAACATGCCTTGATACAGACCCATGGGCCCGGACGGCATGGGGGGGGCAGACCATCTTGCCGTCTTTATCCACGCCGGCTTTGATGGCCTTAGCGAAATCGGCCCCTCGGGGCCGTTGACGGTGGGCGTATGGCAGTCGAGGCAGGCGATTTGGCGTGTGGCAGTTCACGCAGCCGAGGACCGTGCGGACCAGATATTCGCCGCGTTTCGCGCTGACCTTCGCTGAGCAACGTGCGGGCGGGGACCACCGTGGGCGACTGGCGTAGTGGCCTGTCCGCAGCAGCGTTGCCAGGTTGTCGTTGACGGGTTTGCGGGGGGGGTCGGCCCCGGTCACAAGCAGCGACATCAGGACCCCTGTTGCCCTCATGGGGTCACCTTACACCGGAGGCGGGCACAGGGGCCCGGGTTGGTCGCAAGCCGTAGGTAGCCTTCGGGCGTTTGGACGGCGATGGGCCCCGCGCTGACAGCGCCGGGAATGAGCCTGAGCACCCGGCTGGGCGGGGGGAAATTGGGGCGGCGAGGGCCCCTGCAAGGCTTTTCTAGGCTGGTCTAGATATTAGTCCAGACCAAAATCGAGTTGGCTGGATTATAGCCGCAGGTTTGGTTAAACGAATCCTATGGACGCGGCGGTCGAGACCCAAGATTTAAGAAAAAAGTACCCCAAGGTTGAGGCCCTGGTGGGGGTGTCGCTGCGTATCGAACCTGGGGAAATTTTTGCGCTGCTGGGCCCCAACGGGGCTGGCAAGACGACCTGGATTTCTATTGTTTGTGGGTTGTCGCAGGCGACCAGTGGACGGGCCCTGTTGTTGGGGCGGAAGGTGGGGCCGGACGAGGTTGAGGCGAGAAAATTGTTGGGCCTTGTGCCCCAAGAAGTGAATTTTGATCCGTTTTTTTCCCCGCGCGAGGTGCTGCGTTTTCAACTGGGGTATCAAGGACTACCCCCGGACGAGGCGCGCATCGTTGAGCTGTTAACGGCCTTGGGATTGGCCGACAAAGCCGATGCCAACGCGCGGACCCTGTCGGGGGGCATGAAGCGGCGCCTGTTGATCGCCAAGGCGTTGGTTCACCGGCCCCGGGTCCTGTTTTTGGATGAACCAACGGCGGGGGTAGACGTGGCCCTGCGCCGCGATTTGTGGACGTATGTTCGCAAGTTGCGCGACGAAGGCACGACCATCGTGCTGACGACACATTATTTAGAGGAGGCCGAAACGCTGGCTGACCGCGTGGGGGTCATCGACAAGGGGCGTCTTGTCTGTCTGGACACGCCCCGGGGGCTGCTGCAAAAACATGGCAAGAGGACGTTGCAGATCACTTTGGCAGCGCCGCTGCAGGATTTGTCGGCCCTGCCCGAGGCCCTGCGGAACGCGGGCGCGACCTTAGACGACACCCGGCGCGTGTTGTCTTGTCCTATCGACGGGGCCGATCTGTCGCCTCTGCTGGCCGCGCTCAGTGTCTTGCCCGTGGCCCCGACGCAGCTTCAGACGGTGCAGCCATCGCTGGAACAGGTCTTCTTAGAACTGACCGGGGGGACCCCGTCATGAACGTCATCGGGTTTCGCATGTTGCTGCGCAAGGAAATCAGCCGGTTCCTGAAGGTGCCGGGACAGACCGTTGCGCAGCCGGTGGTGACGACGGCCTTATATTTTCTGGTGTTTGGATACGCGCTGGGCAGCCGCGTGCAGCAGATCGACGGCGTGCCCTATGTCCGGTTCATCATCCCGGGCCTGGTGCTGTTGTCGCTGATTCAGAATGCGTTCATGAACACGTCGTCGTCGATGTTCATCGCCAAAATACAGGGCACGCTGGTGGATTTATTGGTGGCGCCGCTGGGGGTGGCGGATCTGATTTTGGCCTTCACGTTGGCGGCGGTGGTTCGGGGCGTGATGGTCGGTGGCATCGTGTGGATCGTGTCCGCAGCGTTCACCGGATTTGAGGTCACCCATCCGTTATGGGTGGTGGTCTTCGCGTTGCTGGTTTCGGCGACTTTTGGGCTGACCGGATTGGCGGTTGCCATCTGGAGCGAAAAGTTTGAGCAGCTAAACCTAGTGCCGACTTTCGTCATCACGCCGATGACCTTCCTGGGGGGCGTGTTTTTCAGCCCGCCCATGTTAGGCGAACCCTGGCGATCGATAACCCAGGCGAATCCCGTTTTGTACATGGTCGAAGGGCTTCGGTACGGCATGAACGGTCAGTCAACCGTGTCACCGTATCTGGGGCTGGGCATCACGGGCGCGATTTTTGTCGCGGCCTTGGCCGTGGTGATCTGGATGTTCAAGACGGGCTACCGGCTGCGATCATGAACGCGGGGGGCAAAATCCCCGGTGCAACGCCCCTTGTTGAACGGGGCGCCACGAGATACAATGTAACTCATGGCCACGGCAATGGTTCACGTCCGCATGGAGCAAAAGCTAAAGAACCGGGCAACGAAGGCATTGGCCGCGATGGGGTTGTCCGTGTCTGACCTGGTTCGGATGACGTTGACCCGTGTTGCCGCAGAAAAGGCTGTGCCGTTCGAGGTGAGGGTGCCCAATACCAAGACGGTCGCGGCCATGCGTGAGGCCCGACGTGGCGGGTTAAAATCCCACGGCACGGTGGCTAGCCTTTTGGTTGATTTGAATGCGGACGATTGAGACCAGCAGCGCCTTTCGCAAGGACTTCAAGCGTGAGAAATCCGGTCGGCATGGAAAATCTTTGAACGGCCTTTTATCGTCTGTGCTGAACCTGCTGGCAAGCGATAGGTCGCTACCTGCCGCGAACCGCGACCATCCGCTGGTTGGCGCTTGGAAGGATCATCGGGATTGTCATCTCAAGCCTGACCTGGTGTTGATTTATCGCCTGTGTGGCCCTGACGTCCTTCAGCTTGTCAGACTGGGATCCCATTCAGAGCTTTTCGGTTGAATCCGCTTTCACCAGCCCAGACCTACCGCGAACGTTTGGCGGTTGAAGCGGCCGCGGGCGAGGGCAAACGGCGGATTCACGTGCGGGTGGCCTGGGTCCGGGTTGCGGTGTTGGTTGGGTTTGTCGTTGTGGCCTACGAGGCGGCGGAACGGCGTATGTCGCCGCAGTGGCTGTGGCTTCTGGGCGCGGGGTTTGTGGGGCTGACCATGTTCCTGGGACGCCTGGCCGGGGCCATGGCCCGTCATACATCAGCCATCACGTATTTTGAAATGGGTTTGCGGCGGATCGAAGGGCACTGGATGGACGGGGCCCCGACCGGCGAGGCTTTTGCGGATGAAGGACATTTGTTTGCGGCTGATCTGGATCTGTTTGGTCGTGGGGGTCTATTCGGCCTTTTGTGTGTGGCGCGTACGTCACTGGGGCAGGGGACCCTAGCTGGCTGGCTAAAAGAGGCAGCTTCGCCCCAGGAGATTCAGGGCCGACAAGAGGCCGTGCGCGAATTGGCGGCCTTGCCTTTGTTGCGTGAAAACCTGTGGCAGTGTGGGGCGCGGATTCAAGGGGCGGCCGAGCCCCAGCGCTTGATGGAATGGTTGCAGGCGAAATCCACAGCGGTTTCGGTGCGCACGCGGTTTGTGGCGCTGGGCCTTGCGGTGGCGGCGCTGCCCGCGTTGTGGATGTTGGTTGACGGCCAGCCGTTGCTGGCGCTTGCGGTCTTTGGCGCCCAAATGGTGATGGCCAGTCGGTATGGCGCGCTGACGGCCGAGGCCACGGCGTTGGCGCAAAACCGGGTTCGCGATCTGGAACTGGTGGCGGATCTGGTGGGTCTGCTGGAATCGGCGTCGTTTCAAAGTCCTGTATTGCGAGGGCTTCGGGACGAGGTCCTGGCAGGTGGCCTGGGGCCGAAAAAGCGCGTGCAAGATCTGATTCGTTGGGTCCAGCGCTTGGATGATCGGCGCAATTTAGGATATTTGGTGATCACGTCGCCCTTTTTGTGGGGGACGCAGATGGCCCTGGGCATCGAGGCCTGGCGCGCACAGCATGGGCCGACTGCCGCGCGCTGGATTCAGGCGGTGGGCACTGTGGAGGCGCTGTCGTCCCTGGGTACCTTCGCGTATGAAAATCCTGATTATCCATTTCCCCAGATCGTGCCTGATGACCAAGGGCCTTTGTTTGATGGACACCGCGTGGCGCATCCGCTGCTGCCCCGGGCGACCCGCATTGCCAACACGGTGAAATTGGATCCGGCGGCGCAACTGGTGTTGATAAGCGGCTCCAACATGTCCGGGAAAAGCACCTTCCTGCGGACGGTTGGGATCAACACGGCGCTGGCGTTGGCGGGGGCGCCCGTCTGCGCCGAATCGTTGCGCCTGTCTCGGCTTCAGATTGGGGCGACGTTGCGCACCCAGGATTCCCTTGCGGGCGGTGTGTCCAGCTTTTTCGCTGAGATCAAACGGCTGCGGCAAATTGTGGCGTTGGTTCAACGATCGCCGCTGACGCTGTTCTTGTTGGATGAAATTCTGCATGGCACAAATTCACAGGATCGACAGACGGGTGGCGAGGCCCTGGTGAAGACCCTATTGCAGGGGGGCGCGATTGGCCTGGTGACCACCCACGATCTGGCGCTGACCCGCATGGCCGACGACCTGGCCCCGCGCGCGCGAAATGCCCATTTTCAAGACCGCATTGAAGCCGACACGTTGGTGTTTGACTACACCCTGCGGCCCGGCGTAGTCACCCGCAGCAACGCCCTGGATCTGATGCGGCTTGTGGGCCTGAAGGTCTGAACCTGGTGCAATCCGTCTGTCCTAAGGGGACAGCGGCCCCCCCAAGATGACAAGCCGGGGTTCATGCGCCGTTGCGGGTGGTGTTTCGCCTGCGAAAATCCGTTGTAGGGCGGCGGCAACGCACCGGGCGTGCGGAGCGCTCGACTTCTGGGCCGAAACGGTGACGTGGCGGGCGGATCCCACCTTTGCCCCGGGGATCGTTTCGACATCAACCCAGAGCTCGACACGCCCTATGCCAGCGTCGGTTGGACACGCCTTCAAAGCCTCCGACGGCGAATGGCGTTTCAGCATTCCCTGAAACCAAACGTCGAATTCCGCCTGATTGTCGGCTCTTCTTGGATCGTGCCTCTTAAAATACCCGACCCCCGAAGCATCGCCGCTGGATGACTGAATGCGCTCGGCCGAAAATTCTGGGGTTTTTATTAAGGTGGCGAACCATCCCTGGTTTTGCGCCGCCCATCCTGCCTTTGCCTCAACCCGGCACACGAGGCTGCGGCACACGACACCGAAATCGTCGCGGCGCCATAGGCGCCTCGTGGCCATCTGAACGACCCGAATCGTCGCTGTCGTGAGGGCCATGTCGACGGACGCCGATTCGAACGCGGCCCGCATCGTGATGCTGCGATCAATGAGCAACGGAGCCCGTTGTACGGAAGGCTGTAGATATTGCATTTCT
>JAYUUT010000026.1:0-4862 GCA_043754455.1 Myxococcales bacterium
CCAAGGCCGCCATGGATTTCACCGGCACCAGCCTGGCGTCTTTGACCCCCATCAAACACAAAATCTCGATTATTCAGGACCTAACGGTCACGATGGGCAAGGGCGACAACCATGCCACAGCGCCCCGGGCTGCCCTTGCGGCACAGCAGGACTCGAATATCGGGGTTTCACTTGACCAGCACATCGTAAACAAAGTGAAGCCCACGACGCCGCGAAGAAATATCACCATGGCGCTGTGTAAGACTTTCACCAATCAGCCCGCCGTTTTTTACAAAGCGAAAGGATCGCGGGCTGACCTTTTTTATAGCCCGTACGTGGCAATAAACGATCTTTTCGGGTCCTTCGTTCCGGGGGCCCCAAGCCCGACCACGCCGGTAAATGATCTCGCGCTTCGCAAAAGCATGCTGGACGCTTTAAGCGGTGATCTGAGCCGCATGTCCAAACGATTGGCTGGCCCTGAGAAAGAGAAGCTTGAGGCGCATTTGAGCCTGGTGCGTGGATCGGAACTTAGGATCGGCCAAAATATGATGCGCCCTGCGGACAAAGATGGCGCGTGCTCGAAATTCACCAACCCTGCGGCTCAGTTGGATTTCAACAACATAAATAATCTTATTCCGCTGGGTAAGGTCTATATGGACCTCATTGCGATGGCGCTGGCCTGTGACGTTTGCCGCTTTTTTGGCCTGGAAGTCACCCAGTCAAATCCAAACAACTCTTTTACGTGGCCTGGGATCTCTGTTGACAGCAAACCTGTTCCCGATGGCGCACAGGGGCTTCATAGACTTGCCCATGCGAGTGCAGGCACCAATGACCGTGTCCTGTTTGGAAAAGTCAACGCGACCTATGCATCTCTGTACGCATATCTATTGATGGCCCTTGATGGCATGAAAGAGGGCTCGCGCACCCTGCTTGACAACAGCGTGGTCATGTTGGGAAACGCCTATGGCGACGCTGGGAGCCATGACGGGAAGGACCACGGTTGGACCAACACACCCTACGTGATCGGCGGCGGGGGCGGCGGGTTTTACAAAACCGGCGGTCAGATCATACCCGCCCGCGGGAGGTCACATACGCAGGTCCTGGGATCGGTTCTCGAATACTTCCAGGTTGATAGATCGCCGGCCCCTAGCGCTCTGGGCGATGGTGAGTTTGGTGCCGCCGGATACAGCTACGAGACCCTCCCCGGCCTCAAGGCGTAGCTCAATGCGAGCCTGCGTATGAAACGATTCGTTCATCTTTGGGCTGCGGTGGCAGCGTTTTCGGCTACGGTGCTGTTCGGCCTATCGTCTCTTCACGCACAGGGCCGCATGTTCCGTCCCCTGTTCAACGGTAAGGACTTCGGCGGCTGGGAGGCTCGCCCGAATAAGAGCACGGTTGTCGAAGGCATCAAGAAGGACGAAAAGGGCAACTACATCGACGCCCTCGGAGTGAACAAGGATCCCACTAAAGTCTTTGCCGTGGTGATCGAGGACGGCAAGCCGGCCGTCCGGTGTAATATGGACACATTATGGCAAATCCATACGCACCAAAAGTCGAGCTGCTACGCGCGGCGTATGCGGCTTTCAACGCTCGCGACATTGAGGCCGCCCTTGCCCTGATGACTCCCGACGTGGCGTGGCCCAAGGCGTTCAAAGGTGGTTTTGTCCATGGGCCCGAGGAAGTCAGCGCTTACTGGACAGAGCAGTGGAGCGAGATCAATCCACACGTCGAGCCGATTGTATTTTACCCAGAGGACGCGGGGCAGGTCCTGGCCGAGGTGCATATGGTCGTACGCGATCTAGCCGGCGCCGTACTTGCCGATGAGCATGTTGGTCACCGTTTCACGATTGAGTGTGGCCTGATTCAAGCCATGGAAGTCTGTCCCCTTCCATCGCCTGGGCTTGGTGCCTAACCATTCGCTGGGGTCAAAACTTTCTACGGGTTCGATAACCGCGGTTCGTGAGTTAGGGCTCGCGGACGATTCCCGGCAGCACGGCCGTCTTGTCGACGCGCACGGCATCTAGCTTGCCTGGATCCAACCCCAGCGAGGCCAATACCGTCGGCGCCACTTGCTGAATGCCAACGGGATCTTTCACCGTCCCTGCCTTAATGCCGCCCCCCGAAACCACCAGCAGCACGTGACGATCGTCCTCGCTGTGCCCCCCATGCTCGCCCGCCTTATTGTCCTTCTCCGAATAAAGAATGCCGGGCTTTAGCTTCACGACCAAATCGGGAGCGCGTGTATCGGTGGCCGGATCGCCAAACTCACTTTTAAGCGCATCGCCTGAGAGAATCGCCTCGACACCAAGAGCCTCGCCCTTTTCCATGATTTTCTTGGCCACCGCACCCGTCATCGCCGGGTCGGTCAGCCAAACCAGCGCCACGCTGTCCGAAGTGAGATGGGCCAAGACGCCTTTCTTGACTTCCTCTATCGCTGTCGCCATTGCTGAGGGACTGACGGTCTTGCGAATTGAAGGATCAATGGGGGATTGGCCATGAGCCGCCGTTATAAACATCGTGGTCGAATCCCATAGGCCTGCTGATTTAAGCGCAAGAACTAGTTTTCCCAACGACGCATCGGTCTTCTCAAACGCCGTTTGCAGCGCTGCGCTGGGCGTGGCTTTTGCGTCGAGGTATGCCGCACCGATGGTCTTTTGCGCAATGCTGACCCCCTGGAAGTTCATGCCGAAAAGGGTGGGTACGCCAACGGTGGTGGTTCCGGTGTGGTCTTTTCCGGCGATCTGGGCCAGTAGGGCGGTGACCTTCCGGTTATCGTACGCGACCGCTCCGTCCAAGGTCTTGTTAACCTTCGAGGCAACCTCGGGGTTCCACAGATCATCAATGCCGCTTCCGGACGGTCCCTGAATCACCTCATAGGTGAGATGCTTGTCGAGCCAAGCCGTGCGTTTGCCCGAAGCTTTTACCACTTCAAACGTCGTATTGACCCGCAGGTAGTTGTGCGGAAAAACCGGGCTGCACCGCTTTGCGGGGTCCCGGGGCAGCCGCATCACGTCCAAGCCCCCGCCCCCGTCGTCGGCGGTAGAATCAATATCGGCCAACTCGGTAAAATCTACGACAGCCCCGATTTTGGAGCAGTCCGCCACGGACGACAAGCTTCTGTCGTAGGACAGATCGTAGTAGACGCCAGTGGTCCGCGGCAGGCCACCTGTGTGTAGAGCGATCTGGCCGGGGAATGAATCAGAGGGGAACGGCGTGCTTGCGGAGGTATATCGCACCCCCGTTTTCAGCAACGCCGCGAACGTGGAAGTGGGCTGCGCCGTCACGTATCGTTCCAGGTCCACCTCATGCATTCCATCGATGCTAATAACAATGACGCGCTTTCCAGAGACAGCAATAGGAAGGTTCGAAGCGTCAGCTTTGGTCGGTGAGCTGGCGCCGTCGGGATGAACCAGATCCCGTTGCGTGGAGTCGCTTTTGCATCCCGAGAAGATGGAAAGTGGGAGGCCAGCAACGACCAAAAGGAGGAATTGATGTGGAGGGTAGGTGGACACGGCGCCCAGACTAGCAAAATCGGATCCAGTTAGTGCAGACGCGAGGAGCTTGACCAGGTAGGGCCAACTCAAGTAACGGGTTGCCACTGATGGGGCGTTCTGACCGGAGGGGACTTTTTGCCCTATACGATGCACAAATGGGCGCCTCCTCATTTCGCAGCGTGTTTTTTTCTGTAGGCCTCGATCGCTTTGAGGCCCAGCTTTCCCTTGTCGGTTAACGTCTTAACCCAGCCGTCACGATAGGGGGTTAGGGTCTTGACCAGCGTTTCCGCGACGCACAAATTGCGGAACCATTTTTGATCGGCCGGCACGACGTACCACGGTGCATGTTTGGTTGCGCATCGGGAAATTGCGTCTTCGTAGGCTTGGGTGTAGTGGTCCCAGTACGCGCGGTCCTGCCAATCTCGGGGGTTGAGTTTCCACGCCTTTGTGGGGTCGCCTTCGCGTTCGATGAGGCGCCTTTTCTGTTCGTCTTTCGATATATGGAGGAAAAATTTCAGGATGATGCAACTGCCCTGCGCCAGCGTGGCCTCGAATGAGCAGATCTGATCGTAGCGTTCCTTCCAAATGTTGGGCGGGACAAGATCATGAACACGGGTGACCAGGACATCTTCATAGTGCGAACGATTAAAAATCGAAAATTCACCCAACCGGGGCGTCTGCCGGTGAATGCGCCACAGAAAATCGTGATCTCGCTCTTCTTGTGTTGGGACGCCAAAAGACACCACGCTCACCCCGCGTGGGTTGAGCGCCCCCACAACGCCCTTGATGGCGCCATCCTTACCGGCTGTATCTCGTCCCTGCAGCACCACAAGAACGCTGTGCGTTTTTGCCCCCCACATGAGATCCTGGAGTTCGAAAAGATCCCGGTCAAGCTGTTCGCGCCGCTTGAGCGTGTTTTCTTTTGTGGGGCCCTTTGTCGCGGTGGTTGACATACGGGCCAGGGAAAGGGTTTTTGATTTGGTGATTTCAGTGGCGTGCATGGGGCTCCCCGGGACAATACATCTGCCCGCAGCATGGGGGATGATGTCCCAGAATAGCGCATCTGTTCGCCAAGGTTTTTCCTAGATACGAGAACCCGGTACGAAGTGTCACCCACGTTTGACCAAAGTGCGGCCGGGGCGCACTAGACTGCCGCGGCTATGCAACTTTTGCAAAAACCGAAACAGATGGGGGCTGCCGCCCCGGCGGTCGACCTCAAATATCAGATGGTTCGTCGCCTAGGGATGGGGGAAACGGGCGAGTCTTTTTTGACCCTGATGGGCGAACCGGGTGGCGGCCTGCGGCCCGTGGTTATCAAACGCCTGTGGCCTGGTTTGTCCTGTGACGCGGACTTTGTAGGAAAATTTCTCAACGAAGCCCGGTTGTCAT
>JAYUUT010000027.1:0-14609 GCA_043754455.1 Myxococcales bacterium
GGCAAACATGTGGCGGTCAAATTGCTTTCTCGTGATCTGTCGGCAAACCAAGAGGCCCTTGCGCGGTTTCGGCGTGAGGCCGAGGTCACGAGTCAGTTGGGACATCCTCACATCGTCAGCGTCTTCGATTTTGGCGCGGCCGCTTCAGGCGAGCCTTATTTGGTTATGGAAATGCTGGCGGGCGAGGATCTGGAACGACGGCTGCGTCGGGTCGGTCGTTTACCTCTGCCGGAGGCCATCCGGATCTGCAAGCAGGTCGCATCAGCGCTGGCCGCGACACACGCCAAGGACATCATTCATCGCGACCTTAAGCCCGCAAACATCTTTCTGGTTAAGCTGCAAGACGATGATGACTTCGTGAAGGTTCTCGATTTCGGCATTTCGAAGGCGAAAGCTGCCGTTACGAAACTGACCCGGGCCTCCCAGGTCATGGGGACGCCCCACTATATGGCGCCCGAGCAGGCCACTGGACAGATCGACGAGATCGACACAAGAACCGACCAATGGTCCCTGGCCTGCATTGTCTGGGAAATGCTCGGGGGACGCGGCCCGTTCGTCGGCGACGACGTGGCGTCGCTGCTCTATCAAGTGGTACATCAAGACCCGGCCCCTCTGGCGGCAAAGGTGCCGGGCCTGCCACCCTCGGTTGAAAAGGTCTTGCGGCGAGGGATTTCCAAGAAACAGGCCGACCGGTTCCCAAGCGTCTTGGCCTTTACGAGCGCCCTAGAAGCGGCGGCGACGGGCCGTTCGGAGGTCATCGAAACGCGTCTGGGCACCCCCGTCCGTCCGCCAGTCGCAGCCAAGCAGACCATGCACTACGGTGCCCCATCGGTGCCCGGTCACTTTGAAGGTGCAGATCCAGAACTGCCTGAAGAGTTCGCGGCCACGGTTATCCGCACGACCCAGCATGTGCCTGCGCGAGCCGCCAAAACGCCGATGCCCACAACGTTTTCGCGCACTGCCGCCGAGGTCGGGGGGCCCATCACGGGTGTTCGCCGCATCAGGCCAGTATGGGCCGTCGGGGCTGGGGCAGTCGCGTTGCTGGTCGTGCTGGTCTCAATTTTTGCGCTTTCCGGTCGCCGGGGCGGTACATCGTCAGCAACGGGATCGGCTGGTCAGCCGTCACCGCTTCCCTCTCCCCCTGTTGCTGAACATCAAGGACCGACGTTGCCAACGATCACGCCGACGCCGTCAGCCCCAACGGCGATCCCGGTTGTGGCCCCCAAAGTATCGGGGAGGTCAGCGCGGCGCGCCACTGGAATTGGAACTGATCGACTGGCAAATCCGTTCAGCAGCGATCCCAATGCGGAGCCAACCCGTCCAAAATCTAGAAAATCGGCCGCGAAAAAGAAGGGCAGCTTCGTTGATGACCTTTAGATCATCCATTTGCACGTTTGGCTGCCTCGTCGCATTTCTATTCACGAATCCCGTTTGGGCCCAATCCGAAACGGCCCGCGCCCAGGCGCGCGGCCACCTTGCAGAGGCCAGGAAACTATATGAGGCCGGAGACCCTGCGGGATCGTTGCGAAAACTGGAAGCGGAATATGAACTAGTCCCCAGTCCGAAGATTCTGTTTTCGTTCGGGCAAACCTACCGAGGTCTTGGTCGTGACCCCGAAGCGCTGGAATCCTTCGAGCGCTTTTTGGCAGAAGCAAAAGGTATCGATCCGAAACTGCAGGCTGAGACACGGCAGTACGTTGAAGATCTGCGAAAGCGCGTCGGACAAATTGACCTAACGACGGACACGACAGGTGCCGACGTTCGGGTGGACGGCATGAAGAAAGGTGTAACGCCACTTGCACGGGCGCTCATCGTCACGCCTGGCGTCCACAGCCTTGAGATCAAGCGCGATGGGTCCCCCTTGAGCTACGCCGAGCAGATTACAGCGAGCGCAGGGGAAATCGTTCACGTTCGGGCCCGACTGACAAACCCATCCGTCGGAGCGGGGTCGTTGTTTCCGCCCACACAAGCGCCCCCACCGACAAGGGGGCTGGACCTCAGCACACGCCCCGTGCCGACGGGGGATGACGTGCCCATTTATAAACGCAGCTGGTTCTGGCCTGTCGCGGGTGGGGCCGTGGCACTGGTCACGGTTTTGGTCATCGTCGCTGCGTCTTCCGGGGGTGGGACCAACGTTCCCCAAACAACACTGGGTTCGCAGCGAGCCTTTCAATGAAGCGGGCCGTTGTATGGGCGTTGGTCCTCAGCGCAGCAGCTTGTAGTTCGTCGGACTCAGTTGTGGTTGTAAACGTCACAGCGGAAGGGGCAGCGCTTCCCGTGACGCGGCTGCGGCTTTCACTTTCTAGCGGCGCCGTAAAGGACACGAAACTATTTCCCGACGCTGGCGATGCCAGCACCATGGTCTTGGTGTGGCCTGCGACGCTGGCGCTGGTTCTTCCTCGTGCCCGTACAGGCTCCCTTGATCTTGCAGTGGATGGGCTTGATGCGGGAGGTGTCGTCGTGGCCGCTGGTTCAGCACAGACGATCATCGTGGTGGGCGGCCGGACGACCGTTAGCGTAACCCTTGCACGTTCTTCAGGAGCCTGCGGGGACGGCAAGATGGGACCGACCGAAGAATGCGACGATGGGAACAGGTTTTCGGGTGACGGCTGCAGTTTTGTTTGTTTGCGCGAAAGTACGGGGGGTGGGGCTGATGCCCCAGCAGGCAATCCGATCGACGGTCGCGGATCTGATCTGATCGCAGGTGGCGGGGGGGGGACAAGTGGAGGAGGTGGCAGCGGTGGTTCGCCCGCGATGATGAGCGCTGGCGGTGCCGGAGGTGCACCGGTCGGGGTTTCTGGATTGGGCGGAATGCAAGTGATCGCGCCGGGGGGGACGGACGCCGCGACCACGCCAGATAGTGCGCCTCTATCACTGGACGCCGCTGGGTCTGCGACGGGCCCCGACGGGGGCGCTTCCGGCGCGACCTGCACGTCTGCGAAAGATTGCAAAAGCGCCCTATGCCTTAGCGGAAAATGCGCACCCGATTCGATCTGCCTCTTTACCGTTGCGGATGCGGGTACGTGCCAGAATCAAACTTGCGGCGGGCCGGGCCAGCCTTGTTGCGGCGGTAGGATCTGCAAGGACGACACTTGTTGTGTGACGCAGGGACAGGTACGCACCTGCATTGGTCCCGGGGCTTCGTGCGGCGCCGTGGCTGGAACCTGTCAGATGAACGGGTCTTGCGGCGCCGGGTGTGGTGGCCTGGGACAACCCTGTTGCGGCGCAAGCTGCACGGCATCCGGCGCCACCTGTGGTCTCCAGCAGATCTGCGTTCATTGCGGCGCTCTGGGAGAGCCGTGTTGCAGCCCGGGCACGCCTTGGTCCTGCCAAAGCGGCGCTGTGTGCGATACGTCGACCGCAAAATGTTCGGCGGCCAGCACGGCGTTGGCGGGGATCGACCTCGCCGCTTATTGGCGACTGGACGAGGGACAGGGGACAAGCATCGTTGACTCCACGCGGGTCAATCCCGATGGCAGCCTCGTCAACGGACCGATTTGGAGCCTAGGGGGCCCACCCCAATTGAAGTTTGCGAACCCCTATTCGCTAGCTTTCGATGGAGTCGATGACTTCGCGCTGATCGCAAGCGGAGCCCTTCCTGCGCTTGAGGCACCGAAGACGGTCACACTTTGGGTCAAACCCACCCCTGATGCCACGACCAACAGCGTTTCCCAAAACTTCATTGTCATAAAAGATCCCCAGCCGCCCACGTATGCGGCGATTCAACTTGGCATCCGCCAAGGAGCCATTAGCATGTGGGGTCTTTGGGGACGGGCTGGCATTGGCATGCTCAGTGCGCCCGCAATGCCGATCGGTTCGGTGTGGATTCATGTCGCCTATTCCTTCGACGGCCTCGTGCACAGGCTCTTCGTGAACGGCGTTGAGGTGGCAATGTCACGCACGGTCGGGGCCACGGGAACGGCCGATCGAGTGCGGCTCGGCGCCGTGTACTTCGACGGCAAGTTCGACGAGCGCTTCAAAGGATACCTCGACGAGGTGCGTATTTATCGTCGAGCGCTCGATCCTGCTGAAATACGGGCTTTAGCTGACGGACAACCGTGACGGGACGGATTGGATGAAAAACCGGGACATTTTGAGAAACAGGCCAATCACGCGGGTTGTTCTACGCTGTCTTTCGCTATTGGTGATTCTCCTCTTCACCACTAGAAGCAGCGCAATGGCAGGACCGACTGAGGACGCCGCCCGGGACGCGTCGAAGCGTGGCGTAGCGGCGTACAACCTCGGGTCATATGAAGAGGCCGCGAAGCACTACGAGGAGGCGTACCGGCTCATCCAGAGCCCCGATCTGCTATTCAATATTGGTCAGTCGTGGCGCCTGGCCGGGAAGCCAGACAAAGCTCTGACCGCCTACAAGTCCTACCTACGCACGGCCCCCGCCGACGTGCCGAACCGCGAATCGGTCGAACGGCGGGTGACCGAATTGGAACGGACGTTGACCGAGACCAAAGCGGCGCCGCCGTCACCTCCCGCACCACATGACAGCTTGCCGCCGCGAAAAAGCGCACCTCCTCTCCTATTACCTGTGGTCGAGCCGGAGCCTATGGCGCGCGCCGCCGGGGATCTGAACCGTCCCGCAAGTGTCACCGAATCGGCCGAATCCGCTCAACCGACGCCCCTTTACCATCGTTGGTGGTTCTGGACGGGGGCAGGCGCCTTGGTTGCAGGAATTGTCGTTGGCTCAATCGTGGCTTCGTCGGGGGCAACCAGGGCAACCTCGTGTGGAGTGGCCGTAGATTCTTGCGCACCGGTGCGACGATGAGGGGTTTCGCCCGTTGCTGCTCTGTGGCCGTCCTGCTGTTTGCGACTAGCTGCAGCAGCGAAACTCGCACGATGCTGGTCGTGGAGGTTGGCTCGAACCTCAGCGTTCCAACCGAGCTGAGCCGGATTGAGGTCGTCGTCAAAAAGGCGGGGGCGATTCGTCAAAGAATCCCGTTTGCGCTGTCCGGGAACAACACGTTGCCCATCAGGGCGGGATTGATTGCCGTTGAGAACCAGAAAGGGGAAGAAATAGAAATTTCTGCCGTCGGTTACCGGGGCGATGAGGTGGCGGTGGCCGAGGACGCCGTGGTGGCGTTCGTTGAGGGCCGTTCGATGCTCCTCAAACTTTTCTTGGCGCGTGAGTGCCAAATGAGCGCCTGTCGGGCTGAACAGACCTGTTCGATCGGGGGCGCTTGCAGAACGAAAGTGCGGGCCCCTGCCGAGCTTCAGGTTTTTGAACCCGCAGGCTCGATTCAAAAAGGCGATGCGGCGGTGTTGATGGTACAGGGCGAGGATACGGGGCGCTTTCGAGATCTCGGGGCGACCACGCAACCGCCGACGCCCGCCGACGCAGACAGAGCCGCCATGGATCGAAGCGATAGTGGTGTGCCATTTCTACCAGCGTTAGTGGATGCTCCCCTGCCTCTCGTTGATTCGGTTGACTCGTCCATTGGCCCCCTGCAAGCTGATCTTGGCGGTCCACCCACGCAACAACCGGACGCCCCGCTATCGATGCTGCGTGACGTTGGTATCGACACGAACAGAGACGTGGCTCAGGACATGCTCGGATGGATGGTGGATGCGCCTGTATTTCCGCCAGACTTGCGCCCTGTGGCGACAACGTGCTCCGCCGATGGGCAATGCGGATCGGGTGTCTGTCTCGCGAACACCGATGGCGTCAAGCGATGCTGCGACAGGAGGTGCGACCAAAAATGCGAGGTTTGTTTCTCCGGTCAGTGTTCGCCAAGGGCTGATTTTACCGCGTGCGATACGTCGTACTGCCAGAACCCTAGAGAATCCCAAGATCAGCCTTGCGTGGCGCAGGGTCGCTGGTGCAAGGCCGGTGCGTGCAAAGCCTATTCGATCAACTGTTGCGCAATACTGGACACTACATACATGTGCACGCGTGCGATGGGGCAGACCACACACTGCTACCATCGACTGGACACGGCAACCTGTGTGGCGGGCCCAGGAGGAACAACCAACAGCTACTGCGACACATCGAAGATACTGGCCGCTTGCACGCCGACGACGGCCTGCACCGAAACGACGCCCACACCGAATGTGCGGCAGATGGTCGTCTCATCGTTCGTGCTGAACTCGGCCTATACCGACCTAACAATCACCTCGAAGGACATCGTCAAGATCACCGCCACTGGCCGCTGGTGCAAGGGCGCGCTTTGTAGCGGCCCTGAAGGCTGGAGCGCGGCAACCCCAACCAGCTATCTCCCCTACTTGGGGCCAGGGGCTCGGGAGGGTCAGCTCCTTGCCAGCGTCGGAGGGTCGGGCTGGTTCATCGTCGGACCTTCCTACTTGGGTTCGCCCGGGACTGGCTCACTTGTCTTCCAGATCAACGACAACAACAACAACAACGACACCGGGAGCCTCGACGTGGTCATCGAGATTTCTCGGTAGGCAGCGGCTCGACGGGGTCCTGGCCGCCGACAGCAAAAACGCTTCACTGACGCCCCCAGATCCCTGCAAATCCGCCCCTCAAAATCGAGATTTTTTCGGTGCCAGATTCTGGACTTCATCCGCAAAAAACACCGATCCGGCGTCTTACAACCTTATGTAGGTTGTAATAGAGAGAAGATAGCTATAGCTATCTTTGTCTCATGACCTCTCGACTGACATAAGGTCGGGGGAATCGTTTTGTGACCGAGATTTTCAATGAAAAAAGCAAGGGGCTGGCTGCGGCTTGAGGCTTGAGGCTTGCGCAAGGCGAAGGGAGCCTTTGACCAACCAGCTGAATATTCGGTACTTTCGGTACGTCAAATTCCGCCTGCACCGTCTTGCGATCGGGGACGTTTACCGCGCCCGTTTGGCCTGTCGAAAAAGGGGGAATTCAAATGCCGACGACAGAATCTTCCGAAGACGATGCCCTGGCCCCCGCCGACCGCGTGGATTTACTGCCTGGAAATAGAGGGTCCGTCAGGATTGGCGAAAGATCCAAGAGGCTTCTGTTTGCGCGACCAACATTACCACCGCTGTGGTGGCCACGAGACACCCAAGGCCGTCTCCGCTGGGTGGGCGTTCTCGAAGGCGGTAGCGGATGGGTCCTCGGCGATGGCGATCCAATGACCAGAGCGGAGATCATGTTCGCCGAGGACTGGTTGGAAATTGAATTCGGATCGATCGCATTCAAGAAGCGGCCATTGAGAAAGACGCCCAGGTAGAGGAGAATCATGGCCAAGAGACGGCCATCAGCACCAACCCTTGGAACACTGCGCTCGCACTGCTGTTGACCCCGAAAAAACACGAACCGAGACCGGAAGGATTTCATCACTCAACCTTCGACAATTTGGCGGCAAAAGCGTCTTCGCAACGGCGACACAAACTTCCCGATTCAGTGGGGCCTTCTGTGAACCCTGAGAACGTCGCGCGAGATGCCGGTACCCGCGGTCAACCCGGTACCAATTGAGCATCCCCGGTCGGGTATCGACAAGCATCTGTGTTGGCCTTTGTCCACGTGTGTGCCAGCGCACACCGCTGCATTGACAGACCGTGCCGCCCGTGCTCAGTTCGTAAATTATTTCAATTCGGGTGGAGGTTCCATGTTCAATCGGCGGAATAAGTTTGTACGATCCGTGGTGCTAGTGGCGCTGTCGGGAATTTTAAACGTGGCGTGTCAAGGGGGGGGGCCGCTACCTGTTTCAACGGAGACGGTAACGAAGGCACACACTGTTGAACCGGCGTTGCCGCCTGCGCCAGCTTACCGACGGGTCTTGTTGGTGGTGCGCGGTGAAGCACTCAATGCCGCAGATACAGCGCTGCGAAGCCGGTTGGAGCAAACCCTTGGATACGAGGTCACAGTCATCGCGGGACCAAGGGTGACGGGCGCGGATGCCGCAGCATACGGACTGGTGGTGGTATCGGAAAGCACCGAGTCCCGGGACGTTGGAATAAGGCTTACCGACAGCCGCGTCCCAATGGTCGTGATGGAACCTGCCCTTTTCCCGTTTCTGAAAATGACGGGCCCCGTGTGGCAATCAGATTTTGGTGATACCCAAAATCAGGTTGCTATCGACATTGTCTTGCCCGAGCACCCACTGGCTGCCGGTCAATCCAGGCGCGTGACGGTTGCGACGACGGCGGGAAAATTGGTTTGGGGCAAGGCTGACAAATCGACGACGGTGGCCCATATAGCGGGCCAGCCCGGCCAAGCCGCAGTTTTTGTCTACGAGGCGGGGGCCGAAATGGTCGGGTTAAAAGCGCCCGGTCGCCGTGTTGGCTGGTTCGCAGGGCGTGACATTGCGGCATCATTCACGGATTCCGCATGGCGGCTGTTCGATGAAGCCATCCGATGGGCCGCGAAGCCGCGGGCCCTTTTGGTAACCGGAGCCAGCCGAACCGCATCTGACAATGTTCTTGTGGGGCGTCTCGGTCGACTGGGTTTCTTGGTAGACGTGCGCAAGGGGTCCGATGCCCGCATGCAAGACGCCGATGGCGTCGATCTTGTTGTAATTTCGGAGAGCGTAGATTCACTCCAGGTGGGCGGACGGTTTCGAACCACGCGCAAACCCTTGCTGGTTAACGAACCCGCGCTATTTGATGATCTCGGGATGACTGGTCTTGTATGGCAGCGCGATTTCGGCGACATCGATGGTGCGACGCAGATCGAGATTCGGAATGCAACGCACCCGTTGGCTGCCGATCTGGTCGGAAAACCCACGGTTGCACGGGGCCCGTCAAAGCTTGTTTGGGGTCGGCCCTCAGCATCGGCGACGACAGTTGCCACCATCGTTGGCCAGAATGATCAAGCGGCCCTTTTTGCGTACGGCAGCGGGGCCGAAATGGTCGGGCTTAAGGCCCCAGGGATTCGCGTTGGTTTCTTTGCGGGGCGCGACCTTGCTGCCAACATGACGGATGAAGGCCTCCAGCTTTTCGATAGGGCTGTGTCCTGGGCCAGTGGCAGATCGCGGATCCGAAAATCGGGCGCGACGCAGCTTCCGCCGGGTGCCCGCCTGCTTGCCAATCTTGCGGCGATTTCAGATCCGGAACAGCGGAAGTTGGTCGCCTTTTTTGCATTGAACGAACTGGCGTTGATCAAACGGGCGTTGGCGGGTGTTGTACCGACACCGAATGAACAGGAACTTTCAGCCTACGTCGCTTCCGCCAGTCCGGCGATTCGGGCGGCCCTCGCCAAACATGTGCGGGCGCTGGACGATCTGACGCCTGCCCAAAGGCAACAGGTCCTGGGTGATCTCGCGATGCTTGAGCCTGGCGATCCGGTGAGGCGGTTGCCGCCAATCCTGGTCCAGGCTGAGGAAAATGCGGCGCGCGTGCCACGATTGCGCACCAACGCCTGTACGGGTGGTTTGGCGTATGACGGGGACAAGGACCCTGCGATCGCGGCACGGGCGACCACCGTGGCAGGTAGCGTGGTGGACCGTTGCTCCGATGGTTGTTTCCTTGCGAGATCGACTTCAAGGCCTACGGTTTCTGGGATTGTGCGGTCGAACGCGGTTGGCGGCCATTCGTCGCTGAAGACGGATCGGGAATTGAATCGCGATTGTGGCGAACTTGGTGACGGGCTGTCCCCGTACGGGGTCCTGACAAATATTCCATGCAGCCAAACTTCGCCCTGTGACAAGGAAAGTGGGTTGATTTGTGGGGCGGAAATTCAACAGGATGCTGGCGCGACAATTGGAAGCTTTACGGGCAACCGCTGTTACGCCTTTCCTGTCGTCACGCCGGGGCAAGATCTGGTCCTTCGCGGGCACAACTTCTGGGACACACGCGACACGCAGCTTGCGTTCACAGACCTAAACGAAAGTGCCCCGCCCGCGCTGGTTCCGCTGCAATCGGGGGGTGTCATCGCGAACGAGACGTCGGATCCGATCTTGAACTGCCAATCGCCCCTTGGCCGTGGCATGCCGGGCGCCGCCTGCAGATCCGCAGCTGACGGTGGCCGCCTAACCCACAACACCGCGCGATTTCTTGTGCCTGAAGGTCTTGGTGGCCGTTTCTTCCGTTTGAAGATGATGAACCACAATGGCCGTTTTCCAGGCGGCCAGCTTGGCGAGGGGGGATATCGCCATCATCGCAACCCCGAAGAGCCCGGTCGAGTCATTCACACTTGCTACGCGAACGACCCAAACGATCCGGACCGAGGTCTCGAGTTCAGTTCTGCGGAATCAATCCAGGCTCTCACGTACCCGTCCGATTTTGCCCGCCATGATTGTGCTGTGCCGACCCAGTCCTGCGTATCGAACGAAAATCAAGTCGGCGCCTGTGGATCTGACGCTTGGTCGCCCCGTGCCGGTCAGCGCCCCCGTTCCCTGGCCGAATGTCGCCATCCGGCGGGCAGTCCACCCGTTTGCGGCGAGACGCCAGAGTGGATCTATTCAGAGCCCGAGGAAGTAGCAGGTGGCCTGCGGGAGCCCTTCGTCTTTGTGACCGCACAGCAACAAAGCGGATTTAAACTGGTCGGTCGCTTGCATGGCGTTCGATGCTTCGAGGAAACCGGGCCCGACTGGGCCGGTTCGGACGAACTGCGGGTTGTCATGACATCGGTTCCCGAGATTCTTCCTGGCGTGAAGCCGGTCCAGATCAGTAGCCGCGTCTTTGACCGTGACGGGTTTAATTCGACGGGGGGCACTGCCAGAACACCTGATGATGTCAAGCCGCCGCGAACTCTGGCGTTGGCGGGATCGCTTCCAATCGATGCCGCGGTGGTCTTCAGCACAAGTCTTTTTGAGCGCGACGCCTGCGAGGATGACGACTTTGCATGCCGGGCCTTCGTTGCCGTCGCTGGCGTTGCCATTGCGGCCGTGGCCGTTGTGGCAATTGCTTTGGCATGCCCCCCTTGCGCGGCGGCCATTGGCTCCCAAGCGGGTGTCATAGTTGCCGGCCTGGTCACGGCAGCCCTTGTCGCCATTCTGTACAACGATTCGACGATGGATCGTATCGGGAGCGAATCCTTCATTGGCACTCCGGCTGATTTTGGCGAGCGGGCAACGATTTCGCACCTGAGCGGATTCAGTGGGCAGGTCGAAGGCGAGGGGGGGGTGGGCCCCTTGCGACGCGCCTTTCTTGGTACCGACCGCGGAAATTTCCGAAACGTATTGAGCCTGCCCAATCAACTTGCTCTTCCGCCGAGTCGTTTTTCTGGTGTGCGTTTCAATCCGTTAGAAACGTCGTCAGAGAGCGGGAAGTTGGTTGGTTTTCGCGAGAATCGGCGCATCGAGGGCGGTGGTGGCGACTATGGCCTTTCGCTGCTTTGGCAGCGAATCACCTGTGGCTCCATAGCCGAATGTCAAGGCCCCGAAAACGCAAATCCGGCCCAACCCTAAAGGTGACCCATGAAAAACACACTCGGCTTGGGTTGGAACCTAGCGCTGGTTTTTGTGGCGTGTTCAAGCAGTGGGGGCACATCAGCCGGTGTGGATGCTGTTGTCCTAGATGCGGTGCTGCGGGATGGGGCGACCACCCTTGGGCAAGGCGGGTCGCTGGGCTCCGGAGGACGGATCGATCAAGATGCACCGGTCAACATTCCCGGGGACCGACCACCGGGGGCTGGTGGTGCAGGTGGTTCCCGACCGCCAACAGATATTCGCGTCGCCGACCAAACGCAGCCTTCGCTTGGCTTGGACAGTCGTCCGGCGACGGGTTGCTTTCCACCTTGTCTTGATAAATTGTTTTCGCAATGCCCGCTGGCCGGAAACTGCATGCGAGAGGGAATGGGAATTCGGCAATATTGTTTTGGCAACGGAGTCAAAATGCGCTTTCAATTCCCGCTACAGGAAAACTCATACGCGTACGTGGGTAAACCGGACGGTCTGTCCCGCTGCTTCTACCTCGTCGTGACGCGCGCAAGCACGCCAGCAGAACTAGAATATTATGACAGCCGTGGCGGCCTGGTTTCACGCATCACCTTCCCAACCCCTCAGGCGACCAAAGGCGTCGCTACATGCATGGGCATGCCGGGGACATGGGAAGTAGACCTTGGAAGCCTCGCGTGCGCCGACAGTCGCAACGGCATTCCCGGCGAAGCTTCAATCACCTGTCCCTTTGGCACGTGCAGCGCCCCCATTCCTCCGCTGGACAAACCCTGATGCCTTCATGCCTCACCCGCTAGCGGGTGGGGGGCCGACGCTGGTCCGGGACGGGCTGCGGGTTGAGGCCTCGACGTCCTCGACGTCGATTACCGGCTGCCTTCGGGAGCGTAAGCGAATCGAAGCCGTTTTTCCCAGCTGCGAACCAAGACATTCCGCAGAAATGTGTTCGCAACTGCGACAACGGTGGAATCATTGTGGAATCGCCGACTGGGAACAACGTCCGCAGGATAGGGCTCGGTTCGTGGCAAGGCGGTGCTCACGGGCCTTGGTCCGCCCGGCTGCCAGTTCCGACCCCAGGTTAGGCGCGGAACCAGAATGCATTTCGTCAGGTGTCTGCCCCGCGAAGGCCGCATGTGGCATTTGGGTGTTGTGCGATTGCACGAAGAACGCGACCAGCGCGAACGCACGTTCCGCCCGCGCAGCTAGCTTACGGATTTCCCTTTCCAGGACAGTAATACGCTGCACTAAGGGGTCGACGGCTTTAGCCCTACGACCACGTTTGGGCGCCGCCAGCAATTCGTCATTGTCTCGCGCCCGGCGCCAAAGGGCCAAGCTGGATGAATAGGCGCCTTCCATGCCCGCCGTCAGGGGTGCGCTCGCTTCGCGAGCTGCTGCGCGCCCTTGAGGCGCCGCGAGCTGAAACCGCCGTGGGTCCGCAGCCGACTGCTCAGCAGATCGCGCCGCAGGAATCGGCGATGCCAGGCGGAAGCGCTCACGAGCGAGATGTCGCCCGCGGTGGTAACGCGCACGGAGGGGCGCCGGAATGGCGGGAAGCACTGAGCGCCCTTGGTCGGCGGTGACTTGACTCCAGGCGATCTGTGCGGCAACAGCGGCTTCTACCCCGGGGCCGCGGAGGCTTTCAATGGCTTGGCGAGTTTGGACCACTCGTAAATGGCTGCCACATCGACCATCCAACCTGCGACCTCAATCGGCGGCAAGACGGCTGCACGGCCGTGGGCCCCAGGATTCCGTCCTTTGCTTGCCAGCTCTTTCACCTTCCCAACGATCTGGGGTCCGAGTCTCGGCTCGAACACCAGTCGCACTCTCTCAAGGAGGTTGGCGAAACCAAGGTCGCTAGACAGCGGGACACCGCGTTCCGTGTAGAAAGACTGCAGCATCGATCTGAACGACTCCTCGACAGATGCGAGCAGCAGTACCGAAGCCATCAGCAACCGGCCCTGGTGGAAGTTTTCGACCGCCTGCACCGCAATCTCCAGTGCAGGGTCCAGAGGGTCTTCCGGCTTGGCGACCACGAGGAGGTTCACCTTCCTGGCTTTCCCGGCAGGAACGTGGAAGCGCATGTTCGCCGACCACCTGTGATGCATATTCTGCGGCGCCAACAAGAAGGGGATGTCCTTCACATCGGCTGCCTCCGGGGTTACGTTCGCGAACACCAATTCTTGGGATGGAAGGTACGGCGTGAGGTCGGCCTGAAGGATCGATGCGGACTCGGTGGCTGCGATCGGGATGCCGATTACATAGACATCGAGACCGAACAGCCCCTCAGGTGTCCCCAAGGAATGGAAACGCCTGAGTCCCTCGCGCAGGTCAAGCCGCTTGCCGCATTGACGACACTCCGTAGCTCCGTGCTCAACCTGGGCGACGATGTCACGTTGCTCCACCGCACGAGATGAATCCGCGCCACAGCCGCACCACAGCGCGGTGTGGTGTCGAAAGCACGTTGGCTTGCCTGGAACGCGTGGGGCACTGACCGTACCGATGTGGGGGATGGACATAGCCACTCCAAGGATAGACGGCAATCAGGCGCGACAGGTGTTCAGATTTTCTATGAACTGCCTGACGGCAATAGAAGTGCCTTGCCTGATTGGATGGCAGATAGGCATTCAAAGCGCTTTGTTCCTTTGCGTCAAAGGCCGATAACAGCCGTAAAATACGCGCCTTCTCGAAGCCCGGCGCCGGGCCGACGCGGGGTTTGGCATCGGTATTCCGCAGGGCTTCGAGGCATACGGCGGCCGCCGGAACCTGTGCACGTAAGTACCGGGGCTACCCGATATCCTCACGCTCCGGGAAGTTGTGGGCCGCCGGGCGGTTCGCCCGTCACAACGTCGCGGTTGAACGCGCGATTCTTACCCCTGAAAGCGCTAAGTCCGTCTGCGACAAAAAAAGCACCGTCACTGTGACTGTGACCAACGCCATCTGACCCCACCCGACAGTTGAGCGATGACCTGACCGTTCTACAGGCTTTGCAGGCCCAAATGCTGGCACTCGCGAGACTCCCGGGCGTACTCTTTAGCGGCGCCTTGGTTCATACAGTTCATTGTCCGTACATAATCCGTTACTGGTCCGAGCGATTCCGTGAGGAGCGATACAACTTTTCCAATCCGAACGCGCTAGATGCAGCGATTCAATCCGGAGGTCCGACGGGACCTCAAAGGATTCTGCAGCTCTTGACGGCTGTAGCGCAGTCAGTAGTTTGCGAAATTCCTGCGGAATTTTCTGGCATTTCGCCGCTCTTTGAATGGTGTGGGGCCGGTAAGTTCTGAGCAGTAGACCTGAATGCGAACATGCTGAACCAACATTAGCCACGGG
>JAYUUT010000028.1:0-3260 GCA_043754455.1 Myxococcales bacterium
TTCGCAACCACAATTACGTATTTTTCGATCCTCTTTTCAGGCGTGCCTGGGGTCCCCCGGTGATTCATCTCTTGGTAATTTGGACCGCGCTTACCCTGCTGTTTTATGCGCCGCTACACCTGATCTTGAAACGGATCCGACCGCCGGGGTGCTAGCTTCCACCGGGTGAGCCAGAGGTTCCCCGTTGGTATTATTATGTTCATCGCGATGCAGGGCATGGTGGTGGGCTGCGTGAATCTTGACCTGCCTCCCCAGCTCCGGTGTTCGGGACGGTCCTGTTCAGATAAGTTGGACGCGCAGGAATTCACTGACCCGGTTGGTCAGCGCCGCTTGGACATGGCGCCGCGCCCGGCCCTTCCTGATGCGTTCGTCACATTCGCGCCAGACGCCCCTGGACCCCCGGATGCGCCCGGGTTTTCGGCTGGGTCCGATACGCCCGCTGATGTCCTGCGAGGCGCCGACACAGCGCTTGCACCCGTTGTCACGTTTAGGGATATGGGGGGGCTGACCAGCCGTGACGTCGCGTCACCTTCCGATCGTGCGGCTGTGATTTTGGACGCGGCCCCAGATGCACCTGCGGACGTCCCCGCTGCTGTGCCCGACGCGCCCCCGGACGCCGCTCCCGACGGCCCTCGTGGACCCGTCGACGGGCCGGCACGGGCCTTGGGGGCTGCGTGCTCGCAGGCCGCCCAATGCCAGGGCGGTTTGTGCGTTGACGGGATCTGCTGCTCCTCAACCTGCGCGCTGTGTTCCGCCTGCAATGTCCCCGGAAAACTAGGGACCTGTTCAGCCCGTGCGATCGGCACGTTTTGTGGTGATTCGGTCTGCGCAGGGACTTCGTTCACGCCCGCGCCAAACTGTGACGGGGCGGGCACCTGCCGTCCGGGCGTTCCGACGACCTGTGCGGGCTACGTTTGTTTCGATGGCCTGTCCTGTCGCAATTCATGTCTGGCCAAAACCGATTGCGCCGGGACCGGGATCTGCGTCGGGGGCACCTGCCAGACGCCCATCGCGCAGGGGCAGGACTGCAGCCAGGACGTACAGTGTTCAACCGGAAAATGTGAACAGGGCGTGTGCTGTGCGACTGACTGCATGTCCCTGTGTTACGCCTGCAATCTTCCTGGATTCAAAGGCACCTGCACGGCGGTTCCCCGCGGCGTGGTTGATGTCGCCGGACGTTGTGCCAATCAGGGGGCGAATTCGTGCGGCACCAACGGCGCGTGTGATGGCGCTGGGGTTTGTGATCGGTACGCACTGGGATCTGCCTGCGGCACGGCCAGTTGTGCCAATGCAGTGGCCACGGCAGCGCCGACCTGCGTGGGCGCCAATTCGTGCGCGGTTGTCACGCCCGCTTCATGTTTGAACTTCGCCTGCGCGGGCAGTGCTTGCGGCACTGTGTGCGCAAACGATGGCGAATGCGTGTCACCTGCGAAATGTTTCAACACGCAGTGCGGCGGCCTACTCGCTACGTATTTCGCGGGCAAAACCTTGGATAACGCCATGATGAACACCACGCGCGTAGAAGCGAATGTTGACTACAATTGGGTCCTCGACGCGCCGCCGGGCACCACGTTGCCCGTAAATGGTTTCAGCGCCCGGTGGACGGGCAAGGTCATTCCCCGTTTTTCCGAGACCTATACGTTTTATACGGAGGCCGACGATGGAACGCGGCTTTGGGTTGGAAACCCTGCGAACCTTATCGTGGATGATTGGAACGATCACGGGGTTCTAACCGTATCGGGAACCATCGCGCTTCAGGCGAACCAACCCGTCGACATCAAACTTGAATATTACGACAACATGGAACATGCCGTTGTCCACCTTTCCTGGTCTAGCGCCAGCCAGGCCAAGGAAATCATCCCCATAAGCCGTCTGCGCCCGCCGTAATCTTTTACCGGAAAACGACGGCGCGCCGATAAGGTGGTACGATCTAAATACCCATGGCGCAATCGCCCTTTCGGCGCCTGTTGCGGCGAATCCCACCCCTGGGTTCGCTTTGTTTTCTATGGACGATGGCCTGCGCCCCCGCGCCATCCGCGCCATCCGTCGCCGCGACCAGCCGGTCTCTGCTCACGGAAACTGAAATCCTCTTGGGGCTCAAATCGAACTGGCGGTACTTGGACAATGGGTCGCAGCCTCCGGCCGATTGGATCATGGCCTCGTTTGACGACAGCGGATGGAAATCCGGGCCAGCGCAGCTTGGCTACGGGGAGGGCGATGAGGCCACCGTTGTCGGCTTCGGGGCCAATCCCAAAAAAAAACACGTAACAACCTATTTTCGCAGCACCTTTCAAGTTGCGGATCCCACCGTGTTTGCCGACCTGATTTTCCGCGTTCTTCAGGACGATGGCGCCGCCGTCTACTTGAACGGCAAAGAAGTCTATCGCGAGAACCTCCCGGCGGGCCCCTTGGCGCGAAACACGTTGGCCCCCAAGGCCGCCGTCGAGAACCTTTATATTCAGCGCACGGTTGATCCTGCGGCGCTGGTCGTGGGCCCCAACACCTTGGCAGTCGAGGTCCATCAAAACGATGAGGCGTCGACCGATCTTAGTTTCGACATGTCCATCACCGGCAGCGAGGTCCTATTCCTGCTGCGTGGGCCGTATCTGCAGATGGGAGGCCCGACCCAGGCAACCATCAGATGGCGTAGCGATTTACCGACGAATAGCTGGGTCCGTTACGGGGCGAGCCCTAAAGCACTGAACAAAAATATCAACAACAGCGAAATGGTTCTCAATCACGAAATGACCCTGACCGGCCTAACCCCTGGCACGAAATACTACTATTCAATAGGCACCACGGAAGGGGCGCTGGCCGGTGAGGACGAGGAAACGCACTTTGTGACCGCCCCGGCACCCGGGACATCCAAACCGGTGCGCATCTGGGCCATTGGCGATTCAGGCCGCGCCAATGAAGAGGCCCAAATGGTGCTTGACGCGTACCGGAAGTATGCGATTGGTCGCCCGACGGATGTGTGGTTGATGTTGGGGGACAACGCCTACAACGAAGGCACCGACGATCAACACCAGAAGGCCGTGTTCGAACTGTATCCGGATCTTTTGCGGAACACCTTCCTGTGGGTAACCATTGGCAATCACGAAACCTATGGATCCGCCATCTTGACCGACGTCGCCTTTTTGCAGATTTTCACCCTGCCGGGAAAGGGCGAATCCGGTGGTTTGCCGTCCGGCAGCAAGACCTATTATTCATTTGACTGGGGGGATGTTCATTTCGTCTGTCTGGATTCTATGACCGCATCG
>JAYUUT010000029.1:0-8531 GCA_043754455.1 Myxococcales bacterium
CGTGGGATCGGTATGGCCGACTATTTGATAGCGGGCGTCTGCCTTTCGCAAAATGCGATGCTCACCACCAGAAACATCGACCACTTCTCCCGAATCGAGGGCCTAAGGATTAGCGGGATGCAGTAATTCCCGCATCTCGCGTAATAAGACCCTCGCCTGAACCGCATTGCCCAGTGGGGTTCTCCGTGCTAAGTCCTGTCGCGTTATCATACCATGAGCGGCGAACGAGGACAGGGCGAAGGTGGGGGATTGCCGATGGCGACGGCTCCTGTGGAACATCGCCCGACCGCTGTCGGACACGAGGCGCCGTCGGTGGGGCTTCCCGATGTCGCACATGCGGTGGCACCCGTGCCAACGATCGAACTGTCCGCGGCGCCGTCACAGATGAGTTCGTTCGTGATGTCACCTGGCGACAAACTAGGTCGCTTCGAGATTGAAAAGCTGATTGGTCGTGGCGGGATGGGGGCGGTCTACCAGGCGCGCGATACGAAGCTGGAGCGTCGGGTGGCCGTCAAGACATTGTCGCCTGCGGTCGATCAAAGCGCGGACGCCCTGGTGCGGTTTGAACGTGAGGCGCAGGCGGTATCTGGGATCAGCCATCCCAACGTTGTCGAGATTTTTGATTTCGGTTTCGATCATCACCGCCCGTATATCGTCATGGAGTTATTGCAGGGGCAGGACCTAGCATCTCTGCTGGCCAAAGGTCCTTTGGCGCCAGCGCGGGCCATTGAAATCTTGCTCGGTGTTTGTGCCGGGGTGCAGGCCGCCCATGATCGTCAGATTGTTCACCGCGATCTGAAACCCCACAACATCATGCTCACGCGTACCCCTCTTGGTGAAGTGCCCAAGGTCCTAGATTTTGGGGTTTCAAAACGGCCCGACGCCCAGCCGTTGACCGCCACCAGCGGCATTGTCGGCACCACGGCCTATATGTCCCCCGAACAGGCGTCGGGCGGCCATCTGCTGGGTCCGCCCAGCGACCAATATGCATTAGGGGTGGTTTTGTATGAATGTGTAACCGGCCGGCTGCCCTATGCGGTCGACAATATTTATTTGTTATTGCGGGCGGTGGTCGAGGGCTCGTTTGTACGGCCCTCGCAATTGCGGCCCGATTTGCCACCGCGCCTAGAAACGATCATTTTGAAAATGATGGGACGTGCTCCGGCAGATCGGTTCGCGGATCTGCGGGCCGTCGGCAAGGAATTGCTGCCGTTTGCCTCCGAACGGGTTCAGATGGCCTGGCACGACTATTTTACCCACGGCGCGCCAGCCCCCACCCATGCCACCGGCGTGGCGCCTTCAGGGCCCCAGGCATCTACCCAGGCCCTGCCCGATCACATGGCCGCGCATTTGCCTGTGACGTTGACCAAACAGGGCGCGCGCGAACGGTTGTCGGCTTCGGGTGCGGCGCTGCCGGCGGAATCGACGTTTCGTTCGGGGATTTCTGTGACAGGACGCCCCCGCGGATCTTCCCGTTTCGGAGTTCGTGGGATTGCTCTGGCCGCCGTGGGCGTTGTCGCTGTGATTGCGATTGCACTGCTCGCGCGGGGCGGCAAGACCACAGCCGTACCGCCGGTCGTGGTGGCGCCAGTGGCACCCGCACCCGCACCGGTGCCTGTTCCCGCGCCGGCCGTTGTCTCCGCGATTCCTGCGGCTGCGAAACCTGCTGACAATGCCGACTCATCGGCGACGAAACCTCGCAACAAAAAGACCCGACGGTCCGATAAGGGTCCGAAGCTAACGCCCAACGGCGTCCCTATACTTTAGCGAAGGTACTTTTCACAATGCGTTTGGTTGTCTTAATCCTGCTGGCCGTGTCCGTCCCTGCCCAGGCGGCGCCGCGTGATGTCGAGGCGATGGTCAACCGAGGCCGTGACCATATGGCCGCCGGCGAATACGACAAGGCCCTGGCGGCGTTTCGGGAAGCTCACGCGGCGTCACCCAGCCCGCGCACCACGGCCCAGGTGGGACTGGCGCTTCAGGCGATGGAAGACTGGCTTGAGGCTGCCGGAAAACTAGAGGAAGCCCTGCGGGATTCTTCTGATCGTTGGATCGCCAAAAACCGGGGCCCGATAGCGAAATCTTTGGACACGGTGTCGGGGCATCTGGGGGAAGTTCTGTTGCGATTGCCCGTGCAGCGGCCTCCCCGCATGCGGGTGCGGATCGGCACTAAAGACATGGCCGAGATCGATGTTGATAAACCTCTGCGCGTCCTGGTGGGGCCGGTGGATGTTCAGGTGCAGGCCCCGGGATACAAAACCTTTGAATTCCGCGCTGAAACGTCGCCTAGGACGCGCGTGGAAATTGTCGTCGAACTGCAGGCGCTACCCGTGGGATCGACGACAGGACCTCCCCTTCAAACAGCAGGCGCCACGCCGATGGTCCCCCTTCCCACGTCCGACAAAGGCCCGCCCGTGCAGGGTCGGTCTTCGAAGCGGCTGGTTTTGTCTGTCATTGGCCTTGGGCTGGGGATAGGGGTGGGGGCGCTGGGGGCATATTGGTTGGCCGTCAACGGTGAAGGTGATTGCGCCCAACCCCCGTGTCGTTACAATCGGAACACACGCACGCAGGGCTGGCTTGCTGCGGGGTCAGGGGCTGTCCTCGTGGTTGGGTCCAGCCTATACCTTGGGGGGTCGGATGCCGATTCGCCGCAAGTGGCGTTGGTCGCCACACCTTCACAATTCGGCCTCGCAGCGGCCGCTAGATTCTGAGATCAAACAATGAAAATGCCATTTTTCGTTTCCGCCGTTTTGCTGGGGGGCGTGGCAGCCTGCGCGGCCCCTGTGGATCCAGAAGATCAACGCAGGCATGCGCAATCGGTGGTGCCGCGGATTACGCGTGGTCCCTATTTACAAACGGCACATTCCACGGGATTGGTGCTGCGGTGGCAAACCGACGTGGCGTCGTCCAGCCGCGTGCAGGTGGGTGTCGAGGGACGGCCGTTGACGTCTGTGGTCGACGATCCAGTGCTGCTGACAGAACATGCGATCACCCTAACCGGGCTCGTGCCGGCAACGCGGTATCGGTATGCCGTGGGTACCGCCCAACATCGTCTTTTAGGCGATGACACGATGGCCTTTCAAACCCAACCCGTGGCGGGAACGGCGCGGGCTGTGCGGTTTTTTACGGTGGGTGATGGGGGATGGGGCAACACGGTCCTACAGGGATTTCGGGACGCGTATCTTCGGCTACCAGGGTCGGACAAGACCGACGCGTGGCTGTTGTTGGGTGACAACGGGTACTACAGCGGTCTTGAGGACGAATACCAGTCGGCGTTATTTGAACCGTGGAATTCTGTCCTGCGGCGCCTGCCGGTTTGGTCGACCTTAGGCAACCATGAGACCTATGGATTTACCGACGAGGACAAGGCCTATTTCAGGATTTTCAACTTTCCCGAAAAGGGTGAGGCGGGCGGCGTTCCGTCTGGCAACGAAGCTTATTATTCGTTCGATATCGGCCCCGTGCATTTCGTGTGTTTAGATTCGATGCTTTCCGATAAGGGGGCGGCGGCGCCGATGGCGACGTGGCTAGAGGCGGATCTTTCTGCCAACCCCCGTGACTGGGTGGTCGCATTTTTTCACCATCCAATTTATTCGAAAGGAACCCACGATTCAGACGCGGAGCCTGACCTGGTTGCCTTGCGAACTGTGTTTGCGCCGTTGCTTGAACGTTTTGGTGTGGATCTTGTATTGAATGGCCACAGCCATAATTATGAACGGTCGCATTTGATGGCGGGACACTCCGGGGTATCCACCACCCTGACACCCGTCATGGTCAAAGATCCGGGGATGGGACGAGAAGGGGAGGGGACTGGACCCTTCGTCAAACCTCGTACGGGAGCCAAAGCGGGATCGGGATCAATTTATGTTGTTGCCGGCAGCAGCAGTGTTGTCGGATCTGGCTCTCTGGATCACCCTGCGATGGCGGTGTCGTTATCGCGTGGCGGGGGCTTGGTGGTGGACATTGAGGGCGACCGTTTGAAAGGTCGGTTTCTGACCAGCACCGGAACGATTGACGACGAGTTTGTGCTGTTAAAGCCTTCCATGGCGCCCGCGACAATCCCCAATGTGGCACCTGTCGTCACCGTCACAACCGACAAACCTACGTGCGCAGCCCCCTGCACCCTTGCGATTACAGCGACTGCCCAGGACAGCGATGGCAGCGTTGCGTACGTGCAGTTCTCGTCCCGTGGACAATTGTTGGCTACTGTGAAAAGTCCGCCGTTTGTCCATTCCTGGTCCCTGGCCGAACCTCCGTGGATGTTTGGGTTTGTGTTGCCCGTGACTGTGACCGCGCAGGCCTTTGACAACCGGGGGGGCAGCAGCAGTGCCACGACGGCCATCAGCGTCACCACGACCAATCTGCCGCCTGTCGTCTCATTCACGACGGACGTGGCGGACACGACCGCCCCCGCCACAATTACCGTCTCGGCCGAGGCCTCGGATCCAGATGGCCGCATTGTCAGCCTAGAACTGGTCGATTCATTTCAACCGTTCAAATCGTTTGTATTGACCGGGGCTCAACCGTACAAAATGATCTGGAAAGATGTGGAGGCGGGGAGCTACGAGCTTCGGGTTCGGGCCACCGATGATCGCGGGGCGGTTTACCTCCCGCTTGCTGCCATTCGGGTGAGGGTTCGACCGGTTCAGCCGGACGGCGGACTCGCTGTGGCTTGGAACTTGGTTGACGCCGGGGTGGCCGATGCGCCTTCTGGATCGGATCTGGCGGCCAGATCGGATCTGGCTGTCTCGCCGCCCGATCGTCGCCCCGAAGACGTCGCGGCAGCGACCCTTGATGTTGGCCTTGATGTTGGCCTTGATGTTGCCCGCGCTGTTGATAGGACCATCCGTATTGCTGACGCCGCTGCAAATCCAGGACAGGCCGATGCCCTGGATTCCGTCGAGGCCGGTGATAACGTTGACAGTTCCACCGATGGTGGTTCACCGCCAGGTTCTGGCGGTGCTTGTGATTGCCGAATTGGCTCTGGCGGGCAGACCCCAGGGGTCGGAGCTGTGCTGGTCGCTCTCGGGCTGCTTATCAGGGCAGGTACACGATGCCGACGAAAGCGGGCTGCTTTGGCGTCGTGAGATTTGATTTAGGCGTTAGCTTTCCTGTCGCTTGATCGATTTGCAGAACGCTGACCTTCGCGCCCATTTGGCTGGCGACGACTAGATATTTTCCCGTGGCGTCCATCCCGAAGTCGCGAGGCGTCATGATCTCGCCAGCCGCGGTTTCGTTGCTGGCAAACGTCAAATGGCCATCGGTGCCGTCCACTGCAAATACCGAAATGCTGTTGTGACCGCGGTTTGACGAGAACACGAACTTGCCGCTTGGGTGAACCAGGACGTGGGCCCCGCTGAAGCTTGGGCTTGCGGCGACAGCTGCGGGAAGTGACGTGATGGTTTTGGGCGCCGACAGTTTCCCGGTGGCGGCGTCATAGGTCAAAGATGACACGCTGGTTGCGGTTTCGTTGATGGTGTACGCCCAAGGCTTTGACGGGTGAAACGCCAGATGACGGGGCCCCGCCCCTGCGGGAAATCCAGTCACCGAGTCGTTGTCGCTGAACTTGCCGGTGGCGCTGTCGATCTTGTATTGGAAAATCGTGTTCGCGTTGACGTTGCATACGAAAGCGTAGGCGCCGGTTTTGTCGCTGATGATCTGATGGGAGGTTTTCATGGCAGGTCGCTGGATGTCGGCCGGTGCCATGTCCAGTTGGCCCTTGCCATCGACCTTCAGACTGGAAACATGGCCGCTGCCGTAGTGGGCCACCATGACCAGTTTTCCGCTGGGGTGGACCGACAGGTGGGGGGAACCGTCGCCGCCCGTTGGTGCGTCGTTGATCTTGGTCAGCGCGCCGTCGGTGGCGCTGACAGCGAATCCGGTGACCTTAGACGCTGGCCCCGAGGCTTCGTTGATAGCGAATAAGAACTTCTTGTCCGGCGAAAAGGCCAGGTAGGTCGGTGCGTTGCCCGCCCCGGTTGCCGTCCCTTTTTGCATCAGGGTTCCCGTCGCCATATCTAGCTGCAGGATGCTGATGGTCTGGTCATACCCGCCGACGTACACGTACGGATTGCCGGTTGGGGCTGGGGTCATGGGTGACCCGCCTTGGGCGCTGGCGCCTTGCATATCCCCCGATCCGCTGTCCCGGTCGGTGACAGTGTCAGATCCTCCCTTGCCGGGGGCGCCGCCTTCAGCCTTCCCACCGGCCCCGGTGGCAATACCACCTGATCCGCTGTTGCCGCCTGATCCGCTACCACCTGAACCTGTGCTGCCGCCGGATCCCACTGTGCCGGATCCGCTGTCGGGGGACGGGTCGCCGGGGCTAGGGTTAGGCTTGTCCGATGACTTGTTTGAACAGGCAAGGGCTAGGGACAAAAACAGGACGTTGCGACGCATGGCGGATCTCCTCGTTTCGCGAAGGGGCCCATCTTCTCCGAGAATGAAAAAAATGCCAGCGGCGAAAAAAAACGACGTGGCTCGGCGGGTCAATCCGCAGATCGGGCGAATTTTATTCGGCCCGTGGTCTGCCACCACAGTTGCCAGCGGCGCTGGGCTTCGTCGCGATCGCGTTTGTCCAGATCGAAGTGGTAGCCGCTGTACCCGTCCCCTAGTGGTTCCAGTTCCAGGGCGGCCCCCAGCCGCAGTTCAGGGTTCTTCCCACCAAGAGCCGCTATCAGCCATTGCACGCGATGTTGGTGGCGGGCCTGGCGCCACCAGTTGCCCCAGCGCCAGCGGGTGGTTCCAAAATCGTGGCGGGTAATGTCCACCAGGGCAACCAGGGAGGCGTTGACCAGATCCGGGTCGGCATCACCCAAGCGATCGATCAGGGAAGGAACGGCCTGGGCGTCACCCAAGGCTGCCAAATCCGCGATGGCGCGAAGGGCGCGCGATTTGTCAGGGGACAGCACGTCCTGTCGAAGCCCTGGCAGACGGGGCGCAATTTTGTCGTGTTGCAGGTGAAATCGAAGCTTTCTCAAAGACTCGCGACGGATCTGTGGATCTGTTGAGGCCAGGGCAGCAGGTTCGGCGGTCAGGGTTTCGACTGAATCTTCATCGGGCAACGTGTCGGTTGGAACGGGCCCGACAGGTGGCACAGCGACGATATCGGCCGAAAGACCCGTGATGATGGTAGGGCGCTGGTGCGCGGAGAGCCGTTCAGGCGGGGCTGACATGCCCGGCGCTGGGGATCCCGGTGCAGACGCGGGGCCCGCGCGCAGGGCGGCCAAGGCCGTTGCTGAAATCACGACCGGAACCGTGGCGTCATCGTTGGCTGGGACGATTTGGGGAGTCGCAACTTCGGTGCCAAGACGCTGGGTCGGGCGCTGGCGCGGGCCTGCGGTTTCGATGACAGGGACGGTTGGGCGATGCTGGGGTGTATGGGTGTTCGCCCAACGCCGGGCTTGATCGCGGCCCATCAGGCGGCCCAGCAGCGCCGCAAAACGTGGGGCGACCGATACACCATAACTGGCCGCGAAAAGCGCCTCGAAGCGCATTTGGGGCACAATCAATGGTTCCACCAGCAGATCCACGGTCTGCGCCCAGGCATGCAGCCCCGCTATCGAGGTGTCGATATGAATGGCCACCCGCAGCCGGTCACCTATCAGCGCAAGCGGCACGGCAGACAGGTTTCGGCAGGTCGCCGGGTCCATCCGTTCGCGTGCGTCCTTGGGGCCTGCCAAAATTTCGCCCTGCGGGCCTTCGGGCAGTCCTGTGGCTTCAGACAACGCGCGTGCGACGACGTCCTCGTCAATTAACGCCAGTTCCAAAAGGACGGTGTCCAGGGTACCCCCGTAAAGCTGGCGGCGTCGTTCGGCGCGATCCAGGCGTGGGGCCGTGAGCAACCCACGCGCCCGCAAATGAGGGCCAAGCTGGCCTTCGTTTTCCCTGGGACGACGTTCTTCAGCGGCCACGGCGGTGCTGGCCGATCAGGTGTCCATGATGACGTACGTGCCCACCAGATGGTCATGGACCGATCGGCGTTCCCTATCAAACAGACACCACAACCATCCAAGGCCGAGCGGTGCGAAGGACAGGAACAGGGCCAATAGCCTAAGAATGCCGCGAATCGGGCCCGGGGTTGTGCCTCGAATCGAGATGACCCGCAGGCCGAACAGCCATTTGCCGATGGTCTGGCCTGTGACACCACCCAGATAAATCTGGTAGAGCGCGCCGATTCCAAAGAAAAGTCCGATCCCGCCAAGAGCCATCGGGTGCCTTTCCAGAAGGCCGGCTAGGACCAGGTCGGGCCCCAGTTCCCGTGGGGTGGGTAGTTTCACGCCGAGGATCAAAGCGGCCACGATTGTGACACCGGTTGCAAGCCCTGCCACGATCACAAGATCGACGATCGCCGCCGAAAACCGCCTTGGGAACGTGGCAGCGCGAACACGCAAGATCCGTTCGTCGCGGGAGGTCACCTGCGGAGCGCCCGACGACATGGTGGCCGCTAGGGTGGTCACGGTGCCCATCTTCCGAAGGAGCGGGCGTAGACGCAAGTTTTCTCTTGTTGTGTATGACTTGGCGCGGCGTCGGAT
>JAYUUT010000030.1:0-7004 GCA_043754455.1 Myxococcales bacterium
CATTTGTAGAGCCATCGGGAGAAAGGCCTAAAGTTCTTTAGGCTTTTTCCGACTGACCTTTTTGCGCCCATCTGCACGCCGAAGACTGACCACAACTACGTGTTTCTATTTATATATTTGCCACTACGCAAAATCGCGTATCGAGGTTCGCATTGTTTGCGGCCCCCCCGTTCGGGCCCGCAAAGGTGCTCAAGGAAAAAAACGATTCCGACGATGGGTCAAACATGGACGGTCACTCGCAAGTTTCAGGTCGTCGAAGTTCCGAAACCGGTGCGGTTCTGCTGATTGTCATGCTGGTGATGATCGGTTTATTGGGGCTGGGGGTGACGGCGTTGTGGTTGACCACCGGCAACCTGCAAATCAGCGGCAACATGAACCAACGACAACAGGCGCTGGTCGTCGCTGAAGCGGGGCTGGAACGGGCGATGGCGGCGCTCAACGCGCCCGTGGCGCCGGACTTGAACACCTTGCTGAACCCAAGCTCGACCTTGGCCGGGGTCGCCGGGATGCAGGGCGATAACCGTCCGACGGGTATTGATAGCGCCGGCATGCCCAACGGCGTGGGGGCCTTGTTTCGCGACCTAAACGTGCCCCTGCAAAACATCCCCTTCCCTCCGGCGTCTTTCAACCGCAACGCGGGAACGGCCGATTCCCCCACGCAAACGTTGATGGGCACCTACACAGTGTGGATCCGCAATGACGGCGCCGAAATTCGCCTAGGCCAATACATAACGGACGGTGGCAATCAATCGGTGGTGTTGCGGGCCGTGGGCCTAGCCGTGGACGGACGGACCCAGGTGGCCATCGAAGTTCCCTTGGGCCCCCGTGGGCCCTCGGGCAGGCCCCCTGTGCCGCCCACACCGGCGGAGCTGTGTTATTCGGGGAAGAACGCGTGCGACGACAATTCGGGAACCGCGTCCGGCGTGGTCGCGGGCCCCTAAGCCCGTTATTGCCTCCAGCGCCGCCGCCCAGAAGGTACGGTGCCTGACCCCCGCAGGTGTTATTCTGGGACCGTGCGATTTAACTCCAACGAGGGCCCGTGCCGCCGCTGCGCCTGCGCTGCCTGACCTTGAACCTGTGGGGTGCCGAGCCACCGCTCGACGCCCGTATGGACCTGGTTATCGCCGCTCTTGCGGATCTGCGGCCTGACGTTGTGGCCTTGCAAGAAGTTCAAGAGGTGCCCGATCGCTTGCCCAATACGGCGGCGCGTTTGGCAGCGTCATTGGGACTAAAGTGTGTGTTCGCGCCAACGGTTGCGTTTCGGGGGGGGCACGAGGGGCTGGCGATCATCAGCGGCCTGTCCATCGAAACGCATGATGTTTTTGAACTTCCCCACGCCACCGAAACTGAAAGACGAATCTTGCTGTCACTGCGGTTGGCCACCCCGTCGGGGCCTTTGTGGGTTCATACGACGCATCTGAATTATCGTCCGCAACACGGGCGGGAACGCGAAGATCAGGTGATGGCGATTGATGATCGCCTGCGGACCTTCACGCCTGACAACCCCCAGATTCTGATGGGTGATTTCAACGCGCGTCCCGAATCCGATGAAATCCGCTGGCTGAAGGGGTTGACCACCTTGGGTGGTAGGCGCACGTTTTATCAGGACGCCTGGGACACCCTGCACCCGGCAGATCCGGGGATCACCTGGGCCGCCCGGAATCCCGGAACCGCGTCGCTTGCGTTTTTAGGGCTGGATCGACGGCTTGACTACGTGTTCGTGACCCCGCGCCGACGCGATGGCCGCGGGCACATTCAGAATTGTCAGATCGTTTTGGATAGGCCCGATGCCGCTGGGATTTTCCCGTCGGACCATTTCGGGGTGATGGTGGATGTCCAGGTGACGCCTGATGAATAGCCCAGATCCTTCGGTGTTTCGGTTGGCCCATGTGACCGACCCCCATTTTCAGTCGTTTCGGGGCGCGACCCTGGCTGATTTTTTTGGCAAACGCGCGGTGGGCGCCGTGAACCTGGTGCTGAACCGGCGACGTAAACACAAGATGGCGCTGCTGGAATCACTAGGCACGGAACTGCGCACCCGTGGTTTCGATCATTTGGCACTGACCGGGGACCTGTCAAACGTGTCTTTGCAGGGCGAATGGGACGCGGCCCGTGCCTGGATCGATGGCCTGCAGGTTCCAGCGGATCGTGTGTCGGTGATTCCTGGCAACCACGACGTGTATGTGCCAGAAGTGCTGAAAAATGGGCGTTTTGAAGCCATGTTCGCGCCTTTTCAAACGGGGGATACGGGGCAGGGCGATGGCGTGTATCCCTTCGTGCGGCTGCGGGGTGACGTTGCGGTGATCGGGGTCAACACCTGCGTGCCGACCGGCGATCTTGGGGCGTGGGGCCGGGTAGGGGATGCGCAACTGGGGCGCCTGGAATCGGTGCTGACCCATGTCGATGTGCGCGATCGTCTACGCGTTCTGCTGATTCATCATCCGCCCGTCGTCCACCGCCCTCCCGAAGATCGCAATCTGCGTGATCGCGACGCCCTGGTGGCACTACTCTCGCGTACCGGATGTGCGTTGGTGCTGCACGGACATGATCACGCCGACGAACGCACGACCTTGCCGGGCCCTGGGGGAACCCTAATTCCCGTGGTCGGCGCCGGATCGGCCTCGTACGCGGGGCGACCCGAACGGCGCGCCCGTTACAACGTCTACGAAATACAGGGCCGCGCGATCACCGCTGTGACCTACCGCCACGACGAGTCCACCGACACCTTCGTCGAGGCCAACCGCGCGCTGCTGTAGACTTTGGGTGCGATGCCAAACGCGGATTATCGCTCGCCGACGCGACGTAATGATTCGGTCACAAGCGCGGGTGAGATTCGGAACCCTTCGGCAATCAAGGCCTCCAGTGTCGGACGAAGCACGGCAAGGGCGCCAGTTTGGCGAGCGTGCACTAGGATGCCGAGCGTGCCGCGGACGGTAATGCCGCGATCCTCCGCGACGGCGCGCCCGGCGCGCTCATCAATCAGCAGTAGGTCGGCGTGCAGCACCTGGGCAAGCAGGATCGCTGCCGTTTCCCCGGGATCCAGCCCGAGGTTTTCGTTGGGGAGCGAACGCTTGTCCACCTTGAGCCAAGCGGCAGAGCGAATCTCACCGACCCCAGGCAGGTCGGGACGAGCATCGACGACCTCCTCCCACACCGCGACGGGGACGATGACCTCGCCAAACGCGGTTGCGAGCAGTTGGAGAACGCCCACGCGGGAAAGGTAGATAAGCGGCGAACTATCAGCAACGACCAGCACGCCACTATCAAGCTCCGCGGACAGTGATATCGTCCAGCTCGCGGCGGAAGTCTTCGAGGTCGTAGTCAATAGCGTACAGCCCGTGATCCCCGGCGGCGATCAGGAAATCGTCGATCGCCATCCCTATCGCCCGCGCCGCCCCGGCCCTTGTTAGGCGCCCAGCCCGCACTTCATCGATCACCAGCAGGAGCCGTGCCCGATCAGCAATTTCCGACGCCGACCCCGCCGAGAGTGGGGCCGGAACGTCGAAGGTTATACGAAGGGCACGCGCCATCCTTCAATCATAGCGCCGGGCTGGCCGCAGACAACGTCGGCTCGCTCGCCCATTGCATCGCGGCACTGCCTTGCTGGGCTACGCAATGGGTTCAACGTCCACCGACACGCTGACCTCGTGACGGCCGCCCCCCAAAATGACGCCTTTTAGTGGGGTTACGTCTGCGAAATCGCGGCCGTGGGCAACGGTGACGTGTTCGTCGGCGGGGATGACGTCGTTGGTGGGATCGAAATCAATCCAGCCCAGGTCAGGGACAAACGCGGCTACCCACGCGTGTGAAGCATCGGCACCAATCAGCCGGGGCGTTCCCGGCGGAGGCCGGGTCAGCAGGTATCCGCTGACGTAGCGGGCGGCCAATCCCAAACTTCGCAGACACGCGATTTGCAGATGTGCGAAGTCTTGGCAAACGCCGCGCCGCCGCCGCAGGACTTCTGCCACGGGTGTTGACACGTCAGTGGCGCGTGGGTCGTAAACGAAATCCGTGCGGATGCGTGTGGTCAGATCGCGTACGGCGTCCACAAGGGGACGCCCCGGCGCAAACGAAGGGTTTGCATAGTCCAACAAGGCCTCGCTTTTGCGCGCGTGAACCGATTCAAAACTAAAGGCGTAGCCATCTAGGATGTCGCGCCTGCGATCCGAACGCAGACGGTCCCGAATTTGTTCCCAGGGGGGCGTCAGATCCAGCAGCGCGGGGGGCGCCCGGCGATCGACGACACTGGTGGCGGTCAGTTCCAGCAATCGATGAGGTTCGCGCAGGCTAAAATGCAGGGTCCTGTTGCCGAAAAAATCGAATCGTTCGCGGCGCACGGAAGGTGATGGCGAAATGCTGACGTCGTGGGACAACGTGCGTTGCTGTTCGCAGTCGCGCGGGGCCAGATGCGCCTCGTGATGGGATGTCGAAACCGGATCGCCGTATCGATAGATGGTCTGGTGGATGATTCGCAGTTTCATCCGGGCACCAGCGCGGGGTCGGTGCTGCTGCGCAAATGCCGACCGATCGTGGCGTGATTTAGGTAACTAGAAGACAGAGAATCGGACAACGTCGGTAGTTGCCGGGACAGTTTTTCCAGGAACGACAACAGGGCAGGGCGCGCCCCTGATGCGTCGGGTACTGACAGTTGTTCAACATCCGCCAGTTGCAGTTCCGCCAACAGGGCCAGGGACAGCCGATGTTGCGGGCTGCGAACCCCATTGCCGGTCGGGGCGGGCAGGGCTTCGATGTGGTCGACCAACGCCTTGACCTGGAACAAAACCGATCGAGGGTTGGATTCATCGGTGATCAGCAGATCGACGACGGGCGCCACCTGCAGATTTGCCAAATACCGACGCCGGTAGGTCATGCCGCTGTCTGCGATGTCCAAAATGGCTTCCAATAAGGGGGCCTCGCGCGCGCAAGGTTCCGCCAGGCTGCTGCGCAACAGCAGCAACAACGTGGTTGCGCGTTCCAGCCGCCGCCCCATATCCAGGAATCGCCAGGCCTGCCCCCGGGTCATGCTTTCCATCGATAGCCCCGAAAATGCCGCCAGCGTCAGCACGGTCCGGTTCAGCAATCCGGATAGGGAGCCAATGGTTTTTTTCTCGGGATCTCCTTGCGGTTGCACTTCGTCGGCAAGGGTGGCAAGGGTCCGCCAGGTGTCGCCAGAAATGCGGTCCCGGACCATCCGCGCGATCCGCAGGGTCGATCGAATGACCGCGGCCAGGCTTCCTGGTTTTTCAAGGTCTAGGACCGCCGCGACCAGTTGTTCTTCAGCGCGCAACAACGTGGTCCCGGTAACCGGCGTGGCGGATGCCAACAGGGGCGTGAAGGCCAGTTCGCTTTGCGCGCCCAGGGATCGAAACAAGGCCGCCAATTCTGACGGACCATCCAAATCTGCGGTTGCCGACACTTCTTGTAGCCGGCTGGCCAGCACGCGCGACAGCCGCGCCACACCTTCGGCGCGTTCGGCGTAACGTCCCAGCCAAAATAGGTTGTCTGCGGCGCGGCTGGGCAGGTCGCTGCCGCCGCGGGTCAGTTCGATGGCGTGGCTTGGCGGTGGCAGCAAAGAAAAGGGGCTGACAGGGCCGTCGGCCAGAACCCAGGTGTCCTTGCTGCCCGCACCCATCTGCATGGACACTTCGGGATTGTTCGGGCTGTCGGCGACGCGAGACAACGCCCCGGGCATCACCGTCCACCCCCCCCGGGATGCCACTGCATAAGCGCGCAGCACCAAGGCGCGTGGTTCCAGTTTTCCCGCAATCAGTGTCGGGGTCGTCGACGCGTGTACATGTTCCTGGGCCACCCAATCAGCCGGGCGGGCCTTCACCCGTTCGATCAACGCCAATCGTTCATCCGCACTCAGCGCGCCTGCAAAAATCGGATGCGTGAATCCATCAGGGAATGCAGGTTTCCAGACCAAATCCGCCGCTCGCGCCAGGGCGTCGGGCAGCGCATTAGGATCACCGCACCACCATGTGCGCGCCGATGGCAGGCGTAATTCTTCACCCAACAACACCCGCGACAACTGTGGCAGGTAGGGCATTAGCGCAGTGGTTTGCAGCAGGCCCGAACCCAAAGGATTGGCCAGAGCCACGTTGCCCTGGCGCACGGCCTGTACCAGCCCGGCCACGCCCAGCACGGATTCGGGCCGCAATTCCAGTGGATCGCAGTAGTCGTCGTTCACCCGCCGCAGAATCACATCCACCTGCTGTAGCCCGCTGAGGGTTTTTAGGTACACGCGATCGTCGCGCACCGTCAGGTCGCCCCCATTGACCAACGTGTACCCCAGATATTGTGCCAGGTATGCCTGTTCGAAATACGTGGCGTTGTTAGATCCCGGGGACAACAGCACGACGCGCGGGTTGTCGCGGTTGTGGGGCGCCAGTTCCGCCAGGGTTTCCTGCAAGGTACGAAAAAACAAAGCCAGCCGTTCGACGTTGCACGCGCGGAACAGGTCCGGCAGCGCGCGCGACACGACGATGCGGTTTTCCAGCGTATACCCCGCCCCTGACGGCGCCTGCGTGCGATCCGCAATGACCCGGAAGCCCCCGTCGGGCGCGCGCACCAGATCCGCCCCATAAAACGGCAGCCAGCACCGTCGCGACACAGGGACGCCGTGAACCGCGCGCAAAAACGACGGATGTCCGAACACCAGGTCGGGGGGCAAATGGCCCTCGGTCAACATGCGCTGGGGGCCAAACAGATCGCCCAGCAGCGTGTCCAGCAACAGCGCCCGCTGCTGCAACCCCAGCACGATGGTTGACCAATCCGCCGCGGACACCAAGGCGGGAATGGGCGACAGGCTCCAGGGACGGTCCATCCCTCGGGGATCGCCATAGACGTTGTAACTGACGCCGTTTTCGTGAATCAGCAGACTGGCCGCGTCCCAACGCCGGGCCATTTCGCCCGTGCCCAGGCTGTCCAAATGCCCCAAAAAAGGCCGCCAATGGGGCCGCAGGGCGCCGTCGTTCGACAGCAGTTCGTCATGAATTCCGGGC
>JAYUUT010000031.1:0-38727 GCA_043754455.1 Myxococcales bacterium
GCCCACGACGCAGGGGCTGAAATCCCCGACGTGCAGGACGGCGCCGTCCTGTACGTTGGACCGGGCACCGACCACGACCTCGCTCATGTCGCCCCGAAGGACCGCGCTGTACCAGATGGACACGTCGGGCCCAAGGCAGACATCCCCCACAACCGCTGCCCCTGGGCAGATCAACACGCCCTGGGCAAGCTGAGGCAGCTTGTCCAGGTAGCGGTCGATGAAGGCGCGCGGGAACCGGGCCCGCAAGGCGCGCACCAGCGCGTCCAAGGCCGCCGCATCAGGCAGCGGCCCGGGGATGACCGGCACCGATGATGTGCTGGTCGAAACGGGCGCCCCCTACTTGCTGCCGATGCTGACGGCTTTGTAGCCACCAATGGACCGGAAATACAGCAGAAGCAGAAGGTAGATGGCGGCCATGGCCGCAGGAATGAACGAATCGGCCACCAAGGTCCGACGATCGCCGCGGATGTCGGCATCGCCGATCACGTTCTCCTGAGGGGAACGTTTGTCCTTCGCCTTGGCCTTAACGTCGCCCAGCTTCTTGCCGTCGATGCCGTGCGATCCCTCAAAGAACAGGAACTCGGAGGGTTTCTCGGCCTTAACCTGTTCGTAAAGCGCCGAATCGGTCTTCTTCAGCTCTTCGCCGGAAAAGCGATCCTTCGCATAGCCTAAGCCCGCCGAACCGATGAGCCCAGCCGACATCATGCCGATGCCGCCCATGATGCTGATGGCCACAGCGCCTGTGCGCGGGAACCGATCCGATGCGACCGCCAGCATGGTCGGCCAGAAGAAGGTCTTGCCGAAGGCGTAAACCGTTAGGGCCAGCAGCGCCACGCCGAAGGACGACACGCCGCTGGTCAGGTTCAGCCCGATACACGCCAGAATCGAGCATACAAATAGAATTCCGATCGGTGAGAACTTCAGCTTCTTCTCGATGAAATGGGCGGTGAAGCGCAGGCCGAACATGATAAGCGACGTAAATACGAACAGAAACTTGCCTTCCTCCGACGTCAGGATGTTCCCCGTGATGTTCTGAATCCAACCGTCAGTTCCCAGTTCAACCGCACCCACCAGCGCGTGAGCCACGAAAAGGACGAAGAGCAGGCCAGATCCGATTGAGAACTTGGTCAGGGCCCCAACCCCCAAAAGCAGCAGCCCCCCGATCACGAAGCCGGCGGTCTTGGCCATGCCAGGATCCATGAAGTTCGCAAACACGCCGCCGAAGAACAGGGACAACATGAAACAGGCCACGGCGCCGCCCAAAAGCCCCACGTCCTTGAACATCTCGGACATGCTGAGACCTTTTTCGGAGGCCTCGGATTTTGGCATCTTCTGGCCTAGGAACATCAGGCCGTAGGCAATCGTCGGCAGCAGGTAGAGGGCCAGCTGAACCTTCCAATGAACCTTCATCATATCGTCCAGCACCCAACCGACCACGCCGCCGAAAATCATGCCAAGCGGCCAACTGGCATGCAGGATGTTCAGGTAGTGGGTTCGGTTGTGAGGGAAAAGGGTTGCGACCAGGGGATTCGCGACGGCTTCTAGGGTGCCGTTCGCCAGGGCAAACAGGAACATGCCCCAGAACAAGGCGTTGTAGGCCCCGGCCCCAGCAGCGGTGAACGTCACCAGCGCCGACGCCACGTGAAGCGCAAAGGCGGCAACGACTAGTTTTCCGTAGCCCAAACGGTCGGCCAAGATGCCGCCGATGATGATGCCGAAACAGAAGCCAGTGAACCCAGCGCCGCCGATGGCGCCTAACTGGCCACCCGTGAAGCCGAACTCAGCCGCCCAGTTGTCGAAGATGCCGCCACGAAGGGCAAAACCGGTACCGGCCGCCAGGATGGCCGTAAATCCTGCCCAAAGGAGGCGTTTTTGGTTTGCCACGGGAGCCTGAGTTTGATCGCTTGCCATCTGAGGCCTTTCAAAGGAGGTGGAAACTGCCGCAAGGGCCCGAAGGACCGTTTTCGCGCACACCCTAGGCGAAGACCGGCACTGCGGTCAATGGCCTAAACCCGCTATTACTTGAACATTCGGGCGGAAGCGCGGGCGGAAGCGCCAGCGGAAACCTGCGCTTAACCCGAGATCAGGCGAAGCTGACGAAGCCGATTGGCGGGTACCGTATCGATGGGATAGTTGCCGGAGAAGCAGGCATCGCAGAGCCCATGGTTCGGATCCGGCGAGGCGCCGCGGCCCACCGCCTGATGCAGCCCGTCTAGCGAGAGGTACCCAAGAGAATCAGCCCCTACAAACTTACGGATCTCTTCGATCGACTGCGACGACGCGATGAGTTCTTCGCTAGAGGGGGTGTCGATCCCGTAGTGGCAGGATCCCACAGTCGGCGGCGAACTAATTCGCATATGGATTTCTTTGGCACCCGCATTACGAATCATCTGGATGATCTTCCGGGACGTCGTGCCCCGAACGATCGAATCATCCACCACAATCACCCGTTTGCCCTCGATGACCTCGCGTACGGGCGACAGTTTCAACTTCACGCCGAAGTGCCGAATTGACTGCGAAGGTTCGATGAAGGTCCGCCCTGCATAATGTGACCGCATCAATCCCTGCCCGAACGCGATCCCGCTTTGTCGGGAATACCCAATCGCGGCCGCCGTGCCTGAATCGGGAACGGGGATCACCACGTCAGCGTCAACCGCATGTTCCACTGCCAGTTTTCGCCCCATGTCTTCCCGCGCCCGATACACTGGCATACCCGCCAGGGTCGAATCAGGCCGCGCGAAATAAACCCATTCAAAAACGCAGCGGCGCGGCGTCGAGGCCTTAAACGGCCACAGGCTGCGCAGGCCATCCTTGTCCACGACGATCATTTCGCCGGGTTCCAGATCGCGCACGAACTGGGCCTCGATCAGTTCAAACGCGCAGGTTTCCGAGGCCACCACCCAGGAATCTTTCAAACGGCCCAATGACAAGGGTCGAATGCCCATAGGATCGCGTACAGCGATCAGGCTGTCCTCGCACAAGAACGCCAGCGAGTAGGCCCCCCGCACAGACCGAAGCGCGTCCGCTATCCGATCCGCCACGGTCGTCTCACGCGACCGCGCCGTCAGGTGCAAAATCACTTCGGTATCAGTCGTCGTCTGAAAGATCGATCCTTCGTCTTCCAGTTTCTGTCGCAGTTCGTTCGCGTTGACGATGTTGCCGTTCAGGCTGATGGCCAGCCCCCCGCCCGCATAGTCAACCGCCAGCGGCTGTGCGTTCTTTAGAACCGAGCTGCCGGTCGTCGAATACCGAACGTGACCAATGGCGGAATTGCCCGGGAGCCGCTGGAGCCTTTTGGCGGAAAAAATATCCCGCACCTGCCCCATTTCACGCTCCCAATGAAGCTTCTCACCGTCGGTCGAAACAATGCCCGCCGATTCCTGTCCCCGGTGCTGCAGAGCATGCAGCCCTAGGTACGCAAGGTTCGAGGCCTCAGGATGCCCGTAGATACCGATAACGCCGCACATGCGAACGAGCGCAGGCTAGCACAACGAAACGGGAAGGCTGGTTATCATCGTGAAAACCAACTATCGACGCTTCAATTTCTTTTTTGCCCACGCGGGTGCCGCGGCCGACGCCACGGTCGCTGTATCCGGTCGCGGCAAAGAAGGCGGAACCATCGGGCGCGGCGGGGCCGACACCACGCGCGATGCCGCTGATGCCAAGGTCGGACCCGCGGCCGCTCGCGAAGGGGGGGACAGGCGCGGGGGCGCGGGGCGCGGGGTGGCCGTTTCGCTGGATTTTCGCGGTGGGGACGCGCGGTCCACATCGACATCGCCCATTTCGACCCGGCCCCGGTAGGCCGCGCCGGATTCCATCACCACACGGGGCGCGCTGATGTCACCGACCATGCGGGCCTTGTCACCTAGGCGAACACTTTCCACCGCCGTGATGTTGCCCACCAACACACCCAGCACGATGACCTCGCGCGCTTCGACATCTGCCTGCACGATACCGCCCGCGTCAACCGTCAGCGCCTCGGTAATCTGAATTTTGCCGTCGATGCGCCCGCGCACGACCAAATTTTCGTCGCCACGCACCTCGCCCGAGATTCGTGTCTGGGCCCCAATGATCGTTTCTTTGTCAGCCATATGAAACCTCGGTCAAACGTCCATGTCGACGTTGCCCTTAAAGGAGGCACCGTCGGCTATCACGATTCGCGGCGCCTTCACATCACCAATCATCTTGCCGGCGGCCCGCACTTCAACGCGTTCGCGCGCGACCACGTTTCCCGTCAACCGGCCACCGACGCTGACAGCCAGGGCGTCCACGTCAGCTTCGACGTTAGCGCCTGATTCAACCGTCAACGCGCCCGCAATGACGATCTTGCCCTTCACCGTGCCCAAGATGGTCAACGGTTCGTCGCCCGTCACTTCGCCATCAATAACGATTCCGCTGCCAATGATCGTGCTGGTTGCCATGACCTTTTCCTTTTCCTTGCTGGGCAAATTTCGTGAGGGTGCCGACATGGGATCGCTCCGCGCTAGGCGCCGCCGACCAAAACGTCCGGCGGCAGTTCGACGTCCATGTCGATCGTTCCAGAAAAATAGGCACCGGCTTCGATGGCCACGCGGGGGGCCCGCACCGTGCCGGTGGTCCGAGATCGGGCGTGCATCGTCACAGCCCGGGTGGCAATGATGTCGCCTTCAGCAACACCTTTGATCGCAGCCTCCGCGACTTCAACCTCGGCCTTCAGGCTGCCCCCTTCTTCGATTGTCAGCCGTTGCCCCAAGACCACGCGACCCTCGATCCGGCCGGCAAGGACCAAATCCTGCTGCCCGGTGACTTGCCCCCGAATCGTGAGTTTGGCACCAATCACGCAAGCTTCTTTGTCAACATTGGCGGCCATCGTGTGCGCACCCTAATACCGCCGATCCTAGGTGTCAACGACAGCCACAGGCCACAGCGAAAATCAGCGTATGGTGACGTCCATCTGGCGACGCAAGGCTTCGACAACGCGGGTCTGTGCCGCATCGGCCTCGGCGTCGGTTAGCGTACGATCTTCGGCACGGTAGGTCAGCGACCACAACATGCCCTTATGGCCCACGGGCGCATATTTCGGATCGCGAAAATCCTCCAGGACGCGCACGTCACGCAACAAAGGTTCGCCTGCGGACAAGAAGGTTTGTTTCTGGTCGGCGGCGGCGGTGCCTTCGGCAATCCAAAATGAAACGTCGCGGGTCGCCGCAGGAAAACGTGGGGGTGCATAGCCGCGCACATCGCCCCGTCCGGTCGGCACGTGATCCAGGTCGATTTCGAAAAAATAGGCGCGCACGTCCAGGCCTAAACGCCGGGCAATCATCGGATGAACTTCGCCTATGTGGCCCAGAACTGAACCGTCCGGGGCCGTGATCCGCGCCGAAATGCCCGGATGCAGATAGGGCCTGTCGGATTTGCCCTGAATCGACACATCCGATACGCCCAAGCCCCGCAGCACGTCCTCGACCACAGTTTTCAAGTCGAAAAAATCACAGGGTTCTCCCTGACGCAGCCAACCCGCGACATGCCCGGCCAACAAACCCGCTGCCCGTTCCGATTGGATGGCGTCGGTCCCGGGGGCCCCACGCAGGACCACGGGGCCGACCTCGAAAATCGCAACATCGGCCACACCGCGCGCCAAATTTCGCAGAAGCACATCCGCCAATCCCGGCAGAAGCGAGGTGCGCATCAATTCATAGTCGGCTGAAATCGGATTTTGAACTGCGATGCCGTCGGCCAACCAAAGGTCGTCTCCTCCGATGATGGCAAGGCGCGCGCGGGGCACAAAGGCCCAGGTCGCAACCTCGGAAAAACCGGCAGCAGCCAGTAGATTTCGTGCGGCGTCGGGAATCGCCTCAGGATGGGCGGTCGGGGTGCTGGTGGGCAGGATACGCCCGGGTGCGGCGGGCGATCCGAACCCGTCCCCGCGCCGCAGAACTTCCTCGATCAGATCTTCGGCAAGGATCAGATCCGGCCGAAAACTAGGCACGCCCGCGACCAAAGTGCTGTCGTCGCCCTGCCCTTCAATCGCCACACCGTCCAGAATCGGTGCCAGGAGGGCGCGGGCCGATTCTGCGGCTATGGCCTGCCCGGTGACGGTTTGCAGACGACGGATCGGCAACCTCAGGTGCCGAGCTGACCAAGGATCTGGATAGCTGTCGATCGCGGCTGACACAACCTGGCCCCCGCCCAAAGACGCTAACAAGGCTGACGCACGTCCGGCTGCACGGGGAATGCCCTCGGGATCGACGCCCCGTTCGTATCGATAGGACGCTTCGGACTGCAGCCCCAGCCGCTTCGAGGTCCGCCGGATACTGGCCGCATCAAACGTCGCGGCCTCGACCAGGAGGTTCCGGGTTGCCGCCGTCACTTCAGATGTGGCCCCGCCCATGACCCCGCCCAAGGCAATAGGGCCCTTTTCGTCAGCAATCACGATATCGCGGGCATCAAGGTTGCGATCTTGCCCATCCAGCGTGCGCATCGATTCGCCCGTGGTTGCCCGACGAACCGTGACGTTTCCTTGCACACGATCAAGATCGAAGGCGTGAAGGGGCTGGCCCAATTCCAGCAAGATGTAGTTCGTGACGTCGACCAGGTTGTTAAGGGGCCGAACCCCACAGCGGTGAAGCCGCAGCCGCATCCACAGCGGGCTTTGTGCGACGGTCACCCCTGTGACAAACCGTGCCTGATAACGAGAGCATCCTGATCCCTTTGCCAGCGTTACATCCCGCGGCGATTTTTCCTGGGGGAAAACCGTGACCTTGGGCAGATCCGGCGCCTGAAGGGGCAATTCCAGAAAGGACGCCAGTTCCCGCGCAAGCCCAAGGTGCGACAGCGCGTCCGCGCGGTTGGGCGTGACGTTCACCTCGAAAATTGCGTCCGCAATTTTGAATTCAGCCGCGAAATCCGCACCCGAACGATCGTCCGGCGACAAAATCAGGATACCGTCGCCTTGCGCGCCCAGTCCCAGTTCAGGTTCGGAACACAACATGCCCGGCGACATCACACCGCGCACTTCGCGCGCGGCAATCGTCATCCCGCCGGGCAGCCGCGCGCCGGGGGCCGCCCACACCACGCGGTTCCCGGGGGGTGGAACATTCGGCGCCCCACAAACCACGTCCTCTTCGCGATCACCGGCGCGCACGCGGACGATGCGAAGTTTGTCCGCACCTGGGTGGGGACGCGCGGCGGCCACCACTTCAGCAATCACAACGCCGGACAATTCTTGGCCCAAATCCTCGACGCCCTCGACCTCAAACCCCAGGCGGGTCAGCAGGGCCGCCGTGCCCGTCACGCCCTGGGCCGCCAGGCCCGGCACCCAATCGCAGAGCCAGTTGAACGAGGTTTTCATAACCCCCCCGCGAACTGGCCTAAAAATCGAATATCGTTTTCATAGAACAGCCGCAAATCGCTGATGCCGTATTTCAGCATCGCCATCCGCGACAGCCCGAATCCGAACGCAAACCCGGTGACGTCATGTTTGTCGTAACCAACCGCCTTGAATACATTCGGATGCACCATGCCGCAGCCGCCGATTTCGATCCAGCCGGTGCCCTTGCACAAACGGCAGGCACGCCTTTCCAGGTCGCGGCCCGCACATTTGAAACAGGTCGCATCCACCTCGGCGGATGGTTCCGTGAAGGGAAAAAAACTGGGGCGCAGGCGAATGCCGACCGCAGGACCGAAGAACCGCTGGACGAAATACATCAACGTCGCCTTCAGATCTTCGAAACTGACCCCTTGCGCCACCGATAGCCCTTCGACCTGGGGGAACATCGGCGTGTGGGTGGCGTCGTCGTCGCGGCGGAACACGTTTCCGGGGGCAATGATCTTGATGGGTGGCGGTTCGGACAACATGGTCCGAATCTGAACGGGCGAGGTATGCGATCGCAAAACACGACCACCTTCGACAAAAAATGTGTCCTGCATGTCGCGGGCGGGGTGATCCGCGGGGGTGTTCAGGGCGTCAAAATTATTCCATTCGGTCTCGATCCAAGGCCCCGTCCGGACTTCGTAACCAAGCCCCCGAAACACGCCTTCGACCTCGCGGCGAACCAGGGTCAAAGGATGCAAGGTGCCCAGGCGACGGCCCCGTCCGGGCAGGGTCACATCGACAGATCGAGCCAGTTCACCCGCTAGAGCCTGATCGGCCAAGGCGGCCAATTTCGCGTCAACCGCCCCTTCGATAGCCCCCTTAACCCGATTCACGGCCTCCCCCACCAGGGGCCGATCCGCGGCAGGTAGACGACCGAGAACCTTCATGGCGTCGGTAACCAGACCCTTTTTCCCCAGGTACCGGGCCTGGGCCAGCCGAATGTCCTGTTCGGCGGATAGGCCGTCGATTTCAGCCGCGAAGCGCAGGGCTAGCTGATCCAGCCCGGCGATCACTTTGGTTGCGTCGATGGGTTCGCCAGCAGGAATCATGGAATCACCAAATAGAACCGGCCACCCACGCACAAGGCAGGGGTGGCCGTTCAGGGAAAGGAGGGATAGAAACGCTAGGCGGCTGCCCGTGCCGAATCGAGAATTTTCTTAAACGCGTTGGGATCGCTGATGGCCAGATCCGCCAAGATCTTTCGATCCAAGATAACGCCAGCCTTCGCCAAGCCCGATATAAGGCGGCTGTAGCTAAGACCCAATTCGCGGGCTGCGGCGTTAATGCGCGCAATCCACAAGGTCCGGAAGTCGCCCTTCCGTTTGCGGCGATGGAACCAGGCGTAACGCCACTTCCGATGGACAGCCTCAATGGCGGCCTTCCAAAGTTTTGAACGTCCACCCCGGAAACCCGAGGCATGCTTACGGATGCGGTTACGCCGCCGTCGAGATTTATAGCCACCTTTGGCGCGAGGCATGGGTCGGGGCTCCTGTTAGGTACCGTAGGGGAGCATCGCTTTGATCTGATGCTCTTGGGTCTTGAAGATGTAGCCAGGGCGGCGAAGCTTCCGCTTCGCGCTCTTGGACTTAGCCCCAAGGTTATGGCGCAAGAAAGCGCGCTTTCGTTTTACTCTTCCGGACGCGGTCAGCTTGAAGCGTTTTTTGGCGCCGCTGTTCGTCTTCATCTTCAACTTAGCCATGAGAGCGGCGGAGTATAACGAGATCGATCAGGTTGGCAACCAAATTCAACTCAATGAAATTCAACGTCTACGCTTGAACGGCATCTGGGGGGGCGGCGCGGAAACCGCGGGGCCCGAAGGTCCTTCGACGCCACCGGGCGTGGGAACGATGGGCTTGGTGATCGGTTCAATCACATCGTCGTCGGCGCCAGCGCGTATGACGCCAACCTTTGGTCCTAGGACCATGACCATGCGGCGGCCCTCCATCGACGCGCGTTGTTCAACGGTCGCCTTATCACCCAGGAGGCGAATAACGTGGTCCAGCATGGCCTGACCCGTTTCCGGGTGGACGATTTCGCGGCCCCGGAAGGCGACGACCAAGCGACATTTGTTCCCCTCCGCGAGGAAGCGACGGATGTGCTTGATCTTGAATTCCAGATCGTGAACGTCAGTTTTGGGACGGAGTTTGATCTCCTTGAGGAGAATCTGGGACTGGTGCTTGCGCGAGTCCTTCTCCTTCTTCGACTGTTCATATTTGAACTTGCCGAAGTCCATGATCCGACACACCGGGGGTGCGGAACGCGGATTGACCTCCACCAGTTCCAGGTTCAATTCCTCCGCCATGCGAAGGGCTTCCTGGGTGGTGATGACGCCTACCTGCGATCCGTCGGCTCCGATAACACGGACCTCAGGAACGCGAATGCGGCGGCCAACGCGATAGTTATCGGCAGTGCTTGAGGGTCGGTTATCTGGCCGGGGTGGGATGGTCTTTTCTCCGCGTTAAGGCGACGCCGTCGAAACTTGTAGGCACGGGCGGGATTGAACCGCCGACCCCCACCGTGTCAAGGTGATGCTCTTCCACTGAGCTACGTGCCTGTGTATTGCCAAACAGGGTGCGTACACTAGTGCGCCGAACGACAGTGTCAAGACCAGAGTGAGGATGGCTTTACATGGAGGCCCCGCCGCGCCAGGATGGGGCCACATGAGACGTCACATTTTCTGGACAGCAACCCTGGTGGTCCTGGGGTCGATCTTGGGCCGGACCGAAGTCGTGCAGGCCCGCGAACCTGAGATTTCCTTCGAGAAATACACGCTAAAGAACGGGTTGGAGGTCATCCTTCACGTCGACCACGGGGTGCCGACGGTGCACACCGAGGTCTGGTACAAGGTCGGGTCCAAGGACGAAGCGCCTGGCCGAACCGGATTCGCGCACTTGTTTGAACATTTGATGTTCCAAGGGACCAAACACATCCCCGAGGACACTTTTTTCAAATATCTGGCCGAAGCGGGGGCGTCGGATCGGAACGGGTCCACATCAACGGATCGCACGAACTATTTTGAGGCGGTGCCGGCAAACCAACTGGAACTGACCCTGTGGCTTGAAAGTTCGCGGATGGGGTTTCTGCTGGATCGCCCTTCATTCAAGGCGACGTTTGAAAATCAACGCGACGTCGTGAAGAACGAGCGCCGCCAACGGGTCGAAAATGTCCCGATGGGTGATGTGCGACGGGTTTTGACCGAGGCGCTATATCCGCAGGAACATCCGTATGCCCATGAAGTGATTGGATCCATGGCAGATCTTGATGCGGCCACCGAAGACGAAATCAAAAGTTTTTTCGCCCGGTATTACGCGCCCAACAACGCCACCGTTGTCATTGCGGGTGACATCGATGTGGCGGTTACCAAGGGCTTGGTGGAAAAATATTTTGGCCCCATACCGCCAGGGCCTTCGGTCAAACGAAGGCCGACACCGATCGTGGCACCCCAGGGGGAACGGCGCATTGCCATGGAAGCGAAGATCAACGTTCCCACGGGCATGATGGTGTGGAGCACACCGGCCTTCTTCGCGGCGGGCGATGCCGATTTGGACGTCGTGGGACGGATCTTGGCTGGAGGGAAGACGTCGCGGCTGTACCGGCGTTTGGTGTATGACCTGAAAATCGCCCAATCGGTTGGCGCCGGCCAGGGCAGCCAGTTGCTGGGCAGCCAGTTCAGCATTAGCTATTCGCCCCTAAACGGGCACACGCTGGCCGAAATCGAGAAGGTTGTGGATGAGGAACTGGCGCGCATGGCACAAGAACCGGTCGAGGGGCGCGAAATCGAACGGGTGCGCAACGAGTTCCGCGCAGACTATTTTCGCGGCCTCGAATCGCTGTCAGGGCGCGTGGGCCAGTTGATGGTCTACAACCTTCACCAGAACGACCCTGGGTTCATTACGAAGGATTTGACCCGGTACGATCAGGTCAACCCCATGACATTGCAACAGACGGTGGCCACCCTGTTGCGACGGGACAGGAGGGTCATTGTGACCGTGGATCCCAACCCCCTGGCCCCCATCATGGGCCGCGTGAAAGAGGTGCGTCAGTGAAATTTCTTGCTGGATTTCTGGGTGTGTCCGTCCTCAGTTGTGCCACCGCACAATCCGTGGTCGCCCCTGCCCCGGTGGTCGCGCCCGCTGCCCCGGTCCTGGTGGCACCTACTGTCGAAATGCCGAAGGCCGTAAAAGAAGCTGAAGTGCTGGTCCCTCCGCGATCGACCCCAGATGCTGAGTTTCGGCAGACGCGCCCTTCGCCGGGACCTGAAAAGGTCTTCAAAGTTCCAAGCGTTAAGAGATTTCGCCTGGCGGGCGGGCTGCAGGTGGTGTTGGCCGAATCGCACGCCTTGCCGCTTGTGACTGTGACCCTGGTCGTAAAAACCGGAAGCGCGGCAAACCCGAAAGGCAAGGCAGGGCTGGCGTCGTTGACAGCGGGCATGCTGGACGAGGGCACCAAGACCCGATCGTCCCTGCAAATTGCAGATGAACTGTCGTTTTTGGGAGCCACCCTGGGTTCATCAGCGGGTTGGGACGCAACCTTTATCGAACTGTCATCATTGGCGGACAAGTTGGACAAGGCCCTGCCGGTTTGGGCGGAGGTGTTGCTGGCCCCCGCATTCGAGGAAAAAGAGTTTTTGCGGGTACGGGACAATTTGCTGACGGGCCTTGGGCGTCGCAAGGACAGCCCCCCGGCCATTGCCGCCGTCACCTTCGCGCGGTCGGTGTTTGGCGATGACCATCCGTTCGGGCAGCCAGAAACCGGCACCGAGTCCAGTGTCAGAACGTTGACCCCTGCTGATTTGAAGACCTTTCACGCAACCCATTACGTCCCCGGCAACGCGGTCCTGGTGGTCGCAGGCGACATCAGAGAAGCCGAGGTTCGGAGCAAGATTGAGCCGCTTTTAAAAGGGTGGAAGGGCAAGACGCCTCCCGCGCTGAAGCTGACGAGACCAGCAATGCTGACAAAACCCCGGGTCCTGCTGGTGGACAAGGTGGGGGCTCCCCAGTCATCCATCACCATGGGCCTATTGGGGATTGAACGCACGAATCCTGATTACCACAAGGCCCTGGTGATGAATCACATCTATGGTGGCAGTTTCAAACGGTTGTTCTTGAACCTTCGCGAAGCCAAGGGATGGACCTACGGAGTGACATCGGCCTTCGGCGCGCGTCGGTCCGCGGGGCCCTGGCAGGTCGGCGGCGAGTTTGTTGCCAAACACACGGTCGATGCCGTAAACGAAATTCTGCGCGAGATGCGCGCCATGCGGGACGAGGACGTCACCGACAAGGAGCTGGCCGAGACCAAGGCCGAACTTATAAAAGGGTTTCCCGCGCGATTCGCGACCGTGAGCCAGATTGCGTCCCAGTTTGCAGCGCTTGAAGTCCTGGGGCTGAGCGCGCAGGAATTCGCGACGTACACACGCAAGATTGCGGCGGTCACCAAGGCGGACGTGAGAAAAATGGCACAGAAGTACCTGGTGCCGGATCAGCTCAACATCGTCGTGGTGGGCGACCGCAAGAGTCATGAGGAGGGGCTGAAGAAGGTGGCGGAGCTGCAGTTGCGGGACGTTGACGGCTGGCCCTCTTCCGCGGCGCCTTAACGGCCGGGCGGCCGGATTGGCGGCGTCGATTGTTACAGAAGCGCAAGTACCTCCCGCTCATGTGACCACAATGCGCAGTTTGTAACAGAACGTTGACGAAGCGTTCCCAAGCCGTAGAAATGGTGTCAAAGGGTGTCACCAAAAATTTGACGAACCGCCCGCCAACCGAAACCAGTTTTCGTAAACTGAGGGCATGGCAAGCCGATCCGAACAGAGCCCTATGCCTGCAACACCTGAGCTTTTTCTGAATCGAGAGCTTTCATGGCTTCAGTTCAATTTTCGGGTACTCGGCGAAGCCCGAGATCCGTCTGTGCCGCTGGCGGAACGACTGAAATTTCAGGGTATCGTCGTTTCAAATCTGGATGAATTTTTCATGGTGCGGGTCGCGGGATTGCAGCAGATGGTGGCGGGACAGGTCGATGAAACGGGGGCCGACGGCATGGCACCCCGCGAACAGTTAGACGCCATCTATGCGCAAGTCCATCGCATGATGGCCGATCTGTACAAGAACCATCGCGAGGTCGTTGCCCCTGACCTGGCGTCAAGGGCTGGCGTTTTCGTGTTGTCGCCCGAACAGACAACCCCCGCGCAGCGCAAGATCCTAGAAGAAAAATTCCGCAAGGATATCTGGCCAGTACTCACGCCACTGGCCGTGGACCAAGGCCATCCGTTCCCGATGCTCAGAAACAAGAGCCTCAACCTTGCGATTCTTCTCCACAAAGAGCGTCAGCGAGTGACGCGGCGACAAAGCATCCTGGCCGTTGTGCAGGTGCCTGCCGTTTTACCTCGGCTGGTTGAAGTGCCGCCGGAGGCCGGACAGAAGGTGGCGTTTGTGCTTCTGGAAGATCTCATCACGATGCACGTCGGCGAACTCTTTCCGGGGTTTCGCGTGCTTAGCTGCAGTCCGTTTCGCGTAACGCGAAATTTTGATCTGGCTATCGACGAAGATGACGCCGACGATCTTATGACGACCATCCAGCGTGAGCTGCATCGCCGTGAGCGCGGGCAGGCCGTCCGCCTTGAGATCGAAAAAAATGTTCCGGCCGAGGTTCGGCGCTTCCTGATCGACGTCTTGCGGGTCCCCGACGAGGCCGTGTTTACAGTACCCGGGCCTCTGCACCTAGCGGATCTGATGCCGCTGTACGCCCGAGATGAGCTGCGGGATCTTAAAGACGAGCCGTTCTCTCCTGCCGCTGTTCCGGCGTTGCGCGACGGACCGGATACATTTCATACGGTTGCCGATCGGGACATCCTCTTGCACCACCCTTACGAAACCTTCGACCACGTGGTTGACTTCGTCTCAGAGGCTGCGGCGGATCCTGCGGTACTTGCCATCAAACAGACACTGTATCGAACCAACTCAGACTCGCCCATCATCGGCGCGCTTATTCGCGCTGCCGAGAATGGCAAACAGGTCACCGCGGTCGTTGAGCTGAAGGCGCGCTTCGACGAAGGCCACAACATCGAATGGGCGCGCGTTTTGGAGGAAGCCGGGGTTCACGTGGTCTATGGTCTCGTCGGGCTTAAAACCCATTGCAAGATCTCATTGGTGGTTCGCCGGGAAGAAGGAGGCATCAAGCGTTATGTCCACATGTCGACCGGCAACTACAATCCGTCGACCGCGCGGCTCTATGGCGATATCTCATATTTGACCTCGCGGGATGCATTCGCCGATGACGCAGGGGCCCTTTTCAACTTATTGACGGGGTATTCCTCGCCGCCGTCGTGGAAGCGCGTCGCGGTGGCGCCGCTGGGTTTGCAAGACAAGGTCATCGAGCTGATTGACCGCGAAACATCGTTTGGTTCCAAGGGACGAATCATCGCCAAGATGAACTCTTTGGTAGATCCAGACGTTATCAGGGCCCTTTACCGGGCTTCCCAGGCGGGCGTGTCGATTGATCTGTTGGTGCGCGGAATTTGCTGCCTGCGTCCGGGAGTCCCGGGCGTAAGCGAGAACATTCGGGTGACCAGCGTGGTGGATCGCTTCCTTGAACATGCACGGATCTGTTTCTTCGAAGCCAATGGTCGCCGCGAGGTCTATTTGTCCTCGGCGGACTGGATGCCGCGCAACTTCACGCGCCGGATCGAAGTGATGTTCCCGATCGACGACGAGGTCTTAAAAACGCGCTTGATCGAAGAAATATTGAACACGGCGCTCGCCGACAACAGCCGGGCGCACCGCTTGTTGTCCGATGGCTCGTACGAACGGCTGCGTCCTGAAGGAACCGCGTTGGTGCGAAGCCAACACAAGTTCATAGAGATATCGCGACAACGTGCCCAAACAGCGCTGCTCGAACTGTCCCGTACCGGGGCATCGGCGTCACGCCGTACGTCCGGCCTGCGATCAGGAAAAGTCAGTGGGCTCTCGGCGGTGCAAGTGCCAGCAGACCCCGGAAACCGCAGCCGCCTCGCCTCTTAGTGTGATGACTTGGTTTCAGCGTGGCCAAGAAGCGGTCCATGGGTGCGCAGCAACTCACGAAATAGCCTTAAGTCGTCCTCAATTCGACTTGCCTCGCGGGTTGTGTAGTCAACTAACTCGGCGACTAAGGCGCGGCCGTTGCCGACAGAAAGCGCAAGGTCTGGCAAGGCGTTTGCACCCGATTTTCCGGGCGTGCGGCTGTGTCCCCGCGCCAGCAATTGTCCCAGTTCATACGCGAAGGTACGAAAGTCCTTTTTGGCCCAGCGTGGGCTCTTAACCTGCTTGATGATCCGCTCGACACTGAGACGTCGTTGTTCGGGGGTCACTTGGCGGACGCGAAATTCAATTCCGTCCTGCTGGGACCAGCCAAGAAACCTATCGTTGTCAGGGCGCTCTTGAAAGGCACGTTGAATCGCAATGATTTGCTCTGCGGGCAGTTGTTGCGATTCTTTAAACTCGATGACCCAGTCATCGGAGCTTTCGACCGTGGGGCCCTCAAGAACCACGCGAAAGCGGCGGGCGGGATGGGACCCGATGCCCAGTCCCAATGAAACCATCTGTTTCGGGGCCAGATTCGCCGCCGACAATTCAGAAGGATTCACAATCGTCTGAGGATAGCGCCGCAAAAGCCCGCGAACCAAAGCATCTTCGTCGACTGAAAGTGGAACCCCAATTTCAAAACTGCGGCTTTCGGGGGCACTGTCGTCTGCGCCCCCCCGCCGCACCAGTATGTCTTGTAAATCGCCCCCAAACGCGGTGTCGATGCGCAGCGCGATCGGCCGCCCGCCGCTGGCGAGCGCCCGAATCTGCTGAACATATCCACGGCTGAGTTCGGCAATAACATTTTCTCGTTGTCGGCGGCCAAGATCGATCCGATCGGCGACAATCCACACGCTGACCGCCAGGCAACGTAAATCCTGAATAAATGGCCCGTAGCCCGCAAGATCGAAATCATTGAAGTCTACGACGCGTTCGCCGGTGACCGTCAAATAGGTGCCGACATTTTCGAGATGTGGGTCGCCCACCAAGGCTGTCACGGTCGAGAACGCACTGGGTTCGCGGGACAGGCGAGCCGATGAACCGCGAAAAAAAGTGAAGGTGTCGCGGGACATGCGCTGGTATTTCGTCGCGACACGCTGGGGCGCGCGCTGCAGCCACTTTGCGTCCTGCGCAAGGATCGCCTGTCGCAGAAATTCGGCCTCGCGCTGAGCCCGTGGCTGTGAACGACAGACGAGCTGCAACAGCAAGGAGCCAAGCAGAAACGCACGCCGACTGTGCCCGTGCGGTAAGGGGCGGCGGTTCATCGTGTTGTCTCGATCTTAAGCCCCTTTCCGAATACTTGCCGAAACAGAGGCAATTCATGGGCAACATCCCAAAGCTCGAGATCGACCGCGCCGACCGATTTGACCTTGATGACCAAATCGTTGCGCCGTTGCGCGACACTCAGCTGGCGGACGTGGTGCATATGGCTGCGATCAAGTGAATCGGCGACGCGCAAGATCGTGGACAGCTTGCGAACCATGCGAAAATCGGCAGTGCTAAAGGCGGACAGCGCCTGGTCACTGGCCATCGGTTGCGATCGTCTATGATAGCGCGCGATGCGCGAGACCAAAATGCGATCGCTGTCCGATAGTCCCGGAATGTCAGCGTTTTCGATTAAATACTGCGTGTGCCGGTGGTGCCGCTGGTGGTTGACGGCTTGCCCAATGTCGTGCAATAGCGCGGCTGCCTCCAACAGGCGCCTACCGCTAGGTGGCAGGTTAGCCAGGTGGCTCATGCCATCGAACAGCGCGAGTGCAAGACGGCAGACTTGTTTGCCGTGCGTCTCATCGAACTCGAAACGGCGCCCCAAAGCCAAGGCGGCGTCGCTGACCGAAGGATCGGCGCCTCGTGCGCCGCTGCGCTGCAGGTCGATCAAGACGCCGTGTCGCAGGCCGCGTTCCACCGCGGTGATCGCTTCGAGCGAAAGGTGATGGGCGACTGATTCAAGGATCACGGCGCCGGCCACGATGATGTCAGCCCGTCGAGGGTCGAAGTGCCGACGACGTCGCTCGGCACCCATCTCGACCAATCGGTTGACCGCGCGGGTCAGTTGCCGGGGCGTTGCGCGCACTGTGCCCTCGGATGCGGCGAAACCAATGACCACCCGGGCCGATCCCGAGCTGCCCAGGGCGACGCGCGGCAGCGAGCCATTGCGGAGCGGCAACGCTTCCTTGACAACCTCGCGGGCGTATTCCCGCATCAGTTTCAGCTTCCCCTTGTCGATTGCGGCGGTGGCCTCGAATAATTCGGTCAGCCGCACAGCGCCCAATGCGATGCTCCAGAGATTTGTTGGTCGCTCTCCGACCGCACTGGCAAGTTCCGTCGAGCCGCCGCCGACATCCAGACACAACGATTGTTTACGCGGGGGGCTTCCATGCAACACACCGAGGCAAACTAGACGCGCTTCTTCTTTGCCCGAAATGACCTCTAACCGCAAGCCCGCGTCCCTTCGTGCACGCCGGAGCACTTCGTCGCGGTTACGTGCTTCCCGAACGGCGCTGGTTGCAACCGCCCGGACTTTTGCGTTGTAGCGGCGACAGAGCGCTCCGTAGCGACGCAAGGTCGACATCACCCGATCGACGACATCGGGTCCCATTGTACCCGTGCGAAACAGCCCCTCGCCGGGCCGAACAGGGTCGCGCTCTTGATGCAGGATTTCTAGGTTTCCATCGGACAATGGGCGCGCCAGCTCCAGCCGAATGGCGTTGGTCCCGACATCAATTGCAGCCAGAACCGGGGAATGTACAAGCGCCAAATCAGTCCTCCATGACGCATGGTACGCCATCTTCGTGACGGCATGGTTCGACTTAGGCAACAACACCGCCTAAAAATGTATCAAATGTGACAACGCGGCGACCGGCATGACCCGGGCCGCGCGTGCCAAGCCGAGGGTTAGCGCGGGTTTCGGGTCCAGGAGAAGGGTGGTGATGCCGCGGGATCAATGTGCAGACGCGTCCACTCAGTGACGGGCGTGGTGGTTGATCCCTGGACGACCAATCGGGTGAAGTTTGGCACCGGCGTGGTTACGGCGTGAAGGATATCTCCCATCGCCAACGGATTGTCCGACTTGAACTTATGAGAGTCGCCATTGATGAGCAGCACGGGCTTTGCAAATGCTAGGGCTAACGCAGCCAGCTTCTGGACCGTGGTGTCGAATCCATAAAGGTCCGCAACTGTCCCGTCCCACATGTCCGCTTGAATCATAACGACCACCGCAGCCGCTTTCCGTTCCTTGGCCAATGCAAACGAGCGATCCAGCCAGTCGAGGTTGGCGAGCGTGCGGGCTTGGGACTCCCCGGTCCGGCGCATGGGATCGTCCATTTTGGTTCCCGTGGTGTCGTCCGTAAACCAAGGAATTAGGCTGTTATTGCTGCCTGGCACGTCAACCAAAGCAAACACAATTCCGGCGTCGAGCCAAAGTTGATTCTCAACATAAAGCTCAAACCCTTTGATCGACGACTGACTGAGGACCTGTTTTTTGCCCACGCCCAACGAAAGGCCAGGCACGGGAAAGAACATCTGTCGCAGCGTCGCCAGGCGTTCCAATGGATCGTAGGCGCCGTTGTTGGCGCGGTGACAATCCGTCCATTCATTGTCGCCCGGCGTATACAAGAGCGGCAGCTTGGACAGATTGAAGTTGTCGAGAACAAACTGAAAGTGAGTGGTGTCGCATCGGCTGCTGCCGTTCTTGATGTCGCCCAAATGCACGATTGAAGACAGTCCGGGCGCCGCATTGATATCGGCGATCAACTTTGGGAAATCTGGAATTTGGACGGCGCCGTAGGGCGTGTCACCGATAACAGCAAGATCGATTGGCGCCGTTGATTCTGAAATCCAGGCGGGAGACTCAAAGTCGACAGAAAGGGTGAGCTGCCCATTTCGCAGAAGCTTTAAAACAACCTTGGCTACGTCGACCGGATCGATGCGCACAGAGACCGGGGCTTCGCTGACCCATCCCGGCGGCGTGCTGGGACCCACCGCCGCACAGGGTCCACCAAAAGCTAGAGCGTCCACTTTTGCGATTCCCAACGGCAGGCGGTCAACCACAAATGTTGAAGCAGCACCGGGGTTTATGTCAACAAGACGATTCAGCGGGCGGCTGCCATCAACGGTAAGTCGTAGGCAACCAACGTCCGACGGGACATTGGTCAGTGCGACTTGAACCGTTCCGGTGGCGTCGGTTGAATCGTGTGAATCGATTCCGCAGTTGGCAAACCCGGCCAAGGCCAGGGTCACCGACGAAAGAGTCGTGAATGCGCGTTTCATTGCTGCACCTCAAAGAAGGAAGGAAAAGTTGAACCCATGCGCCTGCTACTTGGTGGCGGGATCAAAGACGGCCAGTAACTGGCCACCTTCGACGAGCTCGCCCGCGATGCCGTAGTGCGCCTGGACGTCCAAAAGCCACCAGCCGGAGCCTAGGAGATCGCTCGCGTCGATGACGCCCGAGGACTCTTCGTCTCTGGTGAGGAACTCGGCCCCGCCGGGGACAAATTTCGCGGGATCGTGCTGGGCGACCAGCGTTAGCTTCTTCGTCGCCATGTCGTAACGCCAGACCTTGCCGTTGTGATCTTGGTTGCCGACATCCTCTTGCAACATGATGTGTCCCTTCTTGCCGATGGCCAGATTGTCGAACATCTTCTGACCCTCGCTGCCGTCAAGCAGCATGTCGAGGGTTCCACCAGCTGAGGGATTGGCCAGGTCACTGAAATGCAACCGCCACAGGCGACTGGGGGCGGTGAAGCCGTTTGTGGTCACAAAATAGTAGTCATTTGGGTTTGTAGGGTCCCAAGCGCCGTCTTCGGGGCGGAGAAAGCCCGTGGCGCCCGAAGCGGCAACGCCAGCTCGGAAGGTCGCGAGATCCTGATTCTCGACGTTACCCAATTCGACCAAAGTGAATGCTGTTCCTGAGGGAATTCCGGTGGCTGAAGGTTCGGATGCAAATCCGGTCACCTTGGCGGCCATTAGTTTCCCGTTGGTCAGACCCGCCTTGTCGATGGGCGTTCCGCTGCTGGTCTTCTGGCCCTGGTAGAAGAAAACATTGCCGCCAAGGTTAGAACCCGCGGCGGGAGATGAGTCATCGTTACCGGCGACCAAGGTGTTCAGGCCAGGGGCTGGATTGGCGACGATGTTCTCCCAGCCGGCCTTGCCCATCCGTGGAAGTTCCCAGCTGCTTCCGTCTTGCAAGTGGGCGAAGGCACGGCCGCCGCTGGTTTCTTCGCCGTTGGCGAAGATCCGGCCGTTGTAGCCGGTGGCCGACGTGGCGTCATACCATGCCGTGAGGGGCGCAAGATCCGCCGAGCAGAAACGAACAAATGCTGTTGTTCCAGGTGGCTTGTACGCACTGGTCATGGCGTCCCATTGGTAGACCTTTTGGACAAGGTCCTCGCCTTTGAGGACGGTCATATCTGACTTGCGGACTTGCCATTTCGATACAAACGCACCGGCGCTGCCGTGGGCGCGGACAACCCCACCTGAGGAAATCTCGTGGTTCACTAACAACGAAAAGGTACCGTCAGCGTTGTCGAACGCGCCGAGACCATCGGGCAGCCCCACAAGACGGTAGGGCGTACCGTCCGGTTTGTTATTGACCGTATCTCCCACTGTCAGCAAGGCCTTGGTGACAACGCCTGCACCGACCGGTAGCACGTATGGGGAAGGGCCCACCTCGAAGTCCACGCCTACCGCGAGCCGACCGTTGCGGATAAGTTTCAGGACCACCTTCGCCACGTCTGTCGGGTCAACGCGGACGCTGGTCGAGGCATCGATGACCCAACCAGGGACGGCGTCGGCAGCCAATGCTTTGCAACCAGCGGCATAGCCCTCAGCGCTGATCGTGACAATTCCAACTGCCAAGCGGTCAAAGGTGTAGACCGTATCCACGCCAGGCGTGGTGTCGATCAGCTTCGTTTGTGAGCGCGCTCCGGAAAGCGAAACCTTAAGGCAACCCAGATCGGATGGCGCTTTGGTCAGAGCCAGTTGAACCCGGCCAGTTTCCTGGCCGCTTTCTGTAGACGGTTGGTTGCACGAAAGCGCCGAGCCAAACAGCGCCGAGACAGCAATCAGTTTCTTCTTCATTGTGACCCTCCTCAGGTTCCTGTTTCTAAGACGAGGGCCTAGAAACTAGGGTCACATTTCTGATTCACTTTCAGGCGTCGCGGACACAGAACTGAAACTCAGTTGTATCCGACTGCCGGGAGACCGACATTTGAGTCGTGTCGACTCGGATGATGGCGGGATTGGCGGCCCTAACCGCGGACGCCTGGCAACTCGCCGCCATATTTCGCGTCACCAAAGCTCGTCATGGGTACATCCATGGCATTGCCTAACGCCACCAGCATACCGTTGTGAGGGACCGTCCCCCCACCCTTCCAATAGTCACCTTCACGACTGGCCCAGCTACCTGATTTCAAGACCCGGCCTGTCTTAAAGTATCCACCGCAACTGCCTGCAAGAACCCAGGGCACGCCGCTATAGCCATGACCCGCACCATTGTTCATATCGTTGATGAATAACACCGCCGAGTTATCCAGCATCGATCGACCTGGATCCATCGGATCGGGACGACGCTTTAGCTCGCCAACGACGTAGGCGAACTGGGACATGACAAATCGTTCCACCGCTGCTTTTCTCGCCTTGGCTTCAGGACTGCCGTAGCCTGCGTGGGTCAACGCGATGTGATGATCCGCGGCGCCGTCGGGGCCAATATCGGAGGGAATTCCCGGCCAGGATGACAACACGGTTCCTAGGCCCGCCCCGCGGACCCCCAGTGCCATGGTCGCGACCCTGGTCAAATCACAAGCCATCGCGGCCAGAAGAAGATCGGAGTGGGCCCGAATCAAGGTTGGCATCAACATCTGTGCGCTTAAAGACTTGTCCTTCGTGGTGAAATCGCCTTGCAAGCGCACGACTTGAGGCCGGGCGGGCGGGACACAACGGGACGCTTCTAGAATCGTCACAGCCAATTCCAATTCGCGAATCCCACTGATGTGACCTTCAATCGCAGCCCGGGACGTGGCACCTACCCGTTTTGAATAGACGGACAGCTCGCCTGCGACATGATCCAAAACGCTCTTGCGGGCTGCACGCAACCGCACCCCTTGACCTTCAGCCCCAGACAAACCAGAAAACACACGATCGAATAGCCGACCTGGATCCTTTTCGGCATCATTGACCTGACCGCGGCCTATCGACGAAAAGCTTCGACTTGAAAGCTGATCCGCGAAAGTCGTCGACGCCGTGACATTGAGACTGGCGAACGCGGTCGGGCGGCGCTTCTGTAGTTCCACCGCAATCGCTTGGTCAATCGAAGGACCGCCGGGTTGAATAAAGTCGTCACCGGTGTAGGAGGCGTACTTCATACCCGTCAGCATTCCCAGCCACGCCTCGTGTCCACCACCTTTGCCCTCCTCGCTCATCGACTTGATGTTCAGGCCGCCAAGAAACAGTAGATCCTGGGCAAACGGCGCCAAAGGTTCAGTGACAGAGCCCAGTTTGAGATCGGACAGCGAAGTGCCACTGCCACGCGGCCAAAACTCTTCTTCTAAGGTTCCCTGTTCGGCTGCCACAATAAAAAGGCGTTTGGTTCGGGCGGCCGCACGTGCTGGCCGTTCAGTGGCAAGCAAAGGCAAAGCGGCGGCCCCTAGCCCCAACCCGCGAATGATCTGACGACGCGACGGCAGTACACCCGGGACCAAACGACGTGGGCTCGACTTTGTGGGTACAAACATTAGCGGCTCCCCGTTTCGGTGCTGTTGATCTCGACAAAACTGCGATGACCGACGATTTGCAAGATGAGCTCGCGCAGATCACCATCGGATGACGCGAATCCTTTGCGAATGTCGGTCAAAGCCACCTTGTCAGCGGGTGTCTCTTCGCGGCGGTGGGCAAACCGAAACATTTGGCGGGCGACGCAGTCACGAACTTCCGTAGATTTCGCCAAAATTCCCGCCAAGGCGATGGCCCCCTCGAATTTCTTTTCGCTGCCATCCTTCAGACTCAGGAGCGAGCCTGTGGCGTCCACGGGGAGACCTCCGTCGATTTTGCGGTAGCGACCGATGGGGTCGTAGTTTTCAAACGCCCACCCGATGGGGTCGATGACCTTGTGACAAGCCGCGCAGGCAGGGGACGCGGTATGGGCCGCAAACTGTTGGCGGGCTGACATTTTCTCATCATGGGGCGGCGGCGGAACATCGCCCGGCGGTGGCGCAAGTTCATCACATAGGAATCGTTCACGGATAGGCATTCCGCGGCGCACAGGCGAGGTGATGGTCAGATCCGATCCGATGGCCATGAGGCTGGGATGGGTCATCAGACCGGCGCGCTCACCGACGGGCAAATCAACCTTTTGAAATTCCGTCCCCATAAAGTCGGTCAGTCCATAAATTTTTGCCAGACGTGAATTGACGAACGAAAACGGCGCCGTCAGCAAAGTGGCCAGCTTCCCATCCCCTTGCAGCAAGACGTAACGCCCAAACATGGTCGTTTCACGTGCCATATCCCCACGGGCGGCGTCGTAGTCTGCAAACAGCTTGGGACTTTTTTCCCGCACGGCCAGCAGGTCCAAACGCAGCCATTCGAAAAAGAACGCGGTGAACGCGTCGGTCGCCTTCGGGTCGGCAAGCATCCGCTTCGCTTCGGCGCGAAGTTGCTCGGGCGTTTTCAGGCGATCCTGCTCCGCAGCGGTGGACAGAGCTGGATCGGGAGGCGAGGACCAAAGAAAGTACGACAACTGTGAGGCTGTGGCCCACGGTCCCCTGCGCGTCAAAGCCCCTGCCGTCTCGGCACCCGGACCAGCCGGGTCAAGATACAAGAACTGGGGCGACTGAAACACCGCCTGGGTCAGGTGTTCGATGGACTGGACAAAGGTCAGCCCATGCGTTCCACGCAGAGTCCGAAACAAGACCAACAGAGCGTCGGATTCGCGAGCTTCTAGGGGCCTCCGGAAGGCCCGTCGCACGAACGTCCGAATGAATTCTGTCGCACAGATCTCGTCACCCTTGGCCACGGGATCACAGGGCAGAAGGGATGACAGTCGTGAAACAACGCGCGTGGCGGCCTGACCGGTGGCACGAATCAGGGTATCCACCCCGCCGCCTGCCAGCGGCGACGCACTGAGGAAGCCGGACGACCCTATTGCGTCATGGGTATAGTCGTAGGAACTAGCGCTCTTATCACCCAGCAGATCGCGCATGGTCAGGGCAAACTCGCGTGCGTTCAAACGGCGAAGGCCGCCTACAATGGCGGCGGCTGTGTCCGGTTTTGTCGGGACGCCCGAGCCCGGGACCGGCGCCGACCCGGGCTCAGCGCCAGCGGGCGGGGCCGCAGTAGGGGGCAGGGAATTACCAGACGGATTCGCAGGGCCCGGATCTTCGAGTGCACCCCCTTTTGCGGGTCGAGAACGGGGGGCCGGGTCGTGGTTTTCAATTTCGCCCGTGCAGCCACTGACCAAAACAGCAAGTGCGGCAAGGCCCAGGCCCGCAGCAGCAGCAGCAGCAGCAGCAGCAGATTGCCTTATTCTGGGGGGTCGTCGTGCTTCCATGATGGAGGAGTATCCGCGTTTCGAAAAGCGGCTCAGGTCGACGAAATCTTTTCGGCCACCCTGCCACACCGTCGCAGATCACCCCACATTACGGGAGATCGAGGAGCAAGATACGGGGCGCGTCGGTGACTTGGACATCGACATGTATGAGCCCCCCCTGAAGGGCGTGGGACGAGACGCTGTCATCAGCCAGTCCAGCCGCGCTGAGAGGATCGACCAACGACACCCGCGTGTCAGGCGGCAGACCGCCAAGTTGTAGGCCGAAGCGGACCGGCGGAAACGTCGTTGGATCCACCACGCTCCGCGCGGGATCGTGCGACATCACATAAACCACGGCGGCCACACGACGGTCGGATACTTGGAAGGGAAAGAAGGCGAACAGCTCACCATTCCAAAGCCCAGTGCCGCCAAGCCCCGGCGACACGTTCTGCGGCGTTGGACAGGAATCGAACGTCTCCAACGTCACTTGCACGGGGGTGGTGATGACAGAAGGGCTGCGAAAAGGTGTCAAGAATCGGGCCAACGCTTCCCTGACCTCGGGTCCACCGGTCTTTGGGCCACCGATGAAACTCTCCTCCGGCGTTTGCTGATAGAACATGACCCTCTGGGCGCCTTTGTGCGCGTACGCCGCAAGACCGCGCAAGGCCATGACAGCCTTGTAGCGCCCGATTTGATTGTCGGGGATTTCTGCACGCCGGAAACGGACGCCTAGACTCAAAGACGTCAGCCAGACCTTCTGCCCGGGGGAGAGAGCTGATTCCGCACCTACAACCCGCAGGGGGCTGAGATCACGGAACAGCGGCTGATCTCCCAGCGCCGTCAAACCGACCTCCGGAAAGTGATAAGGCGACTTGTCGGCGGTGACGCTCTGGTCCCAGGCATTCACATGACGGCCAACGGCTGAAACCCCGTCAACGCCTGCAAGCCGCACGACACCATCTGAAACCCAGGTTCGGTTGGCGAAGCCATTGGCGATCCGCACCCCGGTTAATCCAGCCGCGCGCACCACATCGACCGTGGCAGCGACAACCCCAGCAGCGGCGGCTTCGGGACCGCCGGGTCCCAGATCCGACGGTACGGGATCAAAATACTTCTCAACGTCAAAGAAGTCAGAAGCGCCACGGTAAAGGTTCCATATTTCCAAGTCAAAACCATCGTCGCCTAAAATCCCGCGCGTCATCCTGAGGGCCGTGCGTACAAAGCGCCGCCACCCTTCAATGGTTTCTTCGAAAATCGGATCCCGGCTGCCATCGGTCAGCGTCGGCCGACGAAACGGCGCGTATCGCGTCACAAGAGCCGTATAGGGCACGCCCGCTGCGAGATCCCGTGACAGCGGGCGTGACAGAACCGCCCCACCGTCCGCATCGATCGTGACCATGATGGTTGAGTCGGCATCGCGCAACCGCGTCCGGCCAGGCCGCACCTGCGTGGCAGTTGATGGGGTCAGCCAAATTTTGCGATCGCCCACCACGGCCGGACGACTCAAAACAACGGTCTTTTCAGTCGGAGAACCACCCACGACACCCGTGAGGAGAATCGTAGGGCGCACTCCCGCCCGGCGAAGCGCCTCAAGGGTCGCCGTATGCTGGCCAAGCTGCTTGGCTTTCATACGCGTGTCGTCGTCGGCCTGAACGTGGTCCCAACCGATCTCCACGCGGGCGTGTCGAAAACCCGCTGCGGCGATAAGCCGGGCGCTGGTCTCATCGGTCGGGTTGTCCCCCAGGGTCACCCCGGGGGCTTCGATCAGGCGGGAGGCTGGGACAGTTTCAAGCCACGCGCGCCATGGTTGATACGCAGCCGAACGTTCGTTAGGGCCCAGAGCCAGCATCTGCATGGGGTCAACGTAGTGGGTGGAACAGGCAGAGGGTTCGCCTTCGCCGGACGCGCGCCCAGACGCTGCCCGCAGGGTGTCGGGTGTCGGGTCATTGCCATTTTGGGCAATCGGGCTTTCCCGAACAACAGGCGAGTCCAGCCCGACCTTGTCCCGACCAAAGAAAGCCATCGCGCCACCGGCCAGCAACAGCCCTACGATAGGGAAGGCCCACCGCATCCGGCGAGGTTTCCGTCGTAGTTGTGTGGCCCCCCAAATACGCGTCCAAGTACGGTTCATCTCGCCGCTAGGGGCAGGGCTATCGACATGGGCCCGGGCCATCTCGAAGAGCCCACGCACCTGATGTTCGACCGGAAGATCGGCGTCACTTTCACCCTTAGAACCCGTCAATGTGTCCTGAGTCATAATCCCGCTCCTGCCGAAGTGCTCAGATAGCCACGAAGAAAAGGATCGCTGCGGGCCTGGTTTACCAAGGCACCTGAGGCCCGATCGAGACGCCGTTTTACGGTCGCAAGAGAGCAGCCCGCCTGGGCGGCCACTTCGGGCAAGGTCATGCCTTCGAGAAAGCGGAGCACAACCAATTCGCGATCCCGAACCGGAAGTTTTCCAAGAGCCACGTAGAGGCGCCGGGCCGCTATGAGGCTGTCATGGTCGCCTCCCTCGTTGTCCCGGCCTGGCTGGTCTTCGGACCCGCGAATAAGTCCACGCCAGCGCCGCCGCCGGATTTCTAGCCGCACCTGGTTGGCAGCGACTGCGAAAACGAACGACCTAATAGACTCTGGCTGTCGCAGCCTCTTAAGTCCCGAAAAGACGCCCATAAATATCTCCTGTAGAAGGTCACCGGGATCAAAATCCGGACCCAACATCCGGCGCACAAAACGCCGAACCGGGGGGCCGTAGTGATCCCACAGCGCCCTGGATGCCATGGCCTCACCGCCGGCCGCCCGCGCGACAACCGCCGGCGTAGGCCCGCCGGGATCGACCGGGGCCACGTCGCAGTTGGTTGGGTCGATCATGGGAGGGTTATACGCCTGCATAGCCGGGCAGAAACACGGCATCGTGCCCAGGGAGTATCAGCCCAGAGAAAATCGGCTCGCTACAAATGAAGGATACGGACAAATGACCGCCAAGGCGTCCTACTCATTAGGGTTCTGCGTCCTAGTGCGTGAGGGCGAAGGCCCTATCGGCGGCCCTTTGATGGCAAAGAGGGCAAAGGGCCCGTAACCTTTGGGGGTTGACGATGACGTTCCGGGAAATTCGGGCGCAGCGCCTTGCTGACGAGGTGGGCACCATTCGCAAGCAGGGGGATCTGGCGTTCGCGCTGGTTTACCCCAGCCCCTACCACGTCGGGATGTCCTCGCTGGGTTTCCAGACAATTTACCGGGGCCTGAATGATTTCCCAGGTGTGGCGGCGGAACGGGCGTTTTTGCCTGATGACATCCAAGCGGCCAAACAAAGCCGTGAAGGTCTGGGGACCTATGAATCTGGACGTTCCATAGGGGATTTCAGCGTGGTGGCGTTTTCGCTGGCCTATGAAACCGAAATCGCGGGGCTGGTAGCTTGCCTTGATCTGGCAGGAATCCCGGCGCTGGCTGCGGAACGCGCTGCGCTGACCGGGCGCGCGGGACGGGTGCCCCTGGTGATCGTTGGGGGCCCGCTGACTTTTTCCAACCCCGTGCCCGCGGGGCCATTTGCCGATGTGATTCTGATGGGCGAGGCCGAAGATTTGCTGCCGCTGTTGGTGGACGGGATCCGCAGCGGGGCCTGCCGGGAAAATCTTTTGGCGGACTGGGCAAGGATGCCCGGATTTTACGTCCCATCGATTCATCAGGAAACGCCCCCCCCCGTTGCCAAGGCCCATGACACCCGATTGCCTGCGTATTCGCAGATCCTGACGCCCCATACGGAACTGTCGAACATGTTCCTTATCGAACCCGAACGCGGGTGCAGCCGGGGCTGCACATACTGTGTGATGCGGCGGTCGACCAACGGCGGCATGCGCATGGTGGAACCCGCGCGGGTCCTGGAACTTGTGCCACCCGACGCCAAACGCGTGGGGTTGGTGGGCGCAGCGGTCACCGATCACCCAGGGTTGCCAATCATTTTGCGCGGCCTAGTGGATGCGGGGCGCGAGGTGGGCATTTCCAGCCTGAGGGCTGACCGGCTGAACGACGAAATCGTGGGTTTGTTGCGGCGGGGTGGGTACCGCACGTTGACGACGGCCGCTGACGGCGCATCGGAACGCATGCGCGATGCCATTGATCGGAAGACCCATGAACGGCACCTATTGCGGGCCGCCGAACTGACCCGGACGCACGGGCTGATTCAATTAAAGCTGTACATGATGTTGGGGCTGCCGGGCGAGACCATGGATGACATCGAGGAGCTGGGACGATTTGGACACGAGCTGGCCAAGATCGCCCCCCGGTTGACCCTGGGTATCGCACCGTTTGTGGCCAAACGAAACACGCCTCTGGATCGACAGCCCTTCACGGCCCTACCCGAAGTCGAGGCGCGTTTGGCGCGGCTGCGCACACTGGCGGCGGGACGGTTTGAACTGCGGCCCACGGCGCCCAAATGGGCCTGGGTCGAATACCGGTTGGCCCAGGGGGGATTCGCGGCTGGACTGGCGGCTGCCGAGGCGGGACGCGCCGGTGGACGGTTTGGGGACTGGAAGGCTGCCCTGGCCAAGGTGCCGGAACCCGAGACGTTGGCTGCGCCGCCGCTAAAGAAGCCCCGTCTGTTAGCACTGCCCCGGGCCGTGACCGCGTATTAAGGTGGAACGTAATGAGTGAGCAGCAGAGCCTGCGTCTGGTCTGGATCGACATGGAAATGACAGGGCTGAATCCAGCGACCGATGCGATCCTGGAAATAGCCGCTGTGGTCACAGGGCCCGATCTAGTGCCGCTGGTCCAGGTGCAAAGGGTCGTGCGCGCCCCGGACGACATGATGGAACGGATGAGCAACCGGGTGCGGATGATGCACACGGAAAACGGCCTTTTGGAAAAGGTGGAGGCGGGGGGGATTCAGTTGCGGCAGGCCGAGCGAGAGATTTTGGACGCCATCGCTGAACACGCGCCCCCAGGCGAAGGCATCTTGTGCGGCAACAGCGTGTATCACGACTGGAAGTTCCTGGTGCGGCACATGCCCCGGCTGGAACAACACCTGCATTTCCGGCAGATCGACATTGGCACCTTGGCTGTGCTTGTGAACGCTTGGTTCCCGGCCCTGCCCTTCCGGCGCACGGCGACCAATCACCGCGCGATGGGCGACGTGCTGGAAAGCCTATCCGAGCTGCGGTTCTACTGCGAACACGCCTTCAAGACGCCGCTTGTGCCCCGGTCGCTGACCCAAGGCCAAGGGGGCTGAGGATTTCACTTCAGTTCTTTGGCCACCATGGTGGCTGTGCCATCGCTCATAAAAACCCGCGGGGTAGTCGTGGCGCCATCGAACCAAACCGTGTGGCGTCCGGCGCGGTCGATGGGAAGGGGTTTATCCGTGCCAGCCTCAATACGTCCTAGAACGGTATCCCCGTCGGCATCCAGAATGTCGAAGGTCAACTTCAAAACCGTGCCCGTCTTTTTCTGAGCGATTAACACCGCGGTGGGCGGATGATTGCCTGTGCGGGTACCGCAGGGGGCCTTGGCAGCTTTCCAATTCTTAAGCACCTGGATGTCGTAGTCCGTCAGGCGCAGGGCGGGCGGGGGCGGCATCTGGTTTTGTTTTGGAACCTTCATGCCGTCGGCATCTTTGGTGTCGACCAAGTTGAGCCAGAGACCCTTCCCGCCAAGGCTGGCGCTGATGCCGAATTTAACCTCAGCGTCCCCGATGGCCTGCGTGAACGCATCCTTATCGCAAACGTCATAACGCGATCCCGCGCCGGCAGGCATAACGATTTTTCCATCCTTGTCGACGCCGCTAGGCGCCCCGTGGCAATGCGCACAGTTGCCCAGGAAGATCGGCTGCACATCGTCGAACCAGGTCGGTTTAGCCGGGGGATCCTTCGGGGAACAGGCCCCGAGGCCCAAGAAGGAAAGGATGATGGCAGCGCGAATGTTGGTATTTCTCATGGTCGCGCTCACAGGTAGTAGTGGACAAACAACATGCCGGTCTTGGTGGTGCCCTGCCCCGTCGGCATTTGGGCACGGCCAAGCCAGACGATTTCGAAGTGCGGATACGGAAACCAGGACATTTGAAGCCCACCGGCATTGGTCGCTGTGCCCTTCACGGAAAGGTCGGTCTGGCTACGCTCGGCGAAGGGCGTGACCCAGAGGCCGCGAACTGGGAAAACCGTGACGCCTAGGTAACCACTGAAACTTTTGTCCGTATGTTTTCCGACATAGGTGCTGTTAAAGACGTTCGCTTCTGCCTGAATCTGGGACTTCGCCTTTTCAAAGAACGTCTTCCAGAAAACCCCGCCGCCTGCGCGATTGACACCCTCACCCAGTGACAAACGCGCCGACAACCCCACCGCGCTGGCTTCGCCTATTCGCCGTTCGTACAGACCCGCGAGCCCTTTATCGCGGCCCCCCATCTTACGAAGGAAATCGGGGGCAAAGGCCGTGACGTGAACCTCCCATTCGCTTTGCACCACCCCGCCAGACACGTTGTAGGTTTCTTCAAGCTGGCCAAACCCGGTGTCTGTGCGCACGTACGCGTAGTGTTCGGCCAACCGCAATCCGTAAGGAGCAAAGAAGCGGCCCCCGCGGACGTACCAACCGGTCGCAGCGGGGCGGTACATGAAATAGTGTTCACGCGACGCGAAGGCCGATCCGGGGATTGGTTTGGCGGCGCCCGGCCCCACGGGGGAATCCGAAGCGCGCGCCTGGCCGCGGTACCCCGCGACACCCAAGAAGCTGAACCCATCGGCTAGGGAAACCCGCAACGCCAAATCGGCCTGCATCGGAAAAACCGCACGGGTCGGACCCGAGGCATTGCCCGCATCGTGCCCCAAGGCCGCAGCCCGGCCATCAAATTGTAGCGCCAACGCCTTGGGCAGTTTCACCTTGCCATGCAAGAACCCACCGTCGCCGGTCCAGGTAGACAGTTCCTCGCCCACGGCGTCCCGGGCGTACCCGGTGACAATCCCCCCGCCCGCTGGGGAAAAATGGCACTGGCTACAGCGGGAGGTTCCCGAGCTGAACTGCCATTGCGGGTAGGCCGAAGCGGTCCTGGAGCCCAAAGCCCCAAAGGTTCCCAGAAAAAGCGTTACAAGCAGCAATCCATGCAACGCGCGCATCAGTTGTTCTCCGCGCCGCCGAGAATCCAGCGTTCAATGATTTCAATATCAGCTTCGGCCAGGGGCCGGTTGGGCGGCATGCGTTTGGCGCCCCGGGCCCGCAGCATGTTCACCAACCGGGACTGATCGGGGTTGAAGGGGGACACCATCGGACGCGCGCCGTCGCGGCCGGGATCGTCCTTCACCATAGGGTCGCCAAGTTTTGCCAGTTTTTGCCCGCGCAGCCCCTTGAAGCTGGATTCCACAGTGGAAAGGTCGAGCCCGGCAACAGCCGCGCTGGGGCTGTGGCAACTGGCGGTCGCGCAGTTGGGGCCAAGAATCGCTGGAGCGATATATGAAAACGTTGCTGGCCGATCATCGTCCCCGCCACACGAAAGGAGCCCAGCGGGCCCAATGGCCAGGATTGCCAAGAGCATGCGGAAGTTCACGGCGGGCAATTTTGCACAGTTAGCCCGCGACAACAACGCGAAGATTCTGCGTCGCATTAGGCGCGTTCCAGGTAGGTGTATCCCGCCAGACCTTCTTCGTACATGCGAACCAGGGAACGGGTTTCTTCCAAACTCATGCGGTTGGATCGGACGGCCAGCTCTGCAAACCGCCGAACCCGGGCAACCAGATCCTCGCGCGAATACGATACGTATTTCAAGACGTCGGTCACCGTGTCACCCGCCACAACATGTTCGATCTGGTATCCACCCCCGGGCGCCAGCGAAACGTGCACGGTGTTCGTATTGCCAAACAGATTGTGCAGGTCGCCCAGGATTTCCTGGTAGGCGCCGATAAGAAACACCCCAAGATAATATTCCTGGCCCTCGACCAATGAATGCAGTTCAAGAACGTTCTTGATGTCCCGGCGATCAATGAAATGGTCGATTTTACCGTCGGAATCGCAGGTTATATCGGCCAAGACCGCGCGGCGGGTGGGCTCCTCGCCCAGCCTGTGTATAGGCATGATGGGGAACAACTGGTCGATGGCCCAAATATCGGGCAGCGACTGAAACATGGAAAAATTACAGAAATAGGTATCGGATAAGGCCCGTTCTAGGCCCTCGAATTCCTCAGGCAGGTCTCGCATTTCGCGAACGAGCTTCAGAACTTTTTGCGAAATGGCCCAATAGAGGTCCTCGGCGATCACCCGTTCAATCAGCGACAGGTTCCCAAGGGAAAACAAAGTGAGTGCCTCTTCCCTGTATTCCAGGGCATCATGGTAGGACTCACGCAGGTTTTTCAGCGAAACCTCGCGGAAGGTGTCAAACAGGTTCCGAACCACGCGCGAGCTGTTGTCGGGAAGTTTTTCAGGGGCCTTGCCCACGTCGAACTCACCAACGCCCAAGACGTTCATGACCAACATCGAATGGTGGGCGGTCACTGCGCGGCCCGATTCAGTGACGATGGTGGGGGGCGGGACCTGGGCGGCGTCGCAGATTTCCTGCAACGAAAACACGATGTCGTTCGCGTATTCCTGAAGGGTGTAGTTCATCGACGACGCGAAATTGGTCTGGGACCCGTCGTAGTCAACACCCAGGCCACCGCCCGCGTCGAAATACTTCAACGGGGCGCCGAGTTTCACGCATTCCACATAAAACCGCCCCGCCTCTCGCAGAGCGTTTTTCACGGCGCGGATGGCGCTGATCTGGCTGCCCAGGTGAAAATGCAGCAATTCGAAACACGACAACATGTCGTTGTCTTGCAGATAACGGATGGCCTCAACGGCCTCCCGCGTGGACAGGCCAAACTTGGATCGATCACCGCCCGAAGCCTCCCAGCGGCCTGACCCCTTGGTCGCCAATTTGGCGCGGATGCCAATGCGCGGGCGCACGCCGATTTTCTTAGCGGTGGATGAAATAAGGGCCAGTTCGGTGAATTTCTCGACGACGATGATGACCTTGCGCCCTAACTTTGACGCCATCAGCGCGGTTTCAATATATTCCTCGTCTTTGTAGCCGTTGCAGATGACCAGGGCTTCTTCGTCATCAAGCAACGCCATGACCGCCAGCAATTCGGGTTTTGACCCCGCTTCGAGGCCATAATGATACGGGCGGCCGAATTGCACGATTTCCTCGACCACGTACCGGTGTTGGTTGACCTTGATCGGGTAAACGCCGCGGTAGTCACCCTTATAACCAAATTCTACGATGGCCCGCAGGAAGGCCTCGTGAAGTTCGACGACGCGCGCCCGCAGGACGTCCGAGAACCGAATCAGCAGCGGCAGCCCAATGCCCCGGCGCGCAACTTCGTCCACCAATTCCTTCAGATCGATAACCCCGGCTTCCGGCCCGTTGGGGTGCGCGATGACGTTGCCCAGGTCGTTCACGGCGAAATACCCCTGGCTCCAGTAAGGAACCCCGAAGGTTTCAGCCGAGTCTGCGATGGTCCATTTCCGAGGAATTCCGCCGTTGCTCATGTTGTGGCGTCGAACATTGAAGGAACCGGGCCAGGGTTTCCAGCGGAAAGATGAAGACAACGCACCACACGTCGGGTCACTGACGCTAGCTGCGCAGAAAGGCCCACAAAACATGCAGTTTCTGTGACGATTCGGTTACGAATGCGAAAGCAGCTCATGGTACGATCTAAGCGAAATAACATGTCCACATCTTCGATTTGGCGAACCTTGGCAGTCACGGGGTGGATTTTGGGGGCAGCGGCGGGCTGCGGCGGCCCCAAGGCCCGGGTTGATCGGGGCGGCGACGCGGGAGGGCCGGCAGACGGATCCGGCGCGAGTTCCGGGGGGAAGAACGGCAGCGGGGGAACGTTGGGTTCGACCGGAGGCACGGGAGGTGCAAGTGCCATCGACGCCAATACAGGTGGGCCGGGAGGGGCGGGCGGAGGATTGGACGCCGCTAGCGCCACGGCGGACATGGCCCCCAAAGGAGCCGACGCTGCAGATGATGTCCCCCAGGTCCTACCCGACCAAGGCGGCCCGATGAACCCCGTTGATGTCGCCACGATGGGCGGGGTTGGTGATACGCCAGCGCAGGCCGACGCCAACGGAGTTCCTGGTGCCCCGGGGTCAGACGCGTTGGGTTCGGACGGCACGATCGCTTCGGTCGTGTTGGACGCCGCGGGCGAAGGCGGCGTAGACGCACCGGCTGACGCGCCCGTGGCGGTCTTGACGGATGCACCTACTGACAATGCCACGTTGGACGTCGGTTCCGACAGCAGTCCGGACGTTCCATTCATGGCCCCCGATGTGACCCCCGATGTGGCCCCCGACCTCGCGCCACCCGACGCGCCACCACCATCGCCCGCCGTGGTGTTTAACGAGATCATGTATCATCCAGTGGACGATTTTCCGGCACCCGACCGCCACAACGACCCGACCGAGACACGCGAATACATTGAGATCTATAACCGGGCGTATTTCCCTATCGATTTGGGAAACTGGACCCTGGCCGGTGAGGTCACCTTCACCTTCCCCGCAGCGACCATCATTGCCCCAGGTGCTTATCTGGTCATCGCACGGGACAAGACCGCATTTGCATCAACCTATGGGGCTGGCATCACCAACATCGTGGGGAACTACCTAGGGAAGCTGGGCAACGGCGGGGGCACGGTCGAGCTTCGAAATGCGGCCAATGCGGTCGTCGACACATTGACCTATGACGATCGGTTTCCCTGGCCTGTCGGCGCTGACGCCCTGGGGGCCGGCGGGGCCTGGTTGGGCATGTCCGATGCGCAATATGCCACCCACAAGTTCAAAGGGCGATCCTTGGAACGCTACGCCTTTGATGTCGCAACCAACGAGATTAGCAACTGGGGCCCATCGCCCCTAGACGGCATGACACCGGGTGTAGCGAATTCGCTGGGCGGCGTACCCCCCCGAATCGTGACGGGGCTGTCAGCGGCCCCGAACCGGGTTGGGGGCGACACGTTGATTCGCGCGGCTGATACTGTCGCGGTTGTGACAACTTTTTCCACGCTTGGCGCCCTAAGCAACCCCAAGGTGGAATGGTTCGTCGACGACTTGGCCGTCACCAACGAGAGCAGGACAAAAACCGTATTGGTTGCGTCGGGCGCCAATTACGACGCCACCCTGCCCGCCCAGGCGAACAATTCGATTGTTCGGTACCGGATTGTTGGAGATCGCGGGGCGGGCGAAGAAGTGATTTCACCGCGTCCGTCAGATCCCAATCCGTGGCATGCGTATTTCGTAAGCCCCGTAGTCACCACAAACACGGTTTTGTATCAATTGTTCATTGCCAAGGCGGCCTGGACCACGATGGGAACCAATATCTTTGGGGCCAGCGGCAATATCACAACACCGAATAGCCGGGTAAACGACGACGGCTGCACAATCAGGGATTCCTGGGATGCACGGGAATTTGGCGTTTTCGTGTACCAAGGCGTTGTGTACGACGTTCGGCTGCGGTATCAGGGCAGCCGCTGGAACCGTCGCAATGGGCTCGACATCCCCAACAACCTTCGCCCCGCAAACTACCCGGACACGCCCGCGCCGTTAAAGGCCCTGAGCTGGAACGTAAGTTTCCCTCGGTTCCAGGACTTCCAGGGGCGGGGCAGCCTGGTGCTAAACAAATTGAACCAGTCCTGTCCGGGCATTCACGCAGGGCTGGGGCAGCGTCTATACACCATGGCCGGGGTGCCGGTTTCGAATCGGAAGTACGTGCGGCTGCACGTCAACGGGTCCTACTACCACTACATGATGGACATCGACCACATCGATGCCGATACCATCAAACCCTTTGTGACGGCGGGACAGCCTAATGGCGAAATATTTAAGTCCGAAGGTCTAGACGGTGACGAAGGGCCGTTTGGTTGGGGAGATGAAAAGCGCTTGTTGCCCCGCAGTTGCACGGGGGCAACGTGGACCGAACTACAACGTTATAAATACACGTTCAACCGCCAAACCAACGACTGGAAGGATCACTCGGATTTGCAGTCTTTCATCCAGGGTATGAGCACGGCACGGGCCGCAAGCAATGTTGGCAACAGCTATCAGCCCCTGCGCGACTTCTTCACCGCCAACGTAGATGTTCAGGCCGTGCTGAATTATCTGGCCATCCGGAACTGGTCGGGGGTATGGGACGACTACTTTCAGAACCATTTTCTTTGGAGAAAAGGCGATGGGAAATGGCTGATCATTCCCTGGGATTTAGACGAGGAATTGGGCCTTGCCGGCGACAGCCGCGCTTCAATGTCGTTCTACGTTGGTGAACAGGGAGATCCCACAAACCGTGGGGGGATGACCAACGAGCTGAAGGACAATTTCATCAAGGCATATCGAACCGAGCTAAAAGCCCGAATCATCCAACTTTCGATGACCGTGCTGTCCCCTGCATCGGTCAAGACCCAGATGGACTTGGCCGCGGCCGAATACAACGAAACCGAGGCTCAGACAGCCCCTGCGGGGGTGGCGTGCTCCGCGGCCTGGAAAACCTCGGTCATGAAGGATTTCGTTGATGCGCGGCACACCGAGGTGCAGTGCGCTTTGGTTGGAACCCCATGCGGCGGCCTTAAGGGGCAGTATTACACCTGGTCCGGCGGCAACCCTCCCGCGAATCCGTTTATGGCGGGAGACCTGAAGCTGACACGCAACGACCGTTGGATAGATTTTAACTGGAGCGACGGGCGCCCTGACCCTGCACTGCCCTCAGACGACAATTTTGCGGTTGTCTGGACGGGGACCGTGACGCCGCAATTTTCGGAGCTCTACACGTTCTACACGGTGGGTGACGACGGCATGCGGATCTTCATCGACGGCAACAAGGTCACGGATGACTGGTCCAACCACGGGGAGCGGGAGACCGCGGGAACCCCTACGATGTTGACCGGAGGGAATGCCCACACAATTCGCGTCGAGCACTATGAGGCCAGCGGCGGCGCCGCGGCACGCGTCCGTTGGTCAAGCGCTTCGCAACCCAAGCAGATCATTCCCCCAACCCGTCTGACCCCGGCGCCCTGAACACAACTTAGGGTGAGTTCTTGCCCGGCCGTATCGAGAGGCATACGATCACGGGAGAGGTCCGTTACATGGTAAGCCCCCCTAAGGTCACGTACGTCACGCTGTCGGCTGATAACGACGGATTGCACACGGCATTTGACAGCGCCGCCGCCGAAGTCGCCCGCAAATTGGGGCGGGAACAGCCCGTATTCGTTGGTGGCAGGGAACGCCGGTTGCCAAACACCAGCCCCAGCCACAATCCCGCCGACACCCGCATGCTGGTGGCCCAGGCGGGGGCAGCGACGGCCACGGATGTCAACGACGCCGTACAGGCTGCGAAGGCCGCGTTTCCCGCCTGGCGGCAGACCCCGTGGCAGGCGCGCGCCCAAATCGTGACCCGTGCGGCGGGCCTGATTCGCGAGCGGAAGCTGGAACTGGCCACGTGGTGCATCCTTGAGATGGGGAAAAACCGCGTAGAGGCCCTGGGCGAAATCGAAGAAACCGCGGATCTGTTCGACTATTACGTGGCCCAGTTACACGCCAACCAGGGCTATGTGCGCCCGATGGAGACGTTGTCCCCAGCGGATGCCAACACCAGCGTGCTGCGGCCCTACGGGGTCTGGGCGGTCGTGGCGCCGTGGAATTTCCCCTATGCCCTGCTGGGATCGCCGATGGCTGCGGCCCTGTTGGCGGGAAACACGGTGGTGGCAAAACCTGCATCCGACACGCCTATGGCGGGCGTGTTGCTAGCGCAGATTTTCCATGACGCGGGAACACCACCCGGAACCATGAACCTGCTGACGGGCAGCGCG
>JAYUUT010000032.1:0-16263 GCA_043754455.1 Myxococcales bacterium
GCACGAACGCGGCCCCGGGTTCGCGCGGCCAAAGGATCGCCAGTTTCTAGATCGAACCATGCACGCCGCGCGCCGCCACCTTCCCCTGCCGCCGCGACGCTGACCAGGCGCAGAGGCCGTGCCGCCATCCCCGGTTGGAGGAACGCAAAAGTCGCGCCTTCGGTCAACGCCGCCACAAGCCGCGCTTCAATTCGTCGCGACCCGGCGCCCGAAATCCGTGCCAGCGGGCCCTCATCAGGATCGCGCACCTGCCCCACGATGGCTGACACATCGGTGACGACTCCAGCCACAGGCGCGTGCAATTGAACCTGTCCCCCGCGCTGGGCCACGACATCGGGCGACAACGACGCGAGCCCGGCCCCACGCAACACCGTCAAGGCGACCTGCTGCTGGCCTCGCGCTTCGGCCACCTGAACCCGTACTTCACTCAGTTCGGGTGCCCGGGCTAACCCTTGGGCCTTCAGGGCCTCTAATTGGCGGGCGCGATCTTCATAGGCCAACAGGCGGGCCGCTGCGGCCACGGCCTGGCTTGCGGCAGTGGCTGCCTCGGGCATACGGACCAAGAACAACGCCGCGCCCGCCGCCACCCGCGCCCCGGGCTGAACCAGCACTTCGATCACCAGAGCGCGCAGCGCGGGTGTCACGGCGCCTTGCCCCCCGGCGGCGGGGACGACCTCGGCCGGCGATTCAATTGTGGGCGTCGTGTCTGGCACCCGCACCGGCACCCAAAGCTGCGGAGCAGGGCCTGCGCCAGCCGCGATCGGATTCGGGGCCACGGATTTGTCGCAGGCGGCAAGCCCCACCACAGACAAAATCATCAGCCTTGCGATCATCGTGACCCACCCGCTTCTATCGTGCGTCCAAACAACCAGGTTTTCACCGACGCCCAGGCCAGATCGCCGCGGGTTCGATGCACCTTCCGCAGGGCTGCAATCACAGCCCGTCGTGCAAATAATGTCTCAACGACAGTCCCTTCGCCGGCTGCTAGCAGGATTTGTCGCAATTTCGCCGCCTCTTCGGCCAGGGGCAGGACTTCTTTTTCCAGTTGGGCCAATTCTTCGGTTTTATGTTCAATTTCATGCAGGGTCACGGCCAGGGCAAACGTGCCCTCGCGTTTGTCGCGATCGCGTTCACCTGACAGCGTCGCCACTTCGGCAGCGCGGGTTCCCTGTTCGCGGGCGCCGCGTTCGAACAAAGGCAGCGACACGCCCAAAGTCCCAAGCAACACCAACCCACCCGGAAGATCGCGTTCGGCCTCGACGCCCACCCGCATCACGGTGCCGCGAAGGGCGCGATCTTCTATGAACCGGGCCCGTTCGGCCTCACGTTCCAACGTTCGCAAAACCACCTGGGGATAGTTGTCACTGCTGCCAAGCCACTTCTTCTTCATGGCGTCGTCGGGAAGGGGCGGGGTTGGCAAGGCCCCTTGGGTTTTGATCGCACGATCAAAAGGCCCACCCCGTTCGCGCGACAGCGCCAGCGACGCTTCGGTCACCATGCCTTCGCTGTGAATCGCATCGCGCCGCGCTTCCGCCAAAAATCCCTGAGCGTCAACCAGGTCGGCCCGCGTCCGCTCGGTCGCTTTCACGGCCCGGTCGATCACACGCACCACGTCTTGTGCGACAACAACTTCTCGGTTGGCTTCTTCGAAAATGCGCTCTGACGTCCATAACTCGATCCAGGCGTGGGCCGCCTCCAATCGGGCGTCCAAGCGTGCCAGGTCGACCCGCGCCCCCAAGGTGCGACGTTCAGCCTGGGCGCTGTGCTGCCGCGCCCCCGCCAGGCCCAGCGGAATCGGTTGATCGACGGCCAGCCTCCATTCCAGCCCGCGCGCTGTTCCCGGCAGCAGCCGCGCCCCTGGACTTACCGAAATCATGGGGTTGGCGGCTAGACCGCCCATCCGATCATTCCACCCCTGTTTGTCGATGTGCGCCTGGGTGGCCGCCTGCACACGCGGGTGGGTATCAGCCAGCCCTAGGGCCTCGGCGAAGGTGACCGGGATCGCGGCGTCATCGCCCTTTGCGTGCGCCAAGGCCGGTGCCAACCCAGTGCCTAAACAAAACATTGCCGTCACCCGAACAAACATGTGTAGTGACCAACCTACTACCCCCGTCCGGCCCCGATCCTGTGGGTTGTCTGAGAGATTTCTTAGGCTTGGCGCAAAGCCGAAAAATGCGCAAGATTGTCCCCGTGAGCCCCCCCGTTGACACCCGATCGCGTCGTCTGCGCGTCCTGGGCGATTCCCCCGTGGAACCCGAACCCGCACCTGCACCCGCACCCGATGGGCCCCGCCATCCGGCTTGGATCCGCATGAAGATGCCGACGGGCCCGGCGTTCTTCGATCTGAAACAACGGGTCGATGAATTGGGCCTGCACACCGTTTGTCAGTCGGCGTCCTGTCCCAACATTGGTGAATGTTGGAATCGAAAATCGCTGACCATCATGATCCTGGGCGGTATCTGCACGCGGTCTTGCCAATTTTGTGACGTGCCCACGGGACGACCGCTGCCGCCCGATCCCGATGAACCCCGCCGCGTCGCCACGATGTTGGCTGAACTGGGCCTGCGCCACACCGTCATCACCTGTGTCGATCGCGATGATTTGAAGGACGGCGGCGCGGCCCACTGGGCGGCCACCATCAACGCGGTGAAGGCCAGTTGCCCTGACATGGTGCTGGAAATCCTGGCGGGTGATTTCAAGGGCGACACGGGGGCGGTCGATACCGTGCTGGCGGCCGGGCCGGACGTGTTTGCGCACAATTTGGAAACTGTTCCGCGTCTGTCGCGTCAGGTCCGGGTTCAGGCCAGCTACGCCCGAAGCTACGCCATTTTGACCCACGCCAAATCCCGCGGGGCCATCACCAAAACCGGCCTGATGTTGGGCCTCGGGGAAACCTTGGACGAAATACGCCAGGTCCTACGGGAAGTGCGCGACGTGGGCGTGGACATCCTGACCATGGGACAATATTTGCGCCCCTCGCGGCAGCACCTGGCCATTGCCCGTTATCTGCATCCCGACGAATTCGTAATGTTGAAATCCGAGGCCCTGGCCCTGGGTTTTCCCCACGTGGAATCTGGCCCCCTGGTTCGATCCAGTTACCACGCCGATGGTCAGCGTGACATCGTCAGGAATCTGCGAAAGGCGCGGACAGTGTTCTAGTCGTCTCGGTCTTCGTCGAACATCAGGCCCACGCGGATCTCGATCGCAACGAACGGCTCTGCTCGGACGATTTGTCCCGCGTGGGCAACCAGGACGTTGACATAACCTTCTGCCGTGTCTCGATAAACAGCCAACGATTTGGTGTCAGGATCTAGGATCCAGTAGTGGGGGATTCCCGATTCGTGGTAGTGCCACATTTTTATGATCGTGTCGTTCGACGCATTTGACTGTGAAAGCGTCTCGCAGATCCAGTCAGGCCGGACGGCGATGGGGCGTCCGGCAGGCATAACCGGGACGCGATCGCGTCGCCATCCACATAGATCGGGACGAAAAGCGTTGTCGCCCAACTGGATGTCGATCTCACCACCTATCCACCAACCGCCGGGGTGGTTGCCTCCCCCGCGGCGGTGAAATTCAGGACGAAGCTGTTCTGCCAGTCCAAATTGGGCGGTCGCGTGTTTGAAATCAGGCTGGGCTTTTTGGACGAATTCACCTGCCACCAGTTCGGTACGCAGGTGTTCGGGCTGCGCCTGCCAGGCTTCGATCGTGTGACGTGCACCCTTGGGTTCAGGCTTGCTCATCGGCCCACGCCCACCCGGGTTCCGGGCGGTACCGAATACGTGATGAACGCGTTGCCACCTATGACCGCGCCCCGCCCGATGGTGGTCTCGCCGCCCAAGATCGTGGCATTGGCGTAGATGATGACTTCGTCTTCGATGGTGGGGTGCCGTTTGCCGCAGGGTTCAGATCGGCTTCGTTTTTTCACGGGCGGCGCCCCGTCCTGCCGTTTGATCGACAGCGCGCCCAATGTGACGCCCTGATAGATGCGCACGCCACGCCCAATCTGGGTGGTTTCCCCGACCACGATCCCGGTTCCGTGATCGATAAAAAACGACGGCCCAATGCGTGCCCCCGGATGAATGTCGATGCCGGTGCGCGACTTGGCGTATTCGGTCAGCATGCGCGGCACGATGGCCGCACCTTCGACCAGCAGCCGGTGTGCGACCCGATACGCGGCGATGGCGTACAGTCCCGGATAACAGGCAATGACTTCGTCGGCGCCGGTCGCCGCAGGATCGCCTTCCAGCGCGGCGGCCACATCTTGCAACAACAAGGCCCGAATTTTTGGCAGACTGGATAGGACTTTTTTCGTAATCGCGCGGGCCTTGTCGCGGCAGGCGTCGTCGTGGTCCCCCGGACCGACGGGACCGCAGCGCCTATGCAGGCCCAGGTACACGGTGGCCTCAGTTCGTCGTTCCAAACTGGCAAGCGTGCCCGCCAATCGTTCGCGCAACACGTCCGGCGTGGCGGCACCGCCCCGGCTGGCCTCGGGGAAACAGGCGCCCAAAAAATCATCCGCCAGCGCCGCGATTTCAGCGCCCGAAGGCAGCGCGCCGGGCAGGGATCGGGATCCCTTGCCGTCGGTCACGCCCAGCAATTTGTCCGCCAACGCTAGGAAATGCCGCCGGGGTGGGGTGCGACGAGAAATGGCCATTGGCCACAATCCTACTTGATAGGCGCTGGCTGGATAAGCCGGCTGAGTTTTCCCATGGCTTCGTCCAACCGGGATTCGGCGATTGATATCCGGGTCGGCATGCCGCCGCCCATGTTGAACAGGCTGACAAAATCAAACCCGGATTCGAAATCCGCCGCGATGGCCAGGGATCCAGAATCCTGAACCAGGGCGATGGGGGCGCGCTGTTGTCCCAGCAACAACAGTTCTGTTTTGTCGTAGGCCTTGGCCCCCTGCACCCGCAGAAACGCGATGCCGTTTGTCACTGTGAAGGTATCGGCCAGTCGTTTGGCCTCATCCAACAGGGGATCGATCTCGCGGGCGGCCGATTCGATGTCTTCCCATAGGGACGGGGCCTTTGTGCGGGCGAGCAGGTATTGGATCACCCGGTGTTTCAAATTCTGATCGCGAAAATGGGCACGCAAGGCGCGATCGATGCGCATGCCGATATGCCCCGGCGTCCCGATACGGGTGTCCACGGCCCGCGCGTCGGCGTCAGCGCCTTCGTACGGTTCGATGCCGCCCAAGATCCATTTGGCCCCCGAATAGATTCCGTCCAGATCTAGGTGCATGGCGATCGTGTCGATCGGGCCGGTTCGTTTCACCACCTCGGGCGTCACCATTTCAGGACAGGCGCCGTGTTCGGCCTTGGTGCAAAGGACGAACCGCGGATCTTTGGCGTAATCCACGTGACGTTCGTGATCGTGGTGATCCACCCACGCGGCCAGGCGGGCCCCTAGGGCCGTGATGAACGGCAGCGTCACCCCTGCGAATGATGTCCCGCCACCCTCGGCCGCAAAGGCTATATCCAGAACCACCACCCGCCCCCGTAGCTTGGCAGCCTTCGGCAGTGCCCGCGGTGTCAGATAAACCAGATCAAGTCCGGAAGCGGGATTGGTAGCCATAAGATGCCGAGATTAGCACCCCCGACCGCCCAGCCCCTTGGGATCACCGCGAAAGCTGCAAATTGCTATGCCGACCGTGGTTTTGGCGCCCGCAGACCTATCTTTTGCGGCCGGCCTTGCGGGCCTTGCGCGCGTCCTTGCGTTTCCGTTTTTCCTTGCCCCGATCGACACTGCGTTTGGGGGCCTGAAATCCGCCCCGTTCGGGCGACGGGATCTGCATCATCCCGGCCAATTTGTCCATGTCCATGCCCATGAACTGTTTCATTTGGGCCATCTGTTTCATGCCCGGGATCTTGCCCATCAGACCGGTCGATTGCCCCAGTTGCATCATCATCTGGCGCATCATCGCGAACCGGTTCAGAACGTCGGCCACTTCGGGTTCGCGTCGGCCGCAGCCGCGGGCCACCCGCCGAATGCGCGACGCCTCGTAAAACGCGCTTCGCTTCTTCTTGCGGCGCCCGCCCTCCATAATTTCTTCCCAACTGGTCACCACGAACCGTTCAGGGAACCGTCGTTCATCCTGGGTCATGGAAGAAATAATGGCCTTGGTTTTCGTTAGCTCGCCCTCATCGACCACGATCCCGGAATCGGCGATGCCGGGGATCTTGTCCACCATATCCTTCAGCGGCCCCATCTTCTGAATCAGGCTGATCTGTTCGAGGAAATCGTTCATGTCGAACTTCCCGCGCAGCATCCGCATCGCGTCTTGTTCGGCCTTCTGTTCGTCCACCACTTCTTCGAACTGCTGAATAAGGCCGACAACGTCGCCCCGGCCCAAAATACGGCTGGCCATGCCGTCGGGTCGGAATTCTTCCAGCCGTTCGGACGATTCCCCCATGCCGACGAATTTGATGGGCTTGCCCGTCACAGCCTTGACTGACAACGCCGCACCGCCACGGGCGTCTCCGTCCAGTTTCGTCAGGATCACGCCGTCGTAATCCAGCAGATCGTTGAACGCCTTGGCCGTTGCGACCGCGTCCTGACCGATCATGGCGTCGATGACGAACAAGATATCGGCGGGATTCGTGCGCCGTTTGATCTCAAGAAGTTCGTTCATCAGTGGTTCATCAATCGCCAACCGACCTGCGGTGTCGAAGATGACCACGTCGTGGCCGCGGGTTTGCGCGTATTGCAGGGCTTTTTCGCAGATCTCAGGGGGGCTTGATCCCGGTTCGCTGAAGACAGGAATGTCCAAACTGCGACCGATGATCTGCAACTGATCAATGGCGGCCGGTCGGTACACGTCGGCGGCCACCAACAACGGCCGCTTGTGGCGGTTTTTCAGATGCAGCGCCAGCTTGCCGACCGTGGTCGTCTTGCCTGATCCTTGCAGACCGACAACCATGATAGGTGTCGGCCCCCGTTTGGCGAACCGCAGCGATGTGTCGACCGGGCCCATGAGGCCTATCAGTTCGTCGTGGCACAATTTGACGAAATGGTCTTCGGCTGTGACCCGCCGAACTTTTTCCTTGGTTGATGCGCGCACCTTGACGATGACGCCAACGGCCTTCTCTTTGACCTGCTTGCAGAACGACTGCACCACCTCGAAGCCGACGTCGGCTTCTAACAAGGCGGTGCGCACATCCTTGAGCGCCTCGTCGACCGTCGCTTCATCAAGCTCGGCCAGGCCTTGAAATTTTTGCTTCGCTGACCGGAATCCTTGGGACAGTGTCTCGAACATGGGGCCGGGACACTAGCACGACCCGATTTGCAACCGCAGGGGTGGGGGGGGGTGAACCGATTTTGCCTGGGGAATCGGCAGTTTCTTCTATATTATCGCTGACTTGGACCCTGCTGTTCCCCGTTCACTGCGTATTTGGTTTGTCATTCACTTCGTCGCGGACCTGACGTTTGCCGTGCCGTTATTCCTGGCACCCGTGGCGACGCTGCGGCTGCTGGGGTGGGTGGACGTGGATCCGGTGGCCACGCGGCTGGTTGCCGCTGCCTTGTTCGCGATCGGGATTCAGTCGTTGCGGGGCCGAAACGATGATCTATCGGCGTTTCGATCGATGATCGGACTGAAAACGATCTGGTCGGGCACGGCAACCTTGGGACTGCTGTGGGGTCAATTGGAAGGAGGGCCGAAGGTGGGGTGGGCGATCCTTGCGATCTTTGCGGGGTTCCACATGGTCTGGATGCGGTACCGGTTCATATTGGGGGGTTCAGGCTAAGGTTGGCGGCCCACAAGGTCGAAGTCGCGTTTCACGTGCCAGGCGGTTGCGAAAGAGCCGTAGGTCTGTCGGGCCAGTTCGGTGGGCGTGACGGACGGCCGCATCTCAAGCGCGGCCCACATATCTGCCCGGTAGACCGGGCCCATCATCACCCGCGCGCGGTAAGCCCTGTGGTGCCGTGCCAGTTGCGACGGGGTCAGCACGTCGGCGGCCCGGCCACGCAAAAGGTTCCCTGGCACCCGCAGGGGACCACCGACAAAACGTGGATCTTCGCCGTGGCGCTTAATCTGGAAAGCGCTGCCCGTGGCAAGAACATCGATCCTGTGTCCCTTGTAGGACGTTGCGAGTCGGGCAAACCGCCGGTCCTTTTGCTGCCAACACGCAAGCGCCCCCCACAATGCCTGAACCCGCGGCGATCCCAATGCGGCAACCAACCTCGTGAGGCGGTCGGCGTTGACGAAGGCCGCATGGACGCCGAACCAGGTGGTAAGCACATCGAGCACGCGCAGATCCTGGTCCTCCATAGCCAGACGTGATGCAAAAACCAGCGTGTTTTCAACGTTCGGATCGCGTTGCGCGGCTGCCGGGAACGCCATCCCGATTCCCACCATGGCCGCCGTCAGCGCATCGCGGTCGGGTAAAGGCAGCGGATCGCTGTCCCGGCTAAACGACATGGCCAAGCCTTTCCTGCAAGGACAGCACGTCGCAGTCCTTGGTTGGCCGCGACACGATCCCCAGGAGGTTGAGCGCGGTGCCGCCGATCACCACCGCCACCAAACGCAATCCACGTCCAGCGAGGCACTGGTCGAAGGCCTCGACGATCATGCGCGGTGTCATGGATATCAGCATAACAGATACCCAGAACGCCTGGTCGCGCGCTGAAGTCCGAAAAAATCAACCCCGGAGCGGGGATGCCGGAATGCCGCGGTCCTTTCGGGGCCGAAACGATGATCTATCGGCGTTTCGATCGATGATTGGACTAAAGGCAATCTGGTCGGGAACGGCGACCTTAGGACTGCTGTGGGGTCAACTGGAAGGAGGGCCGCCGATGGGTTGGGCGATCCTTGCGATCTTTGCGGGGTTCCACATGGTCTGGATGCGGTACCGGTTCATGTTGGGGGGGAGGCAATTTGAGGCCGAAAACAAAAACTAAAGTTTTCTGTGCTTTAGCCGATGACCTGAGGAGGACCTTTTCATTGGTCCTTGACCGCAACGGGATCGAAGACTTCCCTATGCCTGAAGGAGATAGAATATGAAACGCGCGTTAGCCTTAGGTCTCGCCATCTTTCTAGGTGCCTGCGGAGGCGGAGGTTCGGCAAAAAAAACACTCGCTTCGAATGATGACGGCGGGGGCGAAGGCGGTGGTGGTGGGGGGGTAGACCCGGGAATTCCAGGACAGGGTGGGAGCGGAGGAAGGGGCGGCCCTGATGGGGCGACCGGATCTGGACGTGAGGCGGGCATGGGCGGCATGTCCTCAGCTCTGGCCGATGCGGCCGGGCCGGGCACAGCCACCGACACTGGCGGGGGCGGCCCCATAGTCGTAGCGGATATGAACAGTCCGCTGCTGCTAAGCGATGCGCAAAAAATTAGCGACACAATGATCTCGGACACGACGGCCGCGGCGCCCGATGCGCCTGCGGTCCTCACGTCTGATGCCCCTGTTGCCATCGATAGGGCCCCGGCTGTGGACGTGAGCACGACCGATGTGACCCCGGGGGATATGGGCATGGGCGCGTCCTGCGGTGGTTTGAACGAACCCTGCTGTGCCAGCAACGCGTGTTCTGCCGGAACCTGCGTCGCGCAGGTTTGCCGCGCTTGCGGTGGTCCTGGCCAAACTTGCTGTGCGGGCCAAGGCTGCGGCGCAGGATCAGTGTGTGTCGGCGGCGGCAGCGGCGTATGTGCTTTGTGCGGTGGGGGCGGCCAGCCCTGTTGCGCAAACTCAACCTGCTCTGGCGGCGGCTGCTGCGTCAACAACTCTTGCACCTCGGCCGGCGGCACCTGTCCCACGGTCGGAGGCATATGCGGGGCCGGAAGCTGCGGGACCTGTGGGGCCGTTGGACAATCCTGCTGCGCGAACGGTGGCTGCACCGCTGCGGGCGCTACTTGTTCCGGTGGACAGTGCATAACCTGCGGTGGTCCGGGCCAGCCGTGTTGTGCCCGACGCACCTGCGGGGGCACCAATTTGGCCTGTGGCGCGACCAACGTTTGTCAAACCTGCGGTGGTCCTGGCGAAATCTGTTGCCTAGGCAACGCATGTTCAACGTCGTCGCTGTCTTGCGGTGGGGGCCTCTGCCTCGCCTGTGGTAACCCGGGCGATCCGTGCTGCAACGGTAACACCTGTGGGGGCAGCGGATGCTGCGATATAGCGGCCAATCTCTGTGTGGCCAGTGGCGGATCTTGCCGTGGCGGCGGCGCTTGCAGCGCGGGCGCATGCCTAACCTGCGGTAGCCCAGGCCAGGCCTGTTGCCCTGGCAATACCTGCGGTGGCGGTGGTTGTTGTGAGGCGGGCATGTGTCTCGCCTCGGGGTCTAACAGCGCCACGACAGGATCGGTGTGCGCGGCGGGCACGGTCAGCTCTTGTGGTGGAACCGGCCAGCCTTGCTGTCAAAACAACAGCTGTGGTGCCAGCGGCTGCTGTGTCGGCGGCTCGTGTGTGGCGACCGGCGCAACCTGCGGCGGGAACCTAGGAACCTGCGCCCAACTGGGTGGAGGTGGATCGGCAAGCTGCGTGCCCCAGCAGACAACGCGCGCCTGCGGTGGCGCGGGACAAGATTGCTGCCCAGGCGGTGCTGATGCCGCGAGGTTCTGTACCGCATCGGGGTTGGCCTGCAATCAGAGCACCCAAAAATGTCAGGTCTGTGGTGGTCCCGGCCAACCTTGCTGCGAAGGCAATACCTGTGGCGCGGGCGGTTGTTGCGACCGCCGCGCTGCCAACACCCCTGTGTGCATAGGCGCAGGGGGCCTTTGTTCCAACGGGACCTCATGTACCGGCGGCGGTTGTGCAGCCGGCGCCTGTGGTAAACCCGGCGAAGCCTGTTGCAGCAACGGTCTGGGGTGCACGTCCACGTTCACCGACTGCGCCAACGGGCAGTGCAGTGCCTGCGGTGGCTTAGGCCAGCAGTGTTGTCCGGGGGCGGACGCAGACTTCTGTGGCGCTCCTTATGTCTGCAATGGGCAATCAACTTGCGAGACCTGCGGCGGCACAGGGCAGCTGTGCTGTCCTGGACGCATCTGCAAGGCCGGCGCGTGCGGCGGAAACGGGCGTTGCCCGTAGCGCCACTTATGACCAAACGGGGGACAGGCGGCCAAAAGCGTCGGCTGCCCCCTTGCGCTGGGGATCACACGATCCCGTTTTCCGTGATGATGCCGGTTATCAGGCGGGCGGGGGTGATGTCGAAACCGGGATTGGCGACGGGGGTTGTGTCGGCAAGGATGCGGGCGCGAATGGGGCGATATTGATCGTCGACGCCTGAAACGAAACGGATTTCGTCGTCTGACCTGTGTTCGATGGGGATCTGTTCGGCGGTGCTGGCCGCCGGATCGAAGGTGGACGTAGGTAAGGCGGCGTAAAACGGGACGTGGTTGTCGTGGGCCGCCAAGGCCTTTAGGTAGGTGCCGATCTTGTTGCAGATATCGCCGTTTGGGGTGGCGCGATCGCAGCCAACCAGACACAGATCGATCAGGCCCTGTTGCATCAAGTGCCCGCCCGCATTGTCGGCGATGACGGTGTGTGGGACGCCGTGGGCGCGTAGTTCCCAGGCGGTCAGCGACGCGCCCTGATTGCGCGGGCGGGTTTCGTCAACGAAGACATGTACGGCGATCCCCGCGTCGTGAGCCTTATATATGGGGGCCAGCGCGGTTCCCCAATCGACCGTGGCCAACCACCCGGCGTTGCAATGGGTCAGAATGTTGATTCGGCTTTTTTGTCCCCACTTGCTGCATAACAGGGCCAGACCGTAATCACCGATGGCGCTGTTCGTGGCGACGTCCTGGTCGGCCATCTGGGTGGCCAGGGTGATGGCGGCTTGTGCCCGTTCGTGAATCAAAAGTGGACGGATGGATTCGACCACCCGATCCAGCGCCCAGCGCAGATTGACCGCAGTCGGACGGGTTGCCAGAAGAAGGTCATAGGCGCGACCCAACTGTCCGTCTGACGGATCGGAGCCCATCGCCAGGGCCATACCCCAGGCAGCGGTGACGCCAATCAGGGGTGCCCCGCGCACCCGCATGTCGGCTATGGCACGCGCGGCCCCCTGATACGAATCCACCCGAACCTGCACACATTCCCAGGGCAGGCGGGTCTGATCGATGATCTGAATCGCCCGTCCGTCGTCTATGTCCCGGATGCTGCGGTGGGGAATCCCATCGATGTTCATGATTTTTTCTGCGTAGGCGGGATAAGACCACGGCGTAAGGCAATCGTGACAGCTTCAGCCCGGTTGGCGGCCCCCAGTCGTCCCAAGATTTGCGATACATAAATCCGCACGGTGCCCGCGGTCAGATCCAGTTTTTCAGCGATCTGTTTGTTCGAAAGGCCATCGCCAATTAACTGCACGATTTCTAAATCCCGGGGGCTGGGCTGGATTTGTGTGGCCCCTACGGCCAGCCGTGCGGCTATCGCCGGGGGGACATGACGACCTCCGCCTGCCACCGTGCGAATGGCCTGTAGCAATTCGTCCGGCTCGGCTTCCTTCATGACGTAACCGGCAGCCCCTGCGGCGTGGACCTTCTGGACGTCGGCTTCTGTGTCGTAACTAGATACGATAAGGATGCGTGCCCCGGCGTCATCACGGGAAATTGCCAGCGTTGCCTGAATGCCATCCAGATCGGGCATGCGTATGTCCATCAGCACGACATCGGGACGGATCTGACGGTAAAGTGTGACGGCTTCAGCGCCGGTTTTGGCTTCCCCTACAACTTCCATGTCGGGCTGATCAGAGACAAGCCCCCGCAGCCCGAATCGGGCCACGAAGTGATCGTCGGCAATCAACACGCGAATGGGCAGGGTCATGTGGGAATGGTGACCTCGATGCTAGCGCCCTGTCCGGGGGTGCTGTCCAGGCGAAGCGTGCCCCGCAAATGTTGGGCGCGTTCCCGCAGACCCACAAGGCCGAAATGTTGGGTGTCCCCGCCCAAAGCCTGTTCCGGGTCGAACCCCACCCCGTCGTCTTCGACCCGTACGGTGATTTGGTTCGGGGCGAAGACCAACGACACCACCACCTGTTTGGCGCGCGCGTGAACCAGGGCATTGGCCGTGGCCTCCTGAACAACGCGAACAATTTCGGCCGCAATGGGGTCGGGCAGGGGGCGTTCATTGCCGGTCATTTGCAAGGTCACATCCGCGCTGCCCGACAGGCGCAGTTGGGGAACAAGTTCGCCCAGAATCACTAGTCGGTTTCGCGTCGTGCTGGATGAACGCAACCGCATCGCCCGCGACCTGCACGATTCATTGGCACAATATCTGTCAGGCATCGGCTACCAACTGGAACGATTGTCGCAGCAGATCCCCGAAGGCCGCGCGCGCGACATCCTGGGCGAAACCAAGGCCATGGTGCAAAAATGTCGGGTCGAGGCCCGCCAAACCATCTGGAACCTACGCACACAGGACACAAATCCCCGCCTATTGTCATGCGTTCCATGCGCACGCGGACGCGGTGGCCAATGAACCCGAAGGCGGTGATGCCGATGCCCATGGACAGCCAGAAGGGCCAGCGTTCGTAGACGCTGGTCACCCGCAACGCGATGGTGGTCTCGGCGGGCTCGCCGTCGCCATCGCTGCGGCGGGCGCGGATACGGAAGGCGTAAACCCCTGCGGGCAGGCGTGCGTACAGGGCCACGCGGCGATCCCCGGCGTCGACCCAGTCATTGTCAAATCCATCCAGTCGATGTTGGAACCGCAGGGCATGGGGCGCAATGAAGGTGGGCGCGGTGTACGTGAATTCGACGGCACCTGCGCCTGATGGCAGTTCAAGGCCGCGATTTTTCCGGGGCAATAAGGGACGTCCATCTAGCTGAACATTTTCAACCAGGGCGCGTAAAGGTGGCACGGCGCCCCATGTTCCGGGCGGCGTGATGCCCACGGCCCCGCGCGATGTTGTGAACCACACGGTTCCATCCGTCGCGCGCACAGCCGCAAGCGGCAGCGCCCGCGCGGCACGCAGGGGGGGCACGCCGTCGCGATTGTCGAACAAGGTTCCTTCAATTTTGGTTTGTCGTTTTTCCGCTACGAATTCCATGACCTGTCGGCGCACGCGAAATAACCCCAGATCGGATCCCATCCACAGATTGCCTGCAAGGTCATCCACCAGCGCCAATACATTTTGCGATGGCATCCCGGCGTCGTCGGCGATGCGTTCGAAAATGTCGTTTTGCGGGCCTTGTTGTCCCCTGTCGCCCGGATCAGGTCGTCGTCGTGCCAGCCCCTTGTCGTCGCCGCCCATCCACAAGGATCCATCGGCGTCCATCAACAGGGTGTCGATCCGATCAAATGGAACGCCTTCGTTTCGTCCCAGCCGCCGCACGGTCTGGCCGTTGATGTGAAACAGACCTGAACCGCGCGTTCCCATCCACACGCCGCCGCTGGGATCGTTGGCAAAGGCGCTGATGGTGGCCGCACATTCGGGGCCCGGGCCGCCATTAACAGGCGTCGCACAAGGTTTCGTTGGCAGCACGATGGGTGTAAATCCGTGCGTATCCCGGACGGCCAAGGTTCCATTGCGATGGCCGATGTACAGGGATCCGTGCCGATCCTCGAACAGAATTTGAATCGCCTGCCCAGCCGACAGGGGATAAGGCACGGGTTCGATGGCCGTGCCGTCTTTTGCTAACCGCAGAAGGCCGCCGTCTGTGGCCCCCAACCACAAGGTGCCGTCCCCACCCGCGGCCAAGGCGCGCAGACCCACGTGTGGCGGCGACGCCTCATTGATCCAGACACGCGAATCGCCGCCCGCGCGCCCGATGCTCCCCCCGATGCTCCCCCCGATGCGGATCACCCGGCGGGGAAAGGCAGCGAAGACACGACCGTCTGTAAACGCAGCCAAACCCATCGCCGGGGCGTTGTTGTCATTGGCACGATCAACGGGGCCCACCGTCCGTACCCGCGCGGGTCCCAAGCGACGAAACGATCCGTTGTTGTGTCCCGTCCACAAGCCGCCTTCGCGATCGGGCATCAGGTGATCGATGGGCCCGCCACCTGGCAGCATTTCCCAATCCCCATTTCGGAAGCGCCCTAGACCCCGCGCAAACCCGACCAGCAACGCGCCCTGGGGCGATCGGGCCAATGAACGAACGGGACCCAGGTCCACGGGTGGCGCTGGCATTGGTCGCGGGGGCCCTGGCGCGTCCAGCGACCACAGCCCCCCAGCATCCGCCACGAAGGCCCCACCGCGGCCGTCGGACAGCAGCGCGGACACCGGGCCCAGGCCAGGAATGACAACGGGACTTGCCCCGGGTGTCACTGACAGCAGCCCCCCCGCCGTGCCGACAAACACGCTGCCCGATCGTTTCGCCCCGACGCCGCGTTCAACAATCCCTGTGATCGCACCCGGCCAGGCTGCTGATGCTGGCGCGGCGATTTTTTCCATAATGCCCTTGTCCCAGCGCCACAGCCCGCGCGTGGTGCCGACCCAAACCAGCCCGTCCGCAGTGACCAGCAGCGCGCGGACGGATTCACCCGCCAGACTGCGGCCGGTGTTGACAACGTGGGGCGCGCCCGTGGCCGCATCAACCCGTGCGATGCCGCCGCCGTCATCAAACCCGACCACCAAAGATCCATCAGCGCCCCCGACCAGGGCGCGCACATTGTTGGTGGGCAGGCCGGGTGTCGACGTCTTGGTGAAGGCGACGAAACGGATACCATCAAAGCGCAAAAGTCCCGCGTTGGTCGCAAGCCATAAGTAGCCCTCGGGCGTTTGGACCATGGATCCCAGGCGTGTGCCCCTCTGCCACGACCCCAAAGTCGCAAAATCTTGGGCGATGGGCCCCGCGCTGGCGGCGCCGGGGGCAGCCGCAAGGAGGGTCACGGTGAGCAGAATGTGCCTGAACACCGGCCTATCATAGTGCGTGGGCACGGGGGTGCGCATAGTGCCTGCGACGTTCCTGGAACAGGAGGGGACGCAACTTCGAGGTGACACCTGCGCCGCCACCTGCACAAGACGACATCGAGGCTGTAGTGCACCGTGCCGCTGTGCGTATCGTGCGATTTCTAGAAAGACATGGGGTTCAACCTGCACGCGGCCCGGCGCATAGCGGCCGAGGACAAGGAAGGCCGAGAATCCCTATGCCGATACATCCTGCGCCCGTCGATAGCGAATCAGCGGCTGCGCCTTCTTCCCGCGGGCACGTGCACCTTAGGTTCGAGCGACCCTGGTCCGATGGCACCACGTCCGTGTCGCTGGAACCGCTGGCGCTGATAGCGCGGTTGGCCGCGATCGTGCCGGAGGCCTACGCATACTGCACCTCTTGAGGTAGCAAAATTCCCCGTTGATAAGGAGACGCGTTCCTGTAAAGCTTTGCC
>JAYUUT010000033.1:0-5295 GCA_043754455.1 Myxococcales bacterium
GAACGCTTGGCTTGCACATATCAGGGCGCGGCTGGTTGCCAAATATCCAGGGATTTCCATCGTGGCGGTTCGTCCCAGCGATGACAAACAGGACGTGGCGTTCGCTGAAGCCCAGAACATCCTGAAGGTGTATCCGAACACACGGTTGATCCTAGGGATCACGTCCCCGGCGGTTCCTGGGGCCGCCGAGGCCGTGAAACAAGCGGGGCGAACTGACGTCAAGGTATTGGGGCTGTCGTTGCCCAATACGTGCAAGAAATATATTCACGAAGGGTTCGTCGATTCCATTGTGCTGTGGAATGTGAACGACCTCGGCTATTTAAGCGTCTACGCTGCGTTTGCGGCGGCCAAAGGCACCCTTCGTCCGGGGACCACCGTCCTGACGGCGGGGAGGTTGGGAAAAATGGAGGTCAAGGGCAGCGAGGTGATGCTGGGCGTCCCCTATGTTTTCACCAAGGCCAACGTCGACCAATTCGATTTTTAGGCTATTTTGATGAATGGTCTACCCCAACGTCGTACGCATCATTTTGACGTCGCTGCTGATGGCACCGACACTCGTATCGGCGGCGGATGCCGAACATCCGGTCGTGTTCCTGTGGCCCAAGGGCTCTGCAACCCTAAAAGGTGCCAGTGAAAAAGAGATCACAACGCCGCCAAATCCCGAGCCGGGGGCCCGGATCGGCAAGATCGAAAACATTCACAATCCGTCGCTCGAGGTCTACCTACCCCCTTCAGGCAAGGCCAACGGCACTGCGATGATCGTCGCCCCAGGCGGGGGACACCGGATGCTGGTGTGGGCGTCCGAGGGGACAGAGATTGCGAAATGGCTGAACGACATGGGCGTCGCGGCCTTCGTGCTGAAATACCGTTTGGCCCAAACCAAAGGGTATTCCTATTCAGTGCAGGGCGACGCCCTAGACGATACCCGGCGGGCGATGCGCATAATTCGAGCGCGGTCGAAGGAATGGGGCGTGAACCCGGGGCGCGTCGGAATTCTTGGGTTCTCTGCGGGTGGGGCCTTGGCGGCCTTAGCAAACATTCGGTTCGACAAAGGCAAGCCCGATGCACGAGATCCCATAGATCGACAAAGCTGCCGCCCTGACTTCGTTAGTCTGGTTTATCCCGGATGGGAGACGATGGACATTACCGCGCCCGCCGATGCGGCCCCGGCGTTCTTGACCAGCGCGGGGCTCGACGATGCCTTTCACGCCCGCCAAACGGTCGAGTTCTGGCAGTCGTTATTCAAGGCCGGGGTGGCGGCAGAACTGCACATCTATCAGCACGGCGGCCACGGGGGCGCTATTTCTGCCCGCAAGGGCGTTCCGTTTGGGACGTGGCAGGTTCGGTTCCAGGAATGGCTGGCGGATCTGGGCTTGCTCAAGGCCCTTTAAGCGCCCGGTCGAATGTCGCTTTCGACCATTTCGGGCTCTTCGTCATAGTCGGTGATGATCATCTCGCGGCCGACGGCCTCGGTGCACGAAGGGGTGTAGAGGCCTTCGACCAGATCCGCGACCTCGTCGTGCGACGTCCCGCGGCGCACGGCGGCTAGCGCGTAGACAAGCTTGCCGTCGTCTAGGACTGAAAGGAAACCGACCCGGCGTCCGTCATCAACCGACCACAAATCATAGGCCTCGCCCGAGGCGGTTCGTGTCATGCGGGTTGCGTAGAACCTACGTGGTTCGTGGCGGGTGATGGGGGTGACTTTTTGATCGCGCGGCACAGCGCCGTCACGGTAGCACGCGGTAACCCGACGTCGGCTTTAGGCTGCGACAGGTCTTTTTCACGCAACTTCGGGGGGGCCGGGCCGAAGAAGGTCTATGACATCTTCGAAAACCTGGTTCATCCGATCCCCTTTCCCATTGCTGACGGCGGTTTTTGGCCTGCTGGCCCTGCTAGTCGCTGCTTCCTGCGAAGGCTCCGACCCTGTGGCGACATGTGCCATTGGGGCCGAGTCCTGCGCCTGCACCGCCGCAGGCGCCTGTGACCCGGAGCTAAGCTGCCTGTCGCGTATGTGCGTGCGCGTCGTAAACAGCGTCGCTGCGGACAGACCCGATGCTGGCCCTGGCCGGGCTGCCGACCCTTTCGTCATCCCTCGGCCGTCTGATCGTCCGGACGCGGCTGCGGCGTTGCCCATCATGCAGGACTCTGGGGCCGCCAGCACAAACGATGCCGCCATGATGGCAAGCCTGACGTACAAATGGGCGACACCCCTTCTTGATGCCTTCGCGCGCGGGCAGAAACAGAAGGTTTTTCCGTCGTACGTTGCGCATCTTATCGGCAAGACCATAAAGCACCCGGTCCCCTTGGAACTCGCGTGCCTGGAAGTCAGCAATCACCGGACGGTGGGAGTCACGGTGCGTGCGCAGGTCGATTTTAAGGTCTACGCCCAGCTTGCGAACGAAACAATTTCCATACCCGCAGGGGCTACCGTTCGCACCTGCATCGCCCCCCCTTTTGATTTTGAAAAACTATATTCCCTCAGCAGCGAGGCCCCGGGACGGATGGAGCTGGCACTTCTAGATAGCCAAGGGCGCCCGGGGGTTAGTGAATCCGTGACGTTTGCGGTAGCCCCAGTTGGCGATGTGGCCTGGATGCCGCCCGCCGGCTTGTTGGTCAAGGACATGCGGGAGCTGTCTGCTGCGCTGGTGACGCCTAAAGATCCGGTGGTGGACCGTCTACAGCGGTCGGCCACGGAGTTGAGCCAATGGAAGCAGATGGGGCCTCAGATCCTGCAGAACAAGCGAACCGGCGTGACGGGGATGAAAATTAGCGCCGGAACGTTTAGCTATCTTCCTTTGACGGTTGAAGGCGACGAGCGGCCGAACTTCGTTGTCCACGAAATCGAGGGCGGGGCGACCAGTGTGGAGGTGTACGTCATGACAACGGAGCAGCTCAAGGCGTTTCAAACTTCGACGCCGCAGCCGCCCGCCGCAGGATGGTCAGCGGTGAGCGCGGGAATGGGGGGCACCTTGCCGGTGTTGCAGGCCGGGCTGTACCATCTTGCGTTCATCAACCGGAACGCTGTGCCTGTGTCCATCACCTGGTCACGCGGGTTAACCAGGCGAGATGTTGCCGTGGACGCCCTTCGATCGGTCTTCCTGGCGCTACGGGGCCTGAAGATCAGCTACAGCAACGTCACTGACACTTTCTTCAGTGCATGGCAACACGTGCGCCTTGCTGGAGAAACCTTGTCAGCGCTGTCGGCCAATTGTTTCGACGGAACCCTTTTGTTCGCTGGGGTATTTGAACTGGTGGGTCTTGAGGCAGCGGTCTATTTCGTGCCGGGGCACGCTTTTGTGGGTGTGCGTGTTCCTGGCGGCAAAACCTTCTGGCCTATCGAAACGACGCTTGTGGGCAATGCCTCTGTGACTCCCGAGGAGGCCATTCAATCTGCTTTGGGCACGATGACCAAGTACAACCGTGACCCAGCCTTCCTCGAAATGTCTGTCCGAACCGTTCGCGATAGAGGGATTTTACCGTTGCCCCAGTGACGGCCGTACACGGGTAGCCATCACTTCCCGGGAAAGGTCCCTGCGGCGTGGCGCAAAAACAGATCGGCGGCCGCGGCGTCGTAGTGGGCCTGGGCCAGTCCCTCCTGCGTCGTCACCAGGGCGTCCTGGGCCTGCAAAAGATCAACTTGGGTCACATTTCCCGCTTCGTACTGAATCCGCACCAAGTCCACGGTTTCCCGTGCCAGCGCGACGGATCGTTCTGCGGCCTCGACCCCATGCACTTTCGTCTCAAGCTGGAGGCGGCCATTGGCGAGATCATCTCGGACGGCATCGCTGAGGACTGCGGCCTTGGCCAACGATTCAGCGATCTGTGACTCGACCAGGTGTCGTTGTGCGTCTCGTCCACCGCCATCATAAAGAACCCAATCTAATTGAGCCCCGACGGCCCAGGAATGCCTGTCCCGTGCGAAGTTGTCGTAGTTAAATCTGCGTGCGTTCCCGAACGCGGACAGCGTGGGCGCCCAGCGCCATTTGTAAGCACGCAGTTGCTGTTCCCCGGATTTCATCGAGGCTTGCAGCGCCCGGAACTCGGGGCGTAGGTGGAGGGCCTGATCCAGTTCGCGTTCGTCGTGCCGCTGTGGGGGTACGACTTTCACCTGCACCGCAAACGGCCCTTCAAACTGCATCAGGGTGCCGAGGGCGCGATAGGTACGGTCGCGACCCGTTCGGGCCTCACGTTCGAACTGTTCGGCGCGAACCACGGCCAAATCTGCCCGGCCCACGTCCACTTTCGTTACGGTTCCGGCGGCGAATCGCGATTGCGCATTTTTTAGGGTTGCCCGCGCCACGCCCACGTTTGATTCGCGCGCTTGTACCATTTCGTCAGCGATCGAAGCGGCATAGAACACCTGCGCGACGGATATCAGGACGGCGGTTTCCGAGACTTCGTAAGTGGCCTCTGACGCACGCACTGACGCCTTGACGGCGGCCAGGGCGGGATAGGCGGCGGGCACAACCAATGGTGCTGACAGGTTAATGGCGCCGTCGAGTTGATCGCTGGGTTGGAGCAAGAGCGGCTGCCCGGCGAAACCCAATTCCACCTGTTTGTAGTTGTGGGTGTAGCGGCCTTGGGCTGCAACCGTAGGAAATAGCGATGACCAGGCTTGTTCGATGCCGGTCTGCGCCTGCGCCAGACGCGCCCTTTCAACGACGAGGCTTCGGTTCCGCTTGCGAGCCAAAGTGAGGGCGTCCTCAAGGGACAGGACGCGCAGGGACGTACCTTCGGCGTGTGCCAGGCTAAGAGTTAAGAGGGTGGTGGCAACTGCCATTGCGAAAAACTGTTTCATGACACCACCTCCGCCGGATGGGGTATGGGGCGGTCGATGGATGCGTGTCCAGGGACAAGATCCATGATTTCGTCGGCCCCCGATTCCGATGCTGCCCGGGGCTTGATACGAAACAGCTTCCGCACCTTGATCGAAAGATCGTCGAAAAGAGAATACGCCACGGGCGTGGCAAGCAACGTGAGCAGCAAGGACAGAATCTGCCCGCCCACCACAGGGCCGGCTGTTGCCCGGTTGAACTCGGCCCCTATGCCTTTGGAGGTTACGAGCGGCAGCATGCCGGCCACGAACGCCATTGTGGTCATGAGGATCGGACGAAGCCGGTGCCGATTGCCCTGTAAAATGGCATCGCGTCGATTCAGTCCTTCCCGCCGGAGTTGATTGATGTGATCAATCTGAAGAATCGAGTTCTTTTTGACCACCCCGAAAAGAACCAGGATCCCGAGCATCGTGAAGATGTCGAGTGACTGTTTGAAAATTAACAATGAAATAAGAGCGAA
>JAYUUT010000034.1:0-3011 GCA_043754455.1 Myxococcales bacterium
CTGTCCAAGGGCCTTACCGGCGGGTTCCTGCCCTTGTCTGCGGTCCTGACAACAGACGAGGTTTTCGATTCTTTCGATGGGGCCTGGAACCAGGGCCGATCATTTCTGCATTCGAACACGTACACCGCCAATGCGCTGGCGGTCGCGGTGGCCAACGCGGCGCTGGATGTGTACGCCGCTTCAGATTTTTCCCGTGGCCTTGTCGAATCCCTGCCTGACAAGGCTTTTGGATCCAGCCCTTACCTTCGGAATCCTCGCGCCTTGGGGATGGTCGCTGCTTTTGATCTGACGGATGCGAACGGGCATGCGTTCGATCCTTCCCGCCGCAGCGGGCGCCGGACGTTTATCGCGGCCTTGGAACGGGGCGCCCTGCTACGGCCCCTAGGCGACACGATGTACTTGTTCCCGCCCCTTACAATTTCGCCAGAAGATACCTGCACACTGTTCCGCATTCTGTGCGACAGCGCCGCGTCTTCGTCGTGAAATCAGTGCAGGCCAGGTGCCTCGTGCCCGCTGCGCGATACGTATTCGTTGTATCCGCCGCCGTAGGGCACGGGGCCGTCGGGGCCCAGTTCCAACACGCGGTTTGATAGTTCCGCCAGGAAACGCCGATCGTGGGACACGAACAACAAGGTGCCTTCGTATTCGCGTAATGCGCGCACCATCATGTCCTTGGTGGCGACGTCCAAATGGTTTGTCGGTTCGTCCAGAACCAGGAAATTTGGCCGGTCGTACAGCAGCCGCGCCAGAACAAGACGGGCCTTTTCGCCGCCGGAAAGAATGCGACAAGGTTTTTCAACGTCATCACCTGAAAACCCGAAACAGCCCGCCAGTGACCGCAGCGACCCGATGCCGGCCAAGGGAAACGCCGCTTCCAACACCTGCCAGACGGTTTGCTGCGGATCCAGGATTTCCATCGCGTGCTGGGCAAAATACCCCATCTTCACGCTGCCACCCACGGTGACCTCGCCCTCGTCCGGGCCGGTCTGCCCCGCCACCAATTTCAGCAGCGTCGATTTTCCGGCACCGTTGATCCCCATGATTGCCCAGCGTTCTTTGCGGCTGATCATCAAATCCAAACCTTCGTAGATGACCTTCGACCCGTAGGCCTTGTGCAGGCCCCGGATCTTCACCACGTCATCGCCCGACCGTGCGCAGGCGGGGAAGTCGAACTGTAACGTTCGGCGCCGCTTGGGCGGTTCAACTTTCTCGATCTTATCCAGCTTCTTGACCCGCGACTGCACCTGCGACGCCTTGGCGGCCTGGGCCTTGAACCTTTCGATGAACCGCATTTCTTTGGCCAGCATCGCCTGCTGCCGCTGGTACGCGGCTTCGGCCTGGGCCTCGCCCACGGCGCGCTGTTTTTCATAAAAATCGTAGTCGCCCGAATAACTGGTCATCACGCCGCCATCGATTTCTATGATGCGGGTGACGATGCGGTTCATGAACTCGCGATCATGGGACGTCATCAACAGGGCGCCTTCATACGATCGTAGGAAGTTTTCCAGCCAAATGATTGATTCCAGATCCAGATGGTTCGACGGTTCGTCCAGCAGCATGGCATCGGGACGCATCAGCAGAATGCGGGCCAACGCCACGCGCATTTTCCATCCCCCTGACAGGCTGCCGACGTCCCCGTCCATCATTTCTTGCGAAAATCCCAGCCCCGCCAGGATCTCGCGGGCCCGGGCATCCAGCGCGTACCCGCCCAGTTCATCGAACCGCGCCTGCGCCTCGCCGAATCGTTCCAGCAACGCTTCCATTTCGTCTGCGCGGGCAGGATCGGCCAGGGCTTCTTCCATCAGCTTCAATTCCGTGGCAGCAGCGGACACCGGTCCCGCCCCGTCCATGACCTCGGCCACGGCGGGGCGGCCTGACATTTCGCCCACGTCCTGACTGAAGTACCCAATGGTGATGCCGCGATCCAGGGACAGCTGCCCTTCGTCCGGCATTTCTTCCTTCATGATCAACCGGAACACAGTCGATTTGCCAGCCCCGTTGGGGCCGACCAGCCCCACCTTTTCGCCCTTATGCAGGCTGGCGGATGCGTCGACGAACAGGATCTGTCCAGAATGTTGTTTGCTGATTGAATCGAGGCGTATCACGGCGGGTTGGCGCATCTACCCCGGAAGTCGGGGCGGGACAAGCCCCTGCGGCAAAGATCAGCGGGGGACCAGCCCTGTCAGGAAGGTTTTGCGCTGGGCGACCAGATCGCGCATCACGGGCAACTGTTTATCGAAACTGGCGATATCCGCCAGCACCTTGGCCTCTGTGCGGCGGTTGCTGTGAATGGCGCGGCCTGCGCGATCGATATGGGCCTGAAGTTTTTGGACGTCCCAAATATCGCGCATCACGCGACCGACTTCGGCACGCAGCTTGGCCTCCAAGGCAGGTATTTCGCGATACCGGGCTGCCATGCGCCCGGGCCCCACACCGGCCTTCAACGAGGCAAGTGACACGAAGGGATCCAGCGTGGCATCGGGCTTGGACGTCGGGAAGGAGGCGCGGGCGCTGAATAACCAATCGGGGCTGTGGGTGAACAGCACGAAGCGACCGTCGATCGGGTTGTTGTACAGATAGTAGTTGTTCGAGGCGTAAAAGTAGTCGTCCCAGGCGCCGATGATCATGTCGATCGCAAACACCGTCACGAAGGACTGCAGGTCCAGTCGTTTACCCAGCTCTGATTCGTATTCCGCTGCGGGCGTATTCTTGACCAGGTTGGCAAGGGCGACAATGTCGTCACGGCTTCGTTTTTCTTCCACTTCGCCTTTTAAGGTGAGGTTGTTGGGCCATTTTCCCTCCGCCTGGTCGACGACGAAGTCGTGAAGGCTGCCCTCGTACAGATTGCCGTTCTTGTTTTTGCTTCCGTAAGAACGGGACAAAAACGCCTTGTCCATGGGCTCTTCGATGATGTACAGGCCATAGGCCTTGCCGTTGATTGAAAGCAACCCGTGGGCGGTGCGCGGGGCGTGCAGGCCTGCCAGGCGGTCAATCTCGTAGGCTAAGTGCAC
>JAYUUT010000035.1:0-6119 GCA_043754455.1 Myxococcales bacterium
GGCCAGACGTTCGCGGTCCATGATCGGTTCGTCGCCCACGAAGATGTTGACGTGCCGCCTCAGCCGTCCGGCCTCGTCCATGATGAACGCCGCCAGTCCGGGGTAGCGGCGGTCCAGCTCGTCGATCACCTCGCGCACCGTCGCGCCGGGGATCTCTCCCTCGGCAAGCGTCGGAAAAAACCGCAACAGGTGCCGCGTGAAACTGAGTTGCGGCATGGCCCGGCCTAGGCGAAACGGACCGAGTGCACAGGTGGCAGGTTGTTGCCGACACAGTTCCAGGTCTCGCCGCGATCGTCGGACACGTAGACGTTGCCGGTGGTGCTGCCGAAGCAGACACTGTCGCCGCTTGCGTCCAGTGCGTGCCGGTACACGGCGTCGTAGCAATGATCCTGAGGCAGCCCCTTGCGGAAGGTCTGCCAGCTTGATCCGCCGTCGCTGGTGCGCGCCACGAACAGCCCACCACCTATTGTCATGCGCTGTTGGTCGCTGTGCAGCGGTACGACCCAGGCGGTCTTGCCATCCTTGTCATCGGCGGCGATGGGAAAGCCGAAGTGTACCGCCACGTCCTGTTGGCTTACGCGCTTCCAGGCCCCCGCGCCGTCTTCGCTGGCGAACACGCCGCTGTGATTCTGTTGCCACAGCCGATCCGGTTGCCCAGGGCAGATCGTAACAAAATGTGGATCGTGCCCCCAGGCCGCCTCCGGGTTGGGCAGGTAGTCGTTCAGCATTCCTTTATTGCACCCCGCCCAGGTCTTGCCGCCGTCGCGCGTCTGCACGACCCCAGCGCAGCTGACGGCCACGTAGACATGGTTCGAATCGCGCGGGTCGACGACGACCGAGTGGATCCCCGGCACGAATTCGCCGTACGCCATCGCCGCGGGCGTGCCGCCCCACTGGTTCTTGCTGGTCGCCTCGCCGCTGAACAGGTCGCCGCCGCGGCTTTCGTGATTCCACAGCGGCCGGTTTAGTTCCCAACTGTCACCGCCGTCGCGCGTGGTGAACAGGCCGCCCGGCAGCGTGCCGGCATGGATCACCCCCGGCTGGTCCTTGCCTGCAAAACCCAGCGTCCACACCTTCATCAGGACTGCAGGTTTGTAGGTGATTGGCTTGCCGGCCTCGTCCATCGTCTTGGGGTCGGGAATCAGTTGCTCGATGAAGCGCGCGCCCTGAGGATAGGTGATGCGGCTTGCGTCCTCCCAAGTCGCGCCGTCGTCCTTCGAACGCATCAGCGCGGGGCCCCAGTGTGCGTTGTCCATACACGCCCAGATCGTGCCGTCGCGTGGGTCGCGTGCCGCGTAACTGACGGCCATCCCGGGCTGCGCGATCGGACGTGTTGTCCACTGGCCCCCCTTGCGGTCGAGGATGAGGGTGCCCTTCTTGGTCGCAATCAAGATCTGGTCAGACATTCGTCGATGCTATCGTGGTCTGCGCGCCACTTCAACCACTTACAGTTTGATGTCGCCACCTGGATCATTGGCGCCAAGTCGCGTGCGGCGGTCGGTGCCATCGTCGTCAGGAGGCAGGATCACGCGGACGCCGATTTCGATCCATGAACCCTCGCGGGCGCCCTTAGGCAACAACGCTGCGGGATAGGGGACCACCACTTCACCCAGCAGCAGGCGGGCGTTAGGGCCTTCGATGGCGTCGACGAACGCGCGGTGCAGGGCGGGGCTGGTGGATTTTGGTTTTGTCATGGGGGATTCCGGGCGGCGCTGGGTTTGGCAATGGGAACTGTGCGCACCGTGACACCATCGCTGAACAGGGTCACGGTGCCCAGTTTGTCGGTTCGCAGGACGCGGGCGCCCAACCGTTCTAATCGCGCGATGATCAACGGGGCCGGATGGCCGTAGTCGTTGTCGACGCCGCTGCTGATGATGGCCAGTGTCGGGTTGACGGCTTTTAAGAAACGCAGGGTGGACGAATATTGGCTGCCGTGATGGGCGACCTTCAGCACCTGGGCGCGCAGATCCACCCGTTGATTCAAAAGCCAGGTTTCCGTCGGTGATTCGGCGTCGGCCATGAACAGCACATGCACCTGCCCGTGGTCCAGACGGGCGATCACGCTGTTGCTGTTCACATCCGATCGGGTGCGCGAAAACGGCGTCTGGGGCGGCCCCAACAAAACTAGCTGGGCGCCACCTCCCAGGTCGATCTTTCTGCCCATTTCGGCATTGCGCACTGCAATTTTGTGACCTTCCACTGTGCGCACAAGGGCGTCGTAGGCAGGGCCCTGGTGCGGGAAAGGGGCGTCCAGAAACTGCCGCGCCCCCCGGCTGGCAATTACCGCGGCCAGGCCGCCTAGGTGGTCGGCGTGCCGATGGGTCAGCAGCACAAGGTCTACGGGTCCCACGCCGCGCCCGCGTAGAAACGCCACAACCGCGGGGCCTGCCTGTCGCGGGCCCCCGTCGATCAGCACGGTTTTGCCGGTCGGCGACGTAATCAGCGCCGCGTCCCCCTGCCCCACCGCCAGAAAATCGACCCGCAGGCGCGGCGGCTGGGCGTTCGCGGGCGGGGCCAGCAGGGCCAACGCGGACAGCAGGAAAATCCGCGAGGCCATGGGGGAAGGCTAGAACGGCAGCGGTCACGGACGCAAGAAATACCAGGGACATACGGGTTCATCGGCAGCACGGCGGAAAAGGTGCTTCGAATTTTGGAATGCTTTAGGCTGTGGCTTGGATGAAGCCCTTGTTGAGGATGCTGTTAGGTGGGATCATTTTGGGCGCCTGTGTTCCCGGCACCCCGCATTCGTCGTCGGGATCGGGCGGCGGACGGGCGTGCACCGAAATCGGTTGCGTCGATGCGTTCACCCTAACCCTGCGCACAAGCGATGGCAGTGCACCCGTGGGTGATCACACGATTGATTTGCAGGTCGATAAACTTAGCTTGCTCTGCACCTTCAGCATCCTCGGAATACCCAGCGATACCACCGTGCGCTGCTCTCCTAGGGTCACCGTTCATCTGTCCTCTACCATTGCAGGCCGGTTCGTCGAACAGGTGTCCGTGATGGGAAGCCCAGCCGCCGTGCGTATCATCCAGCGCCTGGGCGACGTCGTCTTGCTGGACCGGTCTTTTTCACCTGCGTACCGCAAGACCCAGCCCAACGGGCCTGGCTGTGACCCCATCTGCAACCAAACCCAGCAAGAAATAGAGCTGCCCCTGCCGTCCGAACTCTGGTGTGACAAGGACGCTGACTGTGTGCACTCTTTATTCGTTCGGCCTGTGATTCACAGGGACGATTGCTACTGTGTAACCTGCGGCGGTTCAGTGCCTGCAAGTCAATCGGCCCGATTCGAAAGTCAGTGGAAAGCCATCTGCACCGGATGGGAGCCGGCGCCCCGCTGCCCCTTTACAAAGTGCGTGGAGCCCCGGCCCGGCGAATGCCAGCAGCATCAGTGTCGGTGAACCCTGTCGGCGGGTGCGATTCCCTAACGTCGGCGGCGCCTGAACGCTGCCACCAAACTTAGGAGCGTGAAAAGGCCAAGGCCCGTCCCGCCGCCTGCACCCCGGACGATGGCGCACGATCCAGCGCCCGCCTTTTCTGAAGGGGCGACAGCACGGGTGTCGGTCGTTCCCGCCATACCGCCGCTGCCCCGGGGGCCGGTCGTGCCGCCTGTACCCCCTGTTGGCATGGGCAGCATCACCATACCGCCGGCCCCAAGCGCCATCACCGCAGCGTCCATTCTGGTTGGTGGCACGGCACCACCTGTGTTCATCGGAATCGTGTTCATCGGAATCGAAGCGACGTTTCCGTCTGCGCCGGCATCGCGCGGCTTCGGCGCTTCGGTGGCTGCCCCCACATCGGGTGAAACACCCGCGTCTGGTAGGGCGCCGTTATTGGCGATCACGTGCAGAAAACAAGCCGCGCAGGTAAATTTGGATTTGCCGCGTCGGGCCCCATTTTGCGAAACAGCGGTGACGGAGGCGTCTGCGTTCACGATGTCAACGATCGCCACGTGCCCCGTGGTGGCGTCGGCGCCGCACGATCCGGGGGCGAACACGATCAGATCGCCGTGGACCGGCGTCGTGGACTTGACCAGACCCATCGGCACGGCCCCGCTACACCACAGGCCGGCGTTTCCGTTCGGTACTGATGTCACGTTCCACCTAAAATGCAGATAACGATGTGCAAATTCAGTGCATTGATATCCGCCGCTTCCCTGCGTGCGGACCCAGCCGGCGCCGCCGTTCACCGTGCTGGTGTCGATCCCGTTGTTTGAATAGATGGCGCTGTTGGTGGTCGCGTCGCATTGCGCGTACGCAGGAATTCGATCAACAAAACGGTCGGCGGGAATGACCTCGCCGCACACGTCGGCGGCGGCGCTAGGCAAAGACGGGCCCGCGACGGACAAAAGGATCGCAAGGGACATGACGCGCGCCAACCGCATGAAGACCTCCTCCGCCAGGGGGCGCTGGCAACAGACTGTAGTACGAACCTGTGGTCAGGCGCCAGCAGTCTGGCCTTTTAGGAACGCCAGGCTCGCGCGACAGTCGGCCTCGAAATCACGCGGAATGGCCTCGACGCTGATACGCCCCTTGTAGCCAATCTTGCGTAGGTTCGTGAAAAACTGTGCATAGCGCGGCTCGCCCTCGGGCGAACGCGGATACAGTCGTTCCTTCGGATCGGCTATCTGAAGGTGGACGATGTTGTCCTTTCCCTCTAACAGGACATCCGGGCTCTCGTTTTCGAAGGTCAGGTGATAGAAATCAACAATGATCTTGATCTTGGGGTGACCAACTTCAGAAGCCAGCCGCAAGGCTTCGGCGGCGGTGTTGATGATGTTGCTCTCGGGTTTGCGCAGGGGTTCAATACCAATGACCATGCCGTAACGGCGCGACTCGATCTGTTCGCCACACAACCGCAAGAAATCTTTAATTTGGTCCCACGCCTGTTCACGGGGGAAGCCTTCGGGAAACGAACGCGCCCCCGGGCTGCCGAATACGATCACTTTTGTGCCGAAAGATTCGGCCAGCGGCAACGCTTTGTCCAAATAGGCAGTGATCTGCGCGCGGTCGACAGCAGGGCCGGTCAGTTTCACAGTCGCGCCCGGCATGAACCAGTTCATGGTTTCAACATGGATGCCGGATGCCTGGACCTTCTTTCGCGCGGCTGCAAGTTCGTCAGAGGGAAGCGCGACCGCCTTGGACAGCGCAGGCTCGGCATAGTCGAAACCGGCGGCTGCGATCTTATCGACGTCTCTTAACGGATCGGCCTTGTCGAAGGCAGCAACCCCGTAGCGCAGGGACAGGCCGCCAACACCGTTTGAGGCATTGCGGGTGTGGCTGCAAGAAACGGCAAGCGGCAATCCGCCCAGCCCGACAAGAGCGTCTCGTCTGGTCGTTGTCATGGGGTTCGAACATAGCGCAGAGGCGCGGATGGAAATTGAATTTTTCCCCTCATTTGTCTGCATTTCCGTTGAAAACGTTTCGATAGGCCGAAGATCATGAGTCATAGATAATGCGAATTATCATTGCACTGGCAGACTCGAAGGCGTGATTCGAATTTTGCCCCGTCGGGGATGTATCAGGGACAACGTAGACGTGAATCTGTTGCCGGGCGAGGCTGTTCTTTACATATTGAAATAGGGTCATCAATTGGCCCATGGGGTAGGCTACCGTGACGTGATCCGTCACGGCCTGTCATGACCATCAGCAATACCGGCATTGTCGGCCCGCGCGAATTTCCTATCACCGTATGGGGCCTGCTGGATGAGGCACGCGCAGCAGATGGCGCCGCGCGCGAACGATGCCTAGGGCGGCTTGTGCAGCGTTACTGGAAACCGGTTTATTGCGTGATTCGGCGGGCGTATGTGGCAGATCGGGACGACGCCCACCAGGACGCCAAAGATCTGACCCAAGATTTTTTCACGTCGGTGGTTTTCGATCGCGATCTGATCGGCAGCTACGACCCCAGCCGGGGGGGATTCCGCACCCTGCTGCGAACCGCACTGACGCGGTTCATGAACGATGTGGCGCGGGGGCGAAACCGGGACAAACGCGGGGGCGGCCAGCAACCGCTGTCGCTTGATCTGATGGGGGCTGACGCCCTTCCGTTTTTAAGTGCTGATCAACCCCAGACCCCCGAAGAAATTTTCGAATCTGCGTGGAACGACGCCTTGCTG
>JAYUUT010000036.1:0-19443 GCA_043754455.1 Myxococcales bacterium
TTGCGCTCGGCCCGGCTTGTCGGCCTCCGCTTTGACGCTATTTCGAAGACGGTGCACTAGCCGCCAAACGCTTGCGCGATGGGATACCTGCGGCCGGTGCCAAACGCTTTGCTGGTCAATTTGATTCCGGGCGCCGCCTGCCGTCGTTTGTATTCGGACAGGCGCACAAGGCGGACCACCTGCGCCACCGTTTCGGGTGCAAATCCGTGATCCACCAAGGCCGCCTGATCCAGTCCCTGTTCAACATGTAGATCCAAAATGGCGTCCAGCACGTCATAGGGCGGCAGGCTGTCCTGGTCGGTTTGGTCGGGGCGCAGTTCGGCCGATGGGGCCTTGGTCAGTGTGGAGGTCGGAATCACTGGGGTATGCGCGTTGATGGCGTGGGCGATGCGATAGACGAGAGTTTTCGGCACGTCAGAAATGACCGCCAGCCCGCCGCACATATCGCCGTACAGCGTGCAATAGCCCGTGGCCAGCTCGCTTTTGTTTCCTGTGGTGAGCAACAAGGCGCCGGTCTTGTTGGACAGCGCCATCAGCAACCCCCCCCGCACCCGCGCCTGTAGATTTTCTTCCGTCACGTCCGGGGGGCGGCCCGCGAACACGGGCGCCAAGGTGTCCAGATAAGACTGAAATACGGGTTCTATTGGCAGTTCTTCCAAACGGATGCCTAGGTTCGCCGCCAAGGCGCGCGCATCGGTCAACGAACCGGCCGATGAAAACCGCGACGGCATCGCCACCCCCACGACGTTGTCTGCCCCAAGCGCCCGCACAGCCACCACGGCTACCAGGGCCGAATCAATGCCGCCCGACAACCCCAGCACCGCGCGTGAAAATCCGCAGCGACGGGCATAGTCCCGGACCCCTAAAACCAGGGCGCAAAGAGCTGCCCGTGCGTCGTCGTCATCGAACGGTCGGATGTCTCCGCGCAAGGTGGCCAGATCCACCATCACCAGATCCTCGGCGTGTTCAGCACCCCGGGCGATAAGAGCCCCAGTGGCATCGAACGCAGCGCTGGCCCCGTCGAAAAGCAAATCATCTTGACCACCAACCTGGTTGCAAAACAACAAAGGGCGATTCCAGTGCCGCGCCGTATTCGCCAGCAGCAGGGGCCGCAGCCGCCGTTTTGCCAAAGTAAACGGCGACGCTGACAAGTTCACCAAAATCTGTGCGCCCGCAGCCACCTGGGCTTCGATGGGATCATCGGGATAACGTCGTTCGGGCCAGAAATTGGCATCGTTCCATATGTCTTCGCACACCGACACGCCCACCCGCGTGCCCGCAATCGTCGCGCAGGCCACGGCGGTCGAAGGCTGAAAATACCGCCATTCGTCGAATACGTCGTAAGTTGGCAACAGCGATTTCCGGTGGACCGAGATCACGCGGCCATCGGCCAACACGGCGGCGCTGTTGGCCAGGGATCGTCCACCGTGGGGCGTGGGAACAACCTCGGGGAACCCGACGATGATGGCAGGGCGACCGGCGGTCGCGGCAGACAGTTCGGCCAAAGCGTTTTGGGCGGCGGTCACAAACAGGGGGCGTTCCAGCAAGTCACGCGGGGGGTACCCGGTGATGAATAGTTCGGACAACAACAACAGGTCGGCGCCCTCTGCGTGGGCCCGGCCAAGCGCGGTTTTTGCCAAGGCGACATTTCCCTCGAAGTCACCAATGGTGGGATTTAGCTGACCTAGCGCTACCTTCACGACGGCAAGTCTACAGGCCCGCAAACTCGCTTGCACCGACATGCGTGGTACGATCTAGGGGCGTCCGGGGCGAACCCGGCGTCCAACACCCCATGCCTACGTCCCCGATCCGGCCAGCCATCCCCCAGGGGGAAGCGCAGATCGCTTCCGAAATCACCGCCCTAGAAACCCCGCAGGGCCCCGCCGAGATCCCCCGGCCCCTGCGTGTCCACGTCAATCGTGGCCTGCGCCTGCAGGACATCGAAGTCGTCGGGTTCGACATGGATTACACCCTGGCACTTTACGATCAGGCGCAGATGGAAGAACTGTCGGCCGTGGCCACGCTGCACAAGCTGGTAATGAACAAACACTACCCCGAGGCCGTGCGTCACCTACCCTACGACGCCCGGTTGGCCATGCGTGGCCTGGTCATCGACCTGCAAGAAGGCAACGTGTTTAAACCCGACCGGTACGGCAGCCCCGGCCGCGTGGTTCACGGAAAAAAAATCCTGCACCGCACGCGCGTGGAGGAACTGTACCACCGGGCCAGTCTACGACTTTCGCATGAACGGTACGCCTGGATTGATTCGCTGTTTGCGCTGCCCGAGGCCGTCCTATATGTGAATTTGGTGGATTTTTTCGACCACCATAGCGGTGAAAAACCGGGATACGCACAATTATGGCGCGACATCCGCGAATGTATTGATCTGGCCCACCGCGACGGTTCCATTAAGGCGGTCGTGGCTGCCGACCTGAAAACTTTCATCAGGCCAGATGAAGCCCTGGCCGAAACCCTGCATCGCTTTCGATCATCAGGAAAACGCCTGTTCGTGCTGACCAATTCCGAATGGCAGTACACGAACCCCGTGATGAGCTATCTGCTGGACGGCGTGAACCCCGCCTACCCAAGCTGGCGCCATTTTTTCGACGCTGTTATCGTCAGCGCCGGCAAACCGGGTTTTTTCACCGAGGGACGGCCCTTCGTCGAAATCGGCGCCGACGGCCTTCCCGTGCCGGGCGGACACGATGGTCCCTTCGCACGTGACAAGGTGTATTCGGGTGGGAATCTGCGCGACTTCGAGACCAGGGCCAACGCCCACGGCAACGAGGTGTTGTATGTCGGGGATCACATCTTTGGCGACATGCTGCGCAGCCGAAAATCATCGGCCTGGCAAACCGCCATGGTGTTGCAGGAATTGGAACACGAAGTCCTCACCCACGATCGTGTGGAACCTGAACTGCAACAGTTGGACGTTTTAGAACGCCACCTGCGCCATCTGGATGCCGCGATTGCTGACACGCAGAGAATTCTGCGAACGATGCAAAAAAGCGACACAGGACCAGGCGATCTAAAAAAACAACTAAAGGCAAAGCTGGATGTTTTGCGTGAGCAATTGAAATCCGAAATGGCCGAACACCAACAACTGGAATTCAAGCTAGACGCCGCCTTCAATCCGCATTGGGGCCCCCTGTTCCGGGAAGGCCGCGAAATCAGCAAATTCGGCGAACAGGTCGAATCGTATGCGAACGTGTATACGAGCCGGGTCTCAAATTTTCGCTTCTATTCGCCAAGCCGACATTTTCGCGGCCATCGCGACCGCATGCCGCACGAACGCTGAATCTAACGAGACAGCGTCTTCAGGTTTAGGGGGGGCGCCTGAATGAAGTCGTTTTCGTGGGCGACGGTATGACACGCATTGCATGTCCCCACCTTTTCTCCCCCATACTTTTCAGCGGTTGGCGCGCTGGTGCCTCGCCACGCGATGATGGGCGCCTGCCCCTTGTTGACCTCAAGCTCAAACCACTCCCAGCCAACGGCTCCCTCATCGTTGTATCCGCCGCCGCGCTTGACCATCGCAAATATTTGCCCCGTGCCCCCGGGCTCCATCGGTTCGATCACTTTGACCACGATGGTCCCGACGGGAAACGTGGTCGCCCCTGCGGGTGGCCGTCGGTTCAGAAAATCGCTTCGCTTCCCGGCCACATGCACGGTTCCCATCGCAGGGGACATGCCCAGAGCGAACGAATCCCATTTTTCGAACCCCTTAAAATCTCGTTCCAACGCAATGAAGGGTTCGACCACCGCAGCGGTGTTGGCCACGGGGTTGACATCGTCCTTGCTGCTGTCGTCGCCACAGGCACCAATCAGTCCTACCGCGGCCAAAATCAGGCAGGCCTTCATGGTTTGGCTTCCAGGCGCAAGGCCGCAGCGGCGGCCGCCAGTCCTGAATGTAGCGATCCCGGGATTTTTTGGTCGGATTCGTGGTCCACAGCCACGAACAGTTTGCCAAACGGTGACTGCAAATCCTCGGGACGCGGATCCGAACTGCTCCATGTCGCGGGCGGCTGCGGGATTCCGTCGCCCGTAACAACGTCGTAAACGGTTTTCAATCGATCAAAGGCGGTGTTTATCGAAACATCCACTGCGCCGCCGTTGGTTTTTTTCACAAGCCAGGGGCGGAATAAATTATAGACCTCACGGCAGCCCTCGAAATTTGCGCGCAGGTCGCGCATTGTGAGCTGTGAATAGCGCGATTCTTCCTGGCCCGAAGCGGCCTTGGATATTTTCTCGACCTGTTCATTGACAAGGTCAATCACCCCGTGAAAGACGAAACCCAGATCCAAAGTTAATGGAGTGAACAGCCGCTTCATCTCCTTGATGTCGCCCACCAATTTTGCCGCCAGTTTTGTTTTGAAATCGACGGCTTCAGCCTCATTGCCGGGGAAGGCGGCGGCGTTGTAGCCCAAAAGCCCCATTTCGTGCGTGTCCACGTAGGGCGGAATGTTGTTGGCATACAGGATGCGTTCGATGCCGTGCATGCCGACCACCCCCTTGTCGTCAAACGGGGCCTTGTCGCCTGTGACGTTCAGTTTCACCAGATAGTCGTCATAACGGGCGTCGGTTGCTAAATCCGAATCGGGAAAAACCGGGGCCACCGCTCCTTCGATGTGTTCGTACGCCCACCGCGCCTTCATCCAGGCCTTCTTCATAGCCACGATGGCGTCGGCGTCTAGGGTCTTGTCCCAGCCCCGACCGGTCGGCAGGGGTGCGCTTGCTTGCAGTTCCTGGGCAGCCAATAGCCATGTGTCGATATGACCGGCCAGATAATTTTTCATCCCCAGGGTAACTGTGGATTCGTCCGACGGTCCTTTCGTGGTGTCGGGATCGGAACATCCCCCAATTCCGGCAAGTAGGACAACGGCCCAAGTTCGTGAATCACGGTTGGTTGGCAGGCGCATGCGTAATCCTTGCTTTTTTAAAGTCCGCGTACAAAACGCAGAAGTTCCATCCGATCCGTATTCGAAAGCGCGCTGTACGCGGCGACGGATCCATTGGCTTCAGATCCCGATCCTTCATGCGCCCGTATGGCCTCGTCTACGTTGTGGCTGCGGCCATCGTGCATAAAGGCGGGAAAAAACCGTAGGCCGATAAGAGGCGCCGTCTTCCATTCCCTCGAACTTGCCTGCCCGTCCTGAGCCCCATCGGCCATCGCGGCGCCGAGGTCGTGCAGCAAGATGTCGGAATAGACCGGGGCCTCGATTCCGGCCAGTGAGGCAATGGGATAGTCAGACCGGGTTTTTAGGCTGGGTATGTGACAGGCGCTGCAAAACACCTGGTCAAACAGGGCCTTGCCTTTGTCACTGTGATTGCGGCGTTTCGGGATTTCCAAAAGCCTCATGTAGTCGGCAATGGCGTTGACGGTGTCCAGGTTTGTGTCAAGGCCCGGTTTTGCATCGTCGGTCAACTGTTCAGGGTTCGGTGTCTCGGTGGGACGCATGGGGGATGTCATGCCCATGTCCCCTACGAAAGCGTCAGCCGTGAAATCGTCCAAGGTGGGGATGCGTGCCTTGAGTCCGAATCGCCCAATCAGGTTCGGGGTGCCGGGCCTGTGACGATGAAATTTGCTATCAGGGTTTGGTTCAGAGGCATAGGTCACACGATGCACGCGGCCCTTGATACCGTCAGTCCGGGCCTGTGCCCGTCGCGCTGCGGCCTCGATTTCATCATCAGCGATGGCTTCAATGTAGCCACGGCCCATGACCGCTGGGGGCAGCCGGTACGAGATACGCAAATGAGGATCGGCCTTGTCCCCTAGATAAGGTTTCTTTGCCGAAGCGATAGCGTACGGTTTTTCCGTGTGGCCAAACATCAAGGCCGATTGATCTGGGGACGTCGTAACCCGGTCATCTTCAACGAGGAACATCTTTCCGACAAATCCGGGACCCCGTCCGTCTGACTTGTGGCAGTCAGCGCAGGATGATCGGATGTAAAAGGGACCAAGGCCATCGGCCTCGCGAAAGACCAGGTCAAAGGCCTGATCCCCTTTGACGAAACGTTCTTCTTCGTCCGCGGTGGCGAGGGTCAGGACCGCGCCTGCGGGATCGGCTTTAACTGTCGAAGGCGTATCCACGGGGCTTGTGGATTCAGATCCGCAAGCCCCGCCGAAAATGAAAAGCGGTACGAGCGCTACCCAATGATGTGTCCACATCGCGTGGCTCATGGTTATGGGAAGCTGGTGAAGAGATCCGAAAGGTCGTTAACGGTGGCAGCTCCCGCATTACCGGGGGCTTTGATTCCAAATATCCTGGCCACGGTCTTGACCATAGAAAGGTGCGAATAGGGGGTCATGCCCGCGTATGCCTTTTTTGCGTTTGGCGATATGACGATCAGGCCGCTGGCGTCTTTGGTGTTGTTAAAATCGGCTTCGTCCCACAACACGAAGATAACCGCAGTGCCCTTTTTGAAGGCGGGCGACGTGTCCATGATGGTGGTGATCAGATCTTTGTTAAAGGCATCCGACCCCTTGTAATCGCCGTCTTCCCCTTGATGACCATTGCTGGGGACAAGAAAATTGTAATTGACCTCTTCTCCCTTTTTCAGATTGGCCAGCAGTTCCGAAATGAGGCGCACATTGTCCTTGCAGGCTTTGGTGTCCTTCGCGGCGGGCGTGCCCACAATATCTTTGAAGAACGTGGGCTGCACATGGTCCGGAGAGAAGCCGCCTCTTTCGCTGCTAGTCAGCCCGCAGAGGCCGCCATCCGCGGTGGGGTTGATTTCCATCCACCATCTCGAAGTCTTGCCAGCGGCCTGAATCGCTGTGATCAGATGTTCGGCGTCGTAGTGCAATTTAGGATCTTTTGGATCGATAAGCTTGGGCAGCCCAACTTCGGACATCAACGTGCTGCCGGCTTCTAGAATCAAGTAGTTGGGGAAGCTGGGGTGAATGCCCGTCACATAGTTTTCCGCGAAGGAATACTGAGTCAGCAAAGAATTGAACCAGGGATTGTTCGGGTTGTTCTTGATGTACTTCTCTGGTTTTTCGTTGCCGGTGCCTTTGGACCAGTCGGTATTTTCTTCCATGACGATATAGACCGTGTCGATCTTCTGGCCCGCAGGCCCCATCATCATTTTCGGCCCGTCGCCCGCGCCGCCGTCTTTCACCATGGTCCCACCGGCACCAGTCGATGATCCCCCGTCCATCTTTGCCCCACCTGAACCACCGCCCGGCGTGCCGCCAGAGCCCGGGCTGCCGCCGGAGCCACTTGTCCCACCGGCCCCCCCCGCTGTGGCGCCACCATTTCCCGTCGTGACGGGTGATCCGCCCTTCCCGCTGTTCATCGACGATCCACCCGATCCCTTCACCGTGCCCGATCCTTCGCCCGAATCAGGCTGTTCGCCTGGGACTTTCTTGGTGTCCCCGGAACTGCCACAGCCATAGACCGCCAGCGCGGTGAGGCCCGAAAACGCAACGTAACGAACGAGAGTTCTGCTGGTCATCGCTTTGTACTCCTAAAGGGGGCCCGCGTCACCATCGGATGTGACGGCCAGGCGACAGGTGTGTGACGGGAGCGTGACAGCACTTTGTTAAAACTTGCTTAGAGGCGCCCCTTTGTTGCTTACGATTTGCGCTAACAGATAGCGTTAGTAACCACTCCCGCCAGCGTCGCCTCATGGCCGTCTCACCTCCCCTAAGTCATGTTATCTGGACCCATGCGCATTTTGGTGGTCGAGGACTATGAACCTCTCGCGTTGTCCTTGGCCCAAGGCCTGCGCGAAGAAGGGTACGCGGTCGACCTGAGTGGCGACGGGGAGGAGGGCCTGTGGTACGCCACCAACACAACGTACGACGTCATCGTATTGGACCTGATGTTGCCAAAACTCGATGGCATGTCCGTGCTGCGCCACATTCGCGAGGCTAAAGTTCCGACCGCCGTCCTCATCCTGACCGCGCGGGATCGGATCGCGGATCGGGTGGCGGGACTTGACGCGGGCGCGGACGACTACCTGGTCAAGCCCTTTGACCTTCAAGAACTGTTGGCGCGCGTACGGGCGCTCATAAGGCGTCGCTACGACAAACACGAACGTGTCATCCAAGTTGCCGACTTGGAAATCGACACCGTGGCACGACGGGTCGTGCGGGCCGGCGTCACGGTGTTTCTTTCGGCTCGCGAATACGCCCTTTTGGAATATCTATCCCTGCGCGCGGGGCAAGTCGTCACTCGCACCGAAATCTGGGAGCACGTTTACGATTTCGCGTCCGAAGCCACCAGCAACGTCGTTGACGTATACATCAGCTACCTGCGGAAAAAAATCGACGCCGAACACGAACTAAAACTTCTGCACACGCGCCGGGGTCAGGGTTACACCTTGGGGATCGAGATCTGACAACATGGGTACAAGCCTTCGTTTCCGTATCACCGTTCGGCTTTTGGTGGCCATGACCCTGGCTATGGCCGCGCTTTGCGCCTTTCTATATGTGGCCGCACGCCATGTCCTGTACGAATCGTTCGATGGCTGGCTGCATCGGGAATCGCAGGCCCTCTCGCACGTCATCGAAGAACACAGCAAGGGCAAGGTCGTATTCGAATACGACGGCATCCCGGCCTTTGAAAACCCTCTTGTACCCGCCTATTTCCAGTTTTGGAAACCTGACGGATCGCCTCTAGCGTCGTCGCGGTTGCTCAAGGGCGCACAGTTGCCGAAGAATGTCGGCGTTTTTATGGCCCCCTTGATAAGCAATGGCACCTTGCCTGATGGACGGGCGGGGCGTTTTTTACAGGCTTCGTTTATAGCCCGTTGGGAAAGTGATTCGGTGCCCATTGCCCCCCTTCCTCGGCAACTGTTCACGGTGGTCATAGCGCGCGACACCGCTGAAATTCAGGCAAATCTTGCCGCTTTGCGGGTATGGCTTTTGGGACTTGGGGCGCTGGTGGTGTTGCTGATTGCAGGCATTGCGGGATATTCCGTGTGGCGGGGCCTGGCGCCGACGTCGGTTCTGGCCACAGAAATCGCCCGCATTGACGAGTATCACCTTGGAGATCGCGTGGTGGTGCCTGACTTGCCCAACGAATTGGAAGTGCCCGTCACCAAGTTGAATGAACTTCTAGGCCGCCTTGATGAATCTTTTGCCCGCGAACGGCGGTTCACAGCTGACGTCAGTCATGAACTGCGAACGCCACTTTCGGGCATGAAGGCCATCTTGGAAGTGGCGGCGGCCCGCGTTCGCAGCGCCGACGACTACCGCGTGGCTATGGGCAGTGCCCTTCGCGTGGTGGCGGACATGCAATCCATGATTGAAAATCTTTTGACCCTCGCGCGCCTAGACGCGCGCGACGTGGAACTGCATATTGAATCGTTCGTCGTGCGCGATCTGGTCGACGATTGTTGGACGCCTCTTGAGGGCCGTGGCCAGCATCGCAATCTTAGTTTCCGTAACGATCTGACGGGCCAGCATTTGGTGAAAACGGATCGCGACAAGCTGCGCATCGTGGTCGCCAACCTTTTGTCTAACGCGGTTGAATACACCACGGCCGGCGGGCAAATTGTCGTCAGCGCCACAGGAGATGGCACCCTGTTGTCGGTTTGGGACAGCGGCCCCACGATCCCTTCAGACGCTTTGTCTCTCATTTTCGATCGATTTTTTCGCGCTGACAAGGCGCGCACAGAAGCCGGTGTCCACTGTGGCATCGGACTGTCACTGGTCAAAAGCGTCGCTTTTGTATTGGGTCTTGGGGTCAGTGCTGAAAACCCCAAAGCCGGCGGTGTCCGGTTTCGGGTGGCGGTTTTACCCGGAGGAAAAACCACGTTGGAACCGGCTGCGGCACCAGGGAAACGACACGCAGCTTGACGTTATGACAAGACGCTGCGGACCGGAACCCCGCGGGCCCGTAAGTAGTCGCGCGCTTCGGCAACGGTGTGATCACCGAAATGAAAAATCGAGGCTGCCAAAACTGCATCCGCCCCGCCCTCGGAGATGCCTTCATACAGGTGCTGTAGCGTTCCGACACCGCCCGAGGCGATGACGGGGATGGGCACGCGATCGGCGACCGCGCGGGTCAGGTCCAAATCGAATCCGTCCCGGGTGCCATCACGGTCCATGCTGGTCAGAAGGATTTCACCGGCACCAAGTTCTGCCATTTTTGCGGCCCATGCGATGGCGTCGAGGCCGGTTGGTTTGCGACCGCCGTGGGTGAAGACTTCCCAGGACGGGGGCAGGTTGGGATTCCCGGGGCGACGGCGGGCGTCGATTGCGACCACGATGGCCTGGCTGCCAAAGGCCTGCGACGCCGCGAGGACCAGTTCCGGGGTTTGAACAGCGGCGGTATTGATGCCTACCTTGTCGGCCCCCGCCAGCAAGAGGCGGCGCACATCATCCACGCTGCGCACGCCGCCGCCCACCGTCAGCGGCAAAAATACCTGTTCGGCGGTTGCACGAACCATGTCCAATGTGGTGGCGCGGCCATCTGCCGACGCCGAGATGTCGAGAAAACAGATTTCGTCGGCGCCCTGCCGATCGTAGGCAGCCGCGACCGCAACGGGATCACCAGCATCGCGCAGGTCTTGAAACCGCACGCCCTTTTTCACGCGGCCAGCGTCAACGTCCAGACAAGGGATGATTCGTTTGGCCAGCACGATGGATAGGGGGCGCGGATCTTAGCCGGAAACGAAGTGGGTCAGGAGGCGAAGGCCCGCCGCCTGGCTTTTTTCGGGGTGAAATTGGCAGGCAAAGATGTTGTCGCGGGCAACGGCGGCACAGAAACGCCCGCCGTGATCGCTGTAAAGAGCGATGTGGGCTGGGTCCGCGGGGACGGGGAAAAAGCTGTGAACAAAATAAAACGACGTTCCGGGCGCGGTGTCCCGAAGCGGGCCTGCCAAGGCGGTCCCGGGATCGCAGGAATTCCACCCCATGTGGGGGATTTTCAGCGGCCTGGGCACGGCGAACCGAACGACCTTTCCAGGGATAAGGCCCAGCCCCTGGCAGCCCGGATCTTCTTCGCTGCCATCGAACAACACCTGAAGCCCCAAACAAATGCCCAGGTAGGGGATCCCAGCCCCGACAGCGTCAAGGACCGCGCCACGCAGGGCGCCTCCTGCTGCCTGCAACCCTGCGACGCAGCCGCCAAAGGCCCCCTGGCCCGGCACGACAACGCGATCGGCCCCGCGGATGCGATCGGGATCGGCGGTGACTTCGGCTTGGGCACCGGTCGACTCCAGGGCTTTTTGAACGCTGCGCAGATTGCCGCTGCCGGTATCAACGATGGCAACAAGAGGACGCGCGGCGGGCATGATTCGGCGGCCCTTCCTTAGGCCGTCAAGGTGCCCTTGGTTGACGGGACGTCAGCCTCGCGGGGGTCCACCGAGACGGCGACCCGGGCCGCGCGCGCGAACGCCTTGAACAGCGCTTCGACAATGTGGTGGGCGTTTTCGCCATACCGGACGTCCAAATGCAGATTGCACAACGCCGTCGAGGCGAAACCCCCGAAAAATTCGCGCGCCAGCTCAGCGTCGAAATCACCAATCCAGCGGCCCCTAAGGACGTCCGCGCGGTAAACCACGGCGGCCCGACCCCCAAAATCCAAGGCCGCGCTGACCAGGGTTTCGTCCATCGGGATCACGATGTCGCCATATCGGGTGATGCCACGCTTGTCGCCGAGGGCCTCGCGGAAGGCCTGGCCCAGGCAGATGCCAACGTCTTCGACCGTGTGGTGGCCGTCCACTTCAACGTCCCCGGTTGCATCCAACTGCAAATCAAAAAGCCCGTGACGCGCAACCGCGTCTAACATGTGCGTGAAAAAAGGCAGGGGCGTGGCAATTTGGCGCACACCGGTACCATCCAGATCCAGGGTCAGACGGATCCGGGTTTCTTTGGTTATCCGCTCGACCGTGGCGCGGCGCATGGAACCCGCAACTATGCGGGCTGGATTCGGGATCGTCAAACCTTGCACCTGGATCGCATGATGGTTTTGTAACACCCGCCGGGCAATCGGGATTGGTCACCAGGAGGCCCTGATGTCACCGATCAAGAAATTAAAGTCAATTTGCGTGGTTTTTGTAGCCACCACCGGTATCACGACCCGTGCTAACGCGGATCAGTTCGTGGCGTTCGATGTGGCGTATGAACACAGTCCAAAAACCAGCACCTATTCGCATCATTGGGTCATGCCATCTAAAAGAAACCCGCCCAATCTTGTGTCACCGGTCGACTACACCCAAGGCACCGCCCACTTCTTTTTAGAAGTCTTCACCAAGCCGTCGGACTTGCCCACAATGTTCCACAACTGTTTTGGAACACGCCCCCACTATAGCTGCCAGAACTATTCGCCGAAATACAACACCGTTGGCATCTATGAATGGTCGGAAAAGGTCGCAAAGTTTTCCAATTTTTCACAAAGCGACTGGTCCCTAGGAATTGTAGACAAAACGTCCTTCATCATCACGAATGGCAAATACGGAAACGTCGGTATCGAAGATGTCGGCGGCCCCGCAGAAACCGCCCTGTATATGCCTACCAAGTTGCGTGTTGTTGTGACCTTCGTTTCAGCAGGCGCCGTTTACGTCCCACCGAAGCCCACCGTACCGGTCAAGCGTCGACGTGCCAACCCGTGATTTGTGGTGCGCTTCAGGCCCAGATATAATGCGACCTCGTGCGCATGTGTTGCTGGAATCTTGCCCCGATTCTGCTTCTGTTCCTGGGTTGCCAGGTTTGGAAGGCCGGGCTGCAGGTCACAGGCACGGTTGACGGAGGGGACGACGATGACACGACGGCCAGTGCTGACGCGCACCCTGTCGCCGTTGTGAAGGGTGCAGTTGTACCCAAGTTGCGTGACGCCGGCACTTTTTCGCCGCTGCCCATGACCTTGGGAGATCCAATATCCGTGGGATGTGCGGACGGCACACGCGAAGGGTTCGTGGATGTACGGGGCTGGCGGGACATCGCGGGGTGTGCGGGCGCGTTTAGCGTGCCGGGGCTTCTGTCGAGGCAAGCGGCAATGCCTGGGTGCGACTATCAAGCGGGCAACACTGGCAAAAGTCCTATGGGAATTGGGTGCAGCGTCGCGGATCTGTGCGCACGGGGCTGGCATGTGTGCCGCAACGCAGAGGAAGTCGCATCGGTCTCGCCTACGGACTGTGAAAGCGCTGCTGACCCCGAACACCCCCAGTTTTTTCTGGTTCGCGCTGGGGCTTCGCCCCAAGGGGTGTGCGCGCCGGTCGCTGTCGCCGCCAACGACCTGCACGGCTGTGGCAGTTTTGGGCAGCCCGAATCCGAGGCCTGCCAACCGCTGGAACGCCGGTTGTCCTTCGCGGATTGTCAGGCTTCATCCGGGGTCTGGTTCTGTGGAGGCCCAGACGATCCGCATAACGAAGCGAACCTGGTTTATAAACCCGTCGCGACCTTAGGCGGGGCCCTGTGCTGCCGGGATAAGTGAAGCGCGCAGAACATTGGCGGCCGGATCGTCGTTGCGAAACACGACAGAGAATGTGACGAAGCCCATCCACATCGCGGCCAGGTGGTACAGCATGGCGCCGCCGCCGTAGTGGGCAAAGATCGTGCTGGAGATCAAAGGCCCCACCAACATGCCTGCCGCGTAAAACGTGTTGTACATCGCATTGGAGCGGTGATATTCGCTGGGATGAATCACCACGCCCTGAAGGGCCAGACTGAGAGGCGACATGGTGGCGAAGGTGGCCCCCGCGACAAAGACGGCGCCGCCCATCAGCGGGAACGAATCCAAAAACACGAAGCCTAGGGTCATGGCCGTCCCAATGCTGGCCAGGTAGCGCATGATCTTGAGATGACCGTGCCTGTCCCCGAGGCGCCCACCTAGGTTGGTGAACAGCAGCATACCCGATGCAAAGAACGCAGGGATGAGGATGGTCTGTTCGGTCGATACTCCCTTTTGTTCGACCAAGAAGATGGGCAGAAATACGACGACGCTGGCCTGGAAATATCCAAACGCGAACGTCGCGTAGCAGGAATTTTTGATACGCCAAAGAATCGCGCGTGACGATCCGGCGGGGCTGGCCATGGTGTTGCCGGCTGCGTCGGTTCCCTGGGGGATGATGGACGGCAGGTCACGATCGACCGTCAGGGCTACGAACACGCCCGTCACGACAGAGACAACCCCCGCACCCAAAAAACCCGCCGACAAGGGTGCGACTGTGACCAAAGCGCGAGAAAACAGCGGTCCCAAGACGTACCCAATGGCCATGGTGATGGCGTACAGACTCATGACATAACCCTTGTTGGTGGGGCCAACCCGGGACAGCAGGATGGTTTCGGAACTCATCCACACGGCGACTGAAAACGCACCGTCTAGCAACCGGACGCCCGCGATGGCGGCGTAGGAATCAAGAAAGGGAAAGGCGGAGGCCGTAAAGGCGTACCCAATAAAGGCCGTGGCCAGGGTGACCTTGGCGCTGAATCTGTGAACCAAACGCCCCATAGGCAAAGCCAGAAGCACAACCCCAGCGGCGAACCAGGTCGCTAGCCCCCCGATGGTTCGTTTGTCCAGACCCCGGTTGTGCAGATAGGGGGCCAACAACGACAGGGCCATTCCGAACGCAATTCCGGACGCCATCGTGGCCGCAAAGACACGGAAGATATTCGGGTCACGGATGCGGTCGCGGATCCTCACACGGGTTCGACCCTCATACCAGGTAATGAAAGATAGGCCAGCGGGTGCATCGCGCGCCCAGGGTGGGCCCCAATCATGATACGATGCCCGGGTGCGGCGTCCGGACGCCCTTGGGGCCTTTGTTCTGTGCTGGCTGTCGGTCCCTTTGGCCCGTGCGGTCGATGATCCGATCGGCGGGTATCTGGCTGAATTGGAACGGAACCGGCGTGTGCCCCCGGAAACCGGCACGATTGAGGGGCTACGCACAAAATTAGCGGCGGCTGAGGAGCAACTGATCCACGGCGATACCCGGTCGGCCACCAGCGCCCTGTTCTTGATTGTTGAGGCGCCACGGTACCGCGCGTTTGCCGGCACGACCGCGTTCCAGAACGCTGAGTTTCAACTGGGGCGGGCCTTGGCCCAAGGACACGCGGTCCAGGCGGCCGAACGGTACTTAGTGCGGGTGGTGGCCCGGGGTACGAAAGCAGCGTATTTCGTACCCGCGCATCGCGCTCTGATGGATTTGGCGCTGGAAACCCGCGCGTATGGCCGGACACTGGCAGCCGTGGACGCGGCAACAACAGGCGCGACGGATCTGCCCGCTGACGCGGCCCGCGAACGATCGTATCTGATGGGCCGGGTCGCCTACGAAAGGAATGATCTGGATGCGGCTGCGCGCCATTTTGGTGCGGTGGATCGCGGGTCACGTTTTTATGCCGGGGCGGCTTACTTTCGCGGTTTGATAGCGGCGCGCGAAGGGGCCCTTGGGGCGGCCCGTGGTGCCTTTTGCGAGATCGTCGGGGGTAAGTCGCGGGATGGTCAGGTCAAAGGGACTCTGCGGTTTCAGATCGATGGTCGGTATCTGGGGCTGCGCGATCTGGCACATCTGGCGCTGGGACGGGTGGCGCACGAACAGGATCGCTACGACGAGGCCTACTACCACTATTTCTCGGTTCCCGAAGATTCAGAACGCCTAGGCGAGGCGCTGTTCGAAGCGGCGTGGTCCCTGTACCAAAAGGGGGAACTGCGGGCCGCGCGCGCGTTCGTCGATGATTTTGACAAGCTGTTTCCGCATTCCCCGCGGCGCGCTGAAGTGCAGGTGTTGCGTGCCAATCTTGCCTTGAAATCTTGCCATTTTGAATCGGCGCGTTTGGAAACCGCGGCCTTGGAACGAACGTTCACGCCGATAGAGCAGCAGGTGACCGAGGCGGTGCGCGATCCTGCCCACGCCCGCGCCCTATTGTCCCGCCTTCTGGGGCGCGAGGCCCGGCTGGGGCCGACGGCTGACGACGAAGGGCGCATTTTGTCGCTGCTGCGGTGGGATCCGGGTTTTGTCGAAGTGCAGGCTATCTTGGCTGATCTTGCCGTCGAAAAATCGGAGGCCCTTGCGGGGCTTGCGGGGTGGCGTTTGTTGTCCAAAGAACTTGGCACCAAGGACAAGGTCAAGCCGCCCGCCTCGTCGGTTGAGGCCGCAGAGCTTTTGGGAGACGTGGAGGCCCTGGCCGCAGGACCTGTCGATCCGGCGCTGACGGGAAGGCTGAACGACCTTCTGATCGCGACGGCGATGGCGGCGTATCCGGCGCAGAAATCTGATCCCTTCGCCGCGGAATCGGCCGAAGCAGAGATCTTGATCCAGAAACTGGGATCGCTGCAAAACACGTCCTTGGCCGCCGTCGAGGGGTTGTTCAAAAAAGCCTTGTCCGATTTGTCCGAACGCCTGCGGACCATCTTGCGCCAGGGGCGGCTTGTGCATATCGACGCTGTGGTGGGGCGGAAAAAACGCCTAGAAATCGAAATCGAAAATTTGTATACGGGGCGGTATCCCGCTTCGCTTTATACGAAGCTGCGGGCCGAAGGCGTACTGGGAGATGATGAAGAGTACTGGCCTTTTGAAGGTGAGTACTGGTCGGACGAATACGAGAATTACAAATGATGGGTCTATGGACGCTGGCCGTGTGGTTGGCCGCCACCCCGGTGCAGGGCGAAACGCCAATCCTGGGTCGTGACATTTTGGCGGCGGTGAAAGAAAAAGAGGCAGAAGTCAGGACCGTACGCGCCGAAGGCATCCGGTTGCTCGAGCAATTCCTCAAGGGCAGCCCCGATTCCAACGAAACCGCGGAGGCCCTGTTCAAACTAGCGGAGCTAACCTGGGAAGAGGCACAAGCGGTGTTTTTGGACCGCATGGGTGCGTATCAGGAATTGCAGGCCTTATGCCGTCAGGACCGGTCCCACTGCCCCCGCCTGCCAAAAAAGGCACCCACGTTGGATCTGTCCTTATCGCAATCCACCTATCAGCGGTTGATCAAGGAGTACCCGAAGTTTCGCAAGCTGGACACCGTGATCTATTTGTACGCGTTTTCACTGCGCGACCAGGGCAAGGCCACTGAGGCGATTGGGTATTTTGAAAGGCTTCTGGCGTCGTATCCGAAGTCCCGTTTTCGTGCCGACGCGTGGATGGCCTTGGCCGAACATCGGTTTTACGAAGTTCAGGATTTTCGGGGTGCCTTGGCGGCCTATGAACGGGTGGTCAAATACCCCCGATCGCCGCTGTATGGGTTGTCGTTGTTCAAAACCGCATGGTGTTTCTGGAAACTGGGGCAGTCGGACAAGGCAGCGGCGCGATTCAAGGATGTTTTGGATCTGGGGGCAAAGGCCAAGGATCGAAGTCTGGTTGAACAAAAACGCGCGGCCGAATTGCAGGATCAGGCCCTGGACTATCTGGTCGAATTGTTCACCGAGGACGACACCAAAAGTGCCGAAGATGCGTATGCCTTCCTTTCGCAGATTGGGGGAAAGGCCCATGCGCTGAAGGTGATGCGGCGGTTTGCTGACACCGTTTTCGATCAGACGCGGTACGAACGCGCAGCCCAAGCCTATATTTTCTTGATCTCCCTAGACACAAACAGTGCCGAATCGCCGGAGTTTCAAAAACGTGTGGTCGAAAGTTTCCAAGCCCTAGGCCGCCTTGACCGGGCGACCGCGGAAATGCGAAAACTGGCGACCACCTATGGCGGCAAAGGGGCCTGGGCACAGGCCAACGCCGACAGGCCCGAGGTCGTCAAACAGGCGCGAGTCCTGGCAGAAGAACTGATTCGCACGCAGGCCAAGGCAGCCCACGCAGAAGCCCAGCGCAATGAACGCGAATCGAAGACGGTGGACAAAGAACGGTACGCGCAGGCGGCCGAGGCGTATCGGTTCTATTTGGAACAGTTTCCCGACGCGTCCGACGCGATTGAACTGCGGTATTTACGAGCCGACGTGCTGTATTTCAAATTGAAGGATCTAAGAAGCGCAGGCACGGAATATTTGGCGGTGGGTCGCAGCCAGCCTGTGGGAAAATTTCATAAGGACGCCTTGCTCAACGCGATGAACGCGTTTGAAAAACTGCGCCCCGCGGTCCCTGCGGGTGGGGCGGGGCGAAAGAAACGGGACGTAACTGAGGACGATCGTAGGTTCGCGGAATCGGCGGATCTGTACGCGACGAATTTCCCAGCTGATCCAGAAATCGTGACGGTCATCTTCAAAAACGGGCAGTTTTTCTACGATTACGCTGATTTCGACGAGGCCGTGAAACGGTTTGGTTTGATCATCGAGAAATACCCACAAAGCCCCGTGGCCGGTCCTGCCGGGGAACGCCTTCTCGAATGTTTGGGAGCGTCGAAGGACTACGCCAATATCGAAGACTGGTCGCGCCGACTGAAGAAGACCAAGGCCTTTGCCGACCGCCATGATCAAGATCGGTTGGACGGCTTGATTGTGGCCGCGATTGTCAAGGCAGGGGAAGCCGCGGCGGCGAAGGAAGACTTCCCCAAGGCGGCTGGGCATTTTTTGCGGGCGGCCCGTGAATTCCCGCAAAATCCCGGAACAGCCAAGGCCCTGGCCAATGCGGGCGCGGCCTACGAACGGGCCGGAAAACCCGAGGCGGCTGTGAACGCGTACCGGGCCTTGGGGGATCGCCACCCACGTGCGCCCGAAACGCCAGGGGCCTTGTTTGTTGCGGGGCGCATCGAGGAAAGCATCGGGGCCTATGCCGCTGCAGCGGTTCTTTATGAAAAAATGGCCGTGGGCTATCCGCAGGCACCCGACGCACCGACGGCTTTGCGGCAGGCGGGGCTGTTGCGGCAAACGCTTGGCCAATACGATCGCGCGGCGGTTCATTTCACAGATTTCGAACGGCAATACCGGGGTCGGCCCGAAGCACGACAGGTGGCCTTCCAAAAGGGATTGGTCCTGGTCGAAAAAAAAGATTGGAAAGGCGCTGCTGCCGCTTTTGGCGACTATGTGAAGTCCTATGGAGGGGACGGAAATGTGGTGGAAGCCTTGGTCCGTAAGGGCGAGGCACATCTAGCCCTTGGCGACGAGGGGTCTGCCAAGGACGCCTGGGGCAAGGCCATCGCACAACACAAGAGCCTGCGAAAGGACAGCGAGACCGCGCCGTTTGCGGCCCAAGCGCGGTATTTGCAGGGCGACATGCTGTTTCGCGAATATGAACGCATCAAGATTGCGGGCCGGCCCCGGCAGTTGGGGCGGGCGCTGGAGGACAAGGCGAACGTGCTGGACGACGCCAAAAAAATCTATCTGGACGTTTTACAATACCGCACGCCGGAATGGACGACGGCGGCCTTGCTGCGCATCGGGCAGGGCTACCAAATTTTTGCAAAAGCTATGCGCAACGCCAAGATCCCGAAGGAATTGTCCGCCGAGGAACAGCAGATCTATCGGGACGAACTGGAAAAACATGTGGTGGTGATCGAAGACAAGGCCATCGAAGCGTACCGATCGGGATATTCCAAGGCGATCGAATTGGGCGTGTACAACAAACACACGCGGGCGTTGCGACAGGCACTGGGGGAACTAGATTCGTCGG
>JAYUUT010000037.1:0-21118 GCA_043754455.1 Myxococcales bacterium
CGACCAATAGCCGTAGCTATTGCGAGGAGGAGCAACGCTGCGCTCGGCCCGGATCGTCGGCCGGACTTGATGCTATTTCGAAGACGGTGCACTAGGCACGAAGGCGACGGGCGGCATTGTCCATGCCGACGGCATCGTAACAGCGGGCCAGCGTCGCCTGTGCAATTCGGCGCGCCGTTTGGGCGCCCTTTTGCAGGACAACCTCGATCTGGGATTCCCCCTCGGACGTGGTCATCAGGTGTTGGTAGCGGGTGCGGGCCTCGCCAAAACGCGCGTCCATTTTGGCCATGATCTCCTTTTTCAGATCCCCGTAGCCGACGCCGCCCGCACCAATGCGCTGTTCCCAGGACACCTGTTCATCGGCGGCCAGGAACAGTTTCAAGATGGCGTAAACCGTCAGTTCTTTCGGATCTTTGGGCGCCGCCGGGTCGCGGGAATCGGTGACGATGGCGTTGACCTGCCGTTTCAGATCTTTGTCCTGCGCGAAGATGGCGATGGTGTTGTTGTACGATTTCGACATCTTGCTGTGGACGTGGTCGGTGCCAGGCACCCGTGGCGTCGGCGACAGGCGGGGCTCGGGTCGGCGTAAGGCTAAGGCGCCGTAGGTCGAATTGAAGTGGGTCACCATATCCTGGGCAAATTCGATGTGTTGTTTCTGATCTTCACCAACGGGGACAATGTCCGCATCGTAAATCGCAATGTCCGCAGCCTGAAGAATCGGATAGGTGAACAGCCCAACGGAGGACGCAATGCCCTTGGCAACCTTGTCCTTGTACGAGACCGCACGTTCCAAAAGCCCCATGCCGGTCACCGTACACAACAACCAGGTCAGTTCCTGCACTTCGGGAACGTCCGACTGTCGGAACAGCAGCGCCTTATCAACATCAAGACCCAGGGCCAAATAGGTGGCGGCAACGTCGCGAACGTGGATCTTCAATTTCTCTTTGTCGTGCGTTGTCGTCAGCGCGTGATAGTCCGCGATGAAAAAAAACGCTGAATCGGTGGGCGGCAGTGAACGGCTGCTGTGGATGTGCTGGGCGATGGCACCAAAATAATTACCCAGGTGCGGGGTGCCCGAGGGCTGGATGCCCGACAGAATGCGCATACCGCATGCTCTAGCACCTGTGAAACACCGATGCTGCGGCCCCCCTTAGCCGCATATCTGTGACAGCCGAGCGAAAAAAACCGTTTTCATCGAAATCAGAGCGATTTTGTCCGCATATCTTCAGAAATTGGCGGGGTAGGATGCTTCTGATGTCATCCATGAAAACCCTCTGCTGCTGGGTCATTGGCGCTGTAGTCGCGTTGGGATGGGGCGAAAAAGCCCACGCCCAGATCAAGCAGCCGGGCGATGAAGTCCCCAAAGCAGATAGGCGCAGCAGCGAAACGCGCCACCTTGACCTCAAATATTCTTTTCCCAAATACGACACCAAAACCGCCTGGGAGATCCGGGCGGCTGATCTTCGGTTGCACATTCTCGCAAGCGCGGGGCTATTGCCGACACCTGTTCTTGCCCCGCTGAAGGCCCATGTTTTCGGAAAAATCGATCAAGGTGGGTACACGGTTGAAAAGGTGTATTTCGAAAGTCTCCCTGGTGTTTTTGTGATTGGAAACCTTTTCCGCCCCAAAAATATAGTGGGGAAGGTTCCTGCAATTCTGAACGCCCACGGCCATGACCGTTGGGGCCGGATCGAAAACACCGATCTGTTTGGGCCCGTCAAACGTGCGGCCAGTTTTGCCAAACTGGGAATGGTTTCTTTTTTATACGACATGATCGGTTACGGCGACAACCTGGCCATCCCGCACGATCCGCCCTTTGGAGGCCCGCGCGAAGACATATGGGGACTGTCCATGATGGGCGTGCAACTGGCCAACAGCATGCGGGCTGTGGACTTTCTAATGTCGCTGCCCGAGGTCGATTCTGAACGCATCGGAATGACCGGTGAATCGGGTGGGGGCACCCAGACCTTCATAACCGCTGCCGTCGACGATAGGATCAAGGCGACAGCACCCGTGAACATGATTTCGTCGATCATGCAAGGCGGCTGTACTTGCGAAAATGCTGCCAATTTACGCATCGATGCCTTCAACGTCGAACTAGGCGCGCTGACGGCCCCGCGCCCGATGCTGATGGTGTCTGCAACGGGCGACTGGACGAAAAACACGCCCCAAATCGAGTTTCCAGCGATCCGGGGCATCTATGCCTTGTATGGCCAAGCCGACCGGGTCAGCAACGTCCACACAACCGCGCCACACAATTACAACCAGGCCAGCCGCGAGGCCGCGTATGGATTTTTCGCCCACCAGTTCCTAGGTCGTAAAGAAGCGACTCCCTTGGCCGAACCTGTAAGGACGGTGCCGGCGCCGCCTGATCTGCTGGTATTTTATGGCATTGCGCGGCCCAAGAACGAGATCAATGCCCAGCAACTGACGAAAACTTGGATCAGCATGGCGCAGCAGCAACTGGTTCAGGCACGGCCCCGGGATGCCGAAACTCTGATCAAATATCAGTCGCGTTTCGGTGTTGCGTTGAAACAGGCCATTGGGGCGGAACTTCCTGTGGCATCCGATGTGGTGGCCAGCCCTGCGGGGCCCGACAGCGGGGGCAACGCAACCGCGGCCCGATATTTTCTGTCACGCCGAAACAGGGGAGATCGAGTTCCGGTCGCGTTTTGGCAACCGACACATCCCAATGCCCAGAAGGCTACGGTCCTTGTTGCCCAGGTAGCGCCTAAAACCGGTTCAGGCGACACACCGGGGGGGGCCCTGGTCGATTCTCTTTTACAAACCGGGCACAGCGTTCTTGTGGTGTCGGTCTTTCCAGGACAGGACAGCGCGCCGACCAAGACCATTAAGTATAGGACGACGTACAACCGGACCGACGCGGCCAACCAGGTCCAGGACATTCTGACCGCTCTGGCGCACCTGCGAGGACAACGCCCAACGGATAAAATTGCCCTTGTCGGGGTCGCGGGGGCGGGTCTTGCGTCCTTGTTGGCACGTGCCTACGACCCCGCATTGGCCGGAATGGCCGTAGACGTCGAAGGATTCAAAAACGACAGCGACGACGCCTTCATCGAAAAACTGCCCATCCCCGGCATCCGGCGCGCCGGCGACTTCCTGACCGCCTCGTTGGCTGACACCCAGTTGCCGCTGTTGATCCACAGTACGGGTCGGTCGTTCCAGACTCAAACTATTGCCATCGCATATCGGGCGGTCGGTCACGCAGGGGCCTTCAAATCCATGGCCCAGCCCGCGTCGGTGCCCCAGATTGTCACCTGGCTAGACGGCCTTATGGTGAATCCCCGAACACCTTGATGTTGTCGATATAAAAAGGGCCGCCGCCCAATTGTCCACCAATAATATATAGGTGGTCAACGGCATCACCTGTCTCCATTTTCCGGGTCGCGTCCAGGATAGGTTGAAAATCGCTAACCAGAACTTCTGTATGCGTCCACGTCTCGTGGGATGTGGCAAAAAACACCAGTTTGTAGTTTTGGCGTTGGTCGCGATTCCGGATTTGAACCGTCACCTGGGAACCTCCTGAGGAAAGCCAGTAGTCGAAACCTATCTTGGCCTTTTGTGAATAACGAACCAGCGTCGTTCGGCTTTCGATTCCGATCGCAAACACAGGTCCTTTCACACCGATGACTGTACCCATCGCTGCAAATCGATTTCCCGTACGACCTGCAGGCGCCGCGGCGATCTGTCCGTGCAAGAAGCTGGATGGAAGCAGCCCGTCTTCGAAATCCCAGGACGCCGTCACAGGCAATTGCGGCACCTGAAATGTTCCGGGTACATTGACCGCCCTTACGTCATTTCCGCCCGCAGGTCGTTGATGCGCGGTGGTCGTTTGTCCGGCCCCTAGGACAATTTTTGTTCCTTCGTCCAAGGCCTCGACCAGCACCTTGCCGTGGTCCACGCTAACCCGGGTCAGGGCTTCTTCGACAGACACGGCCAGTTCGGTTCCCAGAACGGTCGCGCGCGCGTGGGGCGTCACAAAGGCCAGAAAATGACCGGGCCGTTGACGGGCCACAGAAGCGCGTAGGCTGCCGCGATCCAGCCGCAGGATACGGGTGTTGATGTCGTCACCAGGGCCCGCCTGTTCTGACGTAGGTGTGAACCGCGATCCGGGCCCTAGATCGATTCGGGTTCCATCGTCGCTTTCAAGTCCTGCTAGGGCGCCTCCTGCAACCTCTATCGATTCACCCTCTTTTAGGATCATGCCGCTTGAAACCGTCCGTCTACCCGATGTCGCCACGAATTCGACAACACCGCGAAGATCCCGAACCGTGGCAAATCCCCGAGTCGCCACAGGGTTCGTCTGAATCTGATCGGACCCAGAATCAAAGATCCGTTTGGTCCCCACCACAACCACAAACGAGGCAGCGACCGCAAGCCCTGCGGTCAGCCCCCAATTCATACGGCGTTTCGGCCGTGCCATCACCCCCAGGGGAATCGTCGACAGGTTCGCCCGGCGGTTCTCGGCGTGGCCCAGAAAATCCTCGATCTCCGACGTCAGGAGGTAGTGCTGGACAAGGGCCTCCCCTGCCTTCTCGTCTTCCGCCAGAAGTTGGTCTAGCTCCCTGGCGCTTTCGGGGTCAAGGGCCCCTTCTTCATGCATGACCAGCAACGAGTTGATATTTTCGCCGGGCTTCATGAGTGTCCCTCCGCCATCGTCAGCCGCCGTTCCACACAGCGCAAAAGCGCGCGACGCAGCCGCAAAAGCGCAACCCGGATTGCGACCGGTGTTCGGCCTTGCTGTCCGGCAATTGCGTCAGACGTCAGGGCGCCCGAATAACGTAGGGTCAGCAAATGTCGGTCTTCGGGTTCGATGCGTTCGATACACAGTTCCAGCGCCAACCGCCGCTGTTTCCAGGTATCATCTTCGATATCCGCGCGCGCGTAGGCCGCTTCGATAAGGTCAATAGAACGGGTTGACAACATTTCTTGGGACCTGCGCCATTTCCGCCTGTGATGCAGCACCAGGTTTCGTGCAACCCCCCGGGCCCAAGGCGGAAAAGATATTGGATCGACCATTTCGTCCCTACCCGTCAAAATACAGACGCCCACTTCTTGCAGGATATCTTCGACGTCATTCGGATGGTGGATCAGGCTCCGTATGAACGCCTTGAGCATCCTCTTGTGTTTGATAAACAACAAGGATCTGGGTTCAGGAACCAATTCCACAGAGATCATGTCATAGCCCTAGGCGCTATAGCCGCGCGAGAGGCCCTTCCCCGAAGGACGGATTGCCGAATGTCTTTGTCGGTATATCGAACATGTTCAAGATGGACACGAAAAGCTGATTGTTCGGCGTGCCCGCGTAGCGTAGCAGGCGCCCGGTCTTGAGTGTACCGCCCGCCCGTCCGAGGAGCATGTGGTACAGCGCCTTTCCTGTATGTCCATTGTTTCCGCGGGCCATATCACAGGCGTGCAGGATCAAAGTGTTATCAAGTGCCGTTCCGTTTCCCTCGGGCGTTGCCTTCAAACGGGTGACCAACTGGGCCAGGTGTTCTGTATAGAACGTGTGGATCTTCGCAAGATCGGCAACCGTAGCGGTCTTGTCATCCCCATCGTGGGTCATGTCGTGATGGCCCCGGGTGAGGCCCAGCCACGAATAGACCGAGTTCCCGGTGGTGTAGTCCCACTGCATCGTACCAACTCTTGTCAGATCGCAGGTGATGGCAGTCGCCAAAATGTCCATAAAAGCGCGCGCCTGTTCAGGTCGTGTCAACCCTGATCCGACTACGGGAATATTTTTGGGACAGCCCATGCCGGGGGCTGCAACGGGGACCTGAAGACGTTTTTCTAAGTCGCGAATCTGGCCGAGATGGGAATCAATCTTGTCCCGATCGGCTGCCCCCAGTTTTGGTGACAACCCCTGATAGGTCTTTCCTATGGCATCAAGAATGGATCGACGTTCGGTCTGCACACGCGCCGCCGCCATGGGATCCAACCCCGGCCCAGCCCCACCTGCGAACAGCCGGCTGAAGACCTTGGCGGGATCTTTTTCCCCGGCAAGGGGTTTATTCGCATCCAGATAGCTGCTAGTTCCATAAGGCCCGGACCCACCCAAGAAGGTCATTTCTAAGGACGGAAACTTGGTCTTCGGGGCCAGACGTTTCACGATTTCCTGATCGATGGTGATTCCGCCCGACGATCTTGATTCACCCCCAAGACCAGTATTTGTCGCTGTGTTCACCAGCGATTCGGTGCCGCTGAGGAACGTACACATGCCACGCGAATGGGTGTCCCCCTTGGCAGTGGGCGAATACCAAGCCGCGTTGTCTAGGCCCGCCGCAATCACAAGATCCTTCTTGAAGGGTTCTAGTGAGGCATGCACGGGCCGCAAAGCAAAGTCGGTTTCACCCCCACTGGGATTCCAGATGGGTGGGTGAAATCCATTGTGCGTCGTCCATCCGATGAATCGCTTCGGAAACCCAGTGGCCGACATCCCCGCGGCCGCGTGGGCAATCCCACGACCCGGTAGCCCCATGGCCTCCAACCACGGCAGGGCAACGCTGGCACCCGCAAGCCCCCGGAGCACGTGACGGCGGTTCATGCGGTTCATTGGGGACCTCCCGGGCTAACAACACGGCGGTACTGAAACGCGTCGGTTTTGGCAAGACTGACAATCAAGTCTTTCACAGAAAGTTTGGTACTCGCAAAGCTCCGTTTCAGCACGTCCACGGAGCAGGCGTCTGCGACACTGTCCATGTCCCGACCGTAGCCATATCGGAACCAGGCCACGACCATGCAATCTGCTGCCACCGGGGATTTTGCCAGAAGCGTGCCCAATTCGGCGGGTCCGTTGAATTTCCCGCCGCCTTCGAGGCCTATGACGTCACCAGAGGCGTCAATGGCCTGGCTGTTTTCCATTGTGCGATACAGCCCAACGCCATCGAAAGTTTCAAACCCAAAACCAATCGGATCTGTCAGCGTGTGGCAGCCTGAACAGGCAGGATCCTCGCGGTGTTTCACGAATCGTTCACGGCCGGTCAACATTTTGCTGGGCAAAGGGATCTGAAACTCTAGATTTTCGGGGGGTGGTGGCAGATCCTGGCAGAGCAAGTCCTTGCGCACAAAAGCCCCGCGTCGAATCGGATGTGTCTGGTTTTCCTGCGCCAAAATGGACAACAAACTTCCCTGGGTCAGGATCCCCGCCCGGGCCTGGGTCGTGACCGGCACTTTCCGAAAAGCAGGACCGTCCACCGCCGGCAATCCGTAATACTTCGACAGGGTGGCGTTGGCGAAGGTGAAGGGCGCCGTATAGAGCTGAGACAAGGTTCCCTGTTCCTCCCAAACAACGGCATCGACAAATTTAAGAGTCTCCTGTTTCATCAGGCTGGCTGTTTCAGGCCGGAAGGCCGGATACACTTTGCTGTCTTTTTTGATGTCATCTAGGCCACCGAGGCGCAGCCACTGTTCGTGAAAATCGGATACCGTGTTTCGCGCCTTGGGATCGGCCATCATGCGGGTTATCTGGGCATCAAGATCTTCCCGGGTCAGAAGCTTTCCGGTGCCAGCCGCAACAAACAGAGGTCCATCCGGCATGCTGCGCCACAACAGATAGGATAGACGCGACGCCAGTTCGTAGGGCGTCAGGCTGGAAAAGGATTCTCCCATTTTCGCGGGCATACCGAACTCGACCCGATAAAGGAAGTGCGCCGACCCCAACATTGTAGTCAGTGCTGCGCGGATTCCGCCTTTGAAACCAGACGACGCCTTGCCCTTGGCGAATACTTCCGTCAGAACGGCCAAGTCATCGGCATTAAGGGGACGGCGGTAGGCCCGTTTTCCGAAGTTCTCAAAGAACTTGCGGGCACAAAGATCATCACCTTCTTTGGTCGCGTCGCAGCCAACCAGGGTGCCAAGGTTGTTGTCAACGGCGTTCGACGCCAGGCGTTCTGCGGCCTCGACATAACTTTCGGTTAATGCAGGGGAAGCCGACAGGGACAGGGCATCGTTGTCGAACCCGTGAACCAGGGCTTCGGGAGGAAAGGCGACCGCCGGCGCGCTGTTATCCCCCAATAAGTCACGAATGCTGTTGTTATATTCCAGCCGGTTGAGGCGCCGAAGCTGAGCGGGGCCGGGGTCAATCGCCTTGCACGCGGCACTGGCCGCACGTTGAGGCGAAGCGGCCACAGGCGGAACCCCGACGGCGGGGGGAGCGCCAGCAGGATTGGTCGTTTCCCCGGCCATCGGTTTGTTCGGGGCGCTTTCACCCTGTCCCGCCGGGCGCGTGGTGGCCTCTTCCTCGATGTTCCCCGCGCACGATAGCCACACCGCCAAAGGCAACCCCACGGCGCCGCGCATTAAAACGCGCCACCCGCAAGGAGGACCAGAACGACCCAAAAATTCACTGGTCTGGCGCTGCATTGGTAATTCCCTTCAGGACAGGCCGTCGCTTACGTGAGTCCTACAGAGGGTAATTCCCGCAAAACGCCTGTTGTTACACGAATCGACAACCGGCCCTCATGTAGTTTTTTCCAAAAAATCGCAATCGTGCGGAAAATTCCGCCCATTGTGTGACTATTGGCTGTCGTATCGTCCTACCTTGTAAACAAATAGCCACCTACGGCTAGGGCGCGCAAAGGGGAGCGATCAAAATGTCGACTAATCAGCTTATGCGAATCGGTCTTTCGGCAACGACCTTGATGGCGATATCTGGCGGTTTAGGCGCCGGGTGCGACAAAAACAACGCCACAGCCACGAGGGTAACCAACCGCGACGCAGCCAGCGACGCGGTTTTTTCGCGCCGTCCGATCGGGGGCCGCGGGGCACGCGACGCTGCCTCCACCATCACCATGGGACCGGACGCAGGACCGTCTGCGGATGTGGGCGCAGGCGCCGTATCCACTGCGGACGCAGCCCCTGCTGCGCCGGCCAGTGCTGCACCCTGGACATCCAAAGACATCGGCGTCACAGGTGATCTCAAAAGTTCTCTGGCTGTCACGCCCACGATCTTCACCGCCAAAGCCGCCGGAAAGGGCGTCGGAGGAATGTCCGATTCGTTTTTCTTTACGTCCCAAAAAATTTCCGGGGACTTCGAATTGGTCGCCAAGGTCCGCAGCATGCAGTTGAGCGCACCTTTGGCCCAAGCGGGTTTCATGGTTCGCGCAAACGACAGCGATCCGGCAGCGGCGAATGTGTTCGTCTTTTCATTCGGCGATCCCGTCATGGGCGGCAACATTCAGGTGCGTGAGAAAACCGGAGGCATGACGACGGCGGTGCTGCCAATGAACGACCCCAACCTGAAGCCGTCTTCATTCGTGCGGATCGTGCGCGAGGGCAAACGCTTCAGCGTCTACCGCACCCTTAACCGGCAAAGCTGGACCCGGGTCGCCGTCGTCGATCTGGATTTGCCCGCAGAGGTTTTTGTCGGAGCCGCAGCCGCGACCGCCAGCGAGACCGCTCTGTTGACAACAGAGTTCGACTTCATGAAAATATCAAACCTCGACACACGCGCAGCCACACGGGGCACCCTGGTTGAGGATCTAGGCACGATGGGCGGCGCGGCCTTGTACGATGGCAAGGTCATGACGGTGACAGGATACGGTCAAACCATCTCAGCCACCCAAGAGTTCGGCACCTACCTTGTGCAACCCGCATCCGGTTCGCAGTCAGTGACAGTGCGGGTCGATAAGGTCGATGGTCCAAACCCACAGTCTCGCATCGGCATCATGGTGCGCGACGGTCAGGCGCTGGCCATGTCAAGAAGCGCGATGCACGCGATGATGGCGGTCACCAAGGAACGCGGCGTCGAATTTCAAACCCGATCTGCCCAGGGGGGCAACACAGTTTTCGGCATGAAAAAGGAAGGGATTGCCTTCCCACTGTGGATTCGGCTTGAAAAAATCGACGAAGCCACAGGTAGTGCCGCCAAATTTGTCGGATCTTTTTCCCGCGATGGCGTGACCTTTGAAACGCTTGATTCGGCAACACTGACCTTCCCTGAACCGTACCTTCTTGGCTATTTGGTCAACGCCAATGCCACCAATGGTTTGGCAACAGCGACGATCGCCGTGATCGACACAGCTGGCACCCCACCGCCGCGCCCCATTGCGGATGCGGGCGCGCCCGCCGACGTTCGACCGCGCGATGGAAAATAAGGAATTGCGACCATGAAAAATCGCAATGTTATGGCAATCGCGCTGGGCCTTTGGGCATCCGCGTGCAATTCGAACAGCCCCAATCCAACCCCGGCGGGGCCAGCACCGGGGCGCGTGGTCATTTCCGAAATCATGTACCACCCACCTGTGGGCGACCTAGGCGTCGAACAGGGCGAATTCATTGAAGTGCATAACCCCGGAGGAACCGCCGTGTCCCTCAAGGGCTGGCGGATCGAAGGAGGCGTCGACTACGATTTTGGCGATATCACGCTGGTCCCAGGCCGTTACCTTGTCGTCGCCAAGGACCGAAAAGCGATGCTGGCAGTGGCCACTTACAAACTGGCCGAAGCCGACGTGGTGGGAAATTTCGAGGGCGTGCTGGGTAACAATGGCCAACGCTTGCGCCTGGTCACAGCCGGGGACGAAGTTGTCGAGGATATCAAATATGGGGCTAGTTTTCCCTGGCCGTTGGCGGCCGATGGCACGGGCGCTGGCGCGGACTGGGAGGACGATGAAGCGCCCCCGATGGGTAGCAAAGGTCTGGGTCGATCGCTGGAACGTATCAATTTCGACATCAGCGGCGCCGAGCCGTCGAATTGGGACGCATCGCCGCCCCAGGGGCCCACGCCCGGTCGCCTGAACAGCGTGGGCGGACGGCCATGGCCCATCGCCTTGACGGTGGTCGCACAAGCGCAAGACGGAGACTCGCTGCGGACGGACAAGCTGGTGCGGGCCAACCAGAAAGTCGTCGTCACCGCCAAATTCAGCACCACAGGTAACATCGTCGGACCTGCCATCGAATATTTCGTGGACGACGTTGAAAAAACTGGCGAAACACCCCTGCGCGTACCGCTCGAAAAAAAGGGTGAAGAATTTGTTGCGACTCTGCCCGAGCAGCGCAACGAAAGCATCGTGCGGTACCGCGTGGTCGGTGACCGCGGCTGGGGCGTCGAGGCCATTTCGCCACGCACGTCTGATCCATTTACCCACTATGCGTATTTTGTGTCGCCCGAGGCGACCGGCAAGACCCCCATCTACCGGATGTTTTTGTCCAAGTCGAACTGGGAGAAGGCCTGGGACAACGCCCTAGGGGGCCGCGTCTTGGCCGGCACGCCCATGTGCAAACTCAACACAGCCTGGGACGAGACTGTGCCTGCGGTGTTTGTGCGCGACGGCGATGTTTGGGACGTCCAAGTCCGTTACCAGGGAAGTCGTTACAACCGAATCAACGGTATCAACATCGATCTGGGGCGTTGGCCTAAAGAAGTCGCTATTCCGGCACGGCCATCGCCCTTCCGCGCCCTGTCGTGGCATTTTAAGTTCCCACGCTGGAAGCCGCTGCTACATCCCAAATCGGGACTTGTTCGGTCGTTCAATCTGAACAAGCTGTCCCAATCGTGCCAGGGCTTCACCACAACGGTCGCCAACAGGCTTTTCGAGTCGGTCGGTATCCCCGCAGGGAACACCAGCTACGCACGGCTGTTTATCAATGGCGCGTTTTATCATTATGCCATCCACGCGGAACACGTCGACGAACGTATGCTGGCGCGGCACTTCGGTCCCAATCACGAAATCGGGGATTTGTTCAAATCTGTAGGGTGCAATTGCGACGAAGGCCCCTACGGCTGGGGCGATGAACGACCCCTGGAACCGTCCTGCGGCTTCACCACCGAAGAACGTTACGACTGGACTTACAAACGCCAGACGCGCACCGACTGGAAAAAGGGATCGCGGGAGGTGCAAGATCTGCTGGCCAAAATGCACGTCGCCCGCGCGGCCGGCATTCCCGCCCTGCGCGCGTTTTTTGCTGAATTCTTCGACATGCCCAGACTGCTGTCATACATCGCGGTCATCAACTGGGGCGCACCCTGGGATGATTTTTTCCAAAATCATTTCCTGTACCGAAAGACGGACGGCAAGTGGATCATGATGCCCATCGACATGGACAGCCTCTTCGGAGGGTTCACGGGTTCAGAATCATCGTTCTTCATTGGACAGAACAGCATTCGATCAAACCGCGAGAACTGGTGGAACTACCTCAAGGACAGTTTTCTGAAGTCACACCGGGCGGAACTTATCGCCAAACTGCGTGAACTGGACAACACGGTGCTGTCACCCGAAAACGTCTCACGTCTGGTCGATGAATCAGCCCGTGAATATGTGCTGGAGGAAGCGATGACCGCACCGGCGGCGGCCAACAACATCAACAACTGCGAAGGGGCAGCGGCCTTCGCCGCGCGAATCAAAGAATTCGCGGACGCACGTCGAATCAGAATCCGCGAAGGGCTGTTCGACTAGCTGGGATACGGAAGGCCCTTTACGGAAATAACGTCTTCAGATACTGCCAGCGCATCTGCAACCAACTGCGCGTATACACGATCTCTTCGCTGAAGGTCGTAAACTCCATACGTTTGTGGGGGCTGGCAGGTCCGAAGTACGTCCGAAATTCCTTGGTCCACCGGCGTTCGTCGCGACGGGCGCTTGGGTCAATTTCTTCGACGAACCCGTCGAAGGTCGCAAGCACCGTCTCTATCTTCATTTCGTCCTTCAACACCGCCGCGTACCGCGCCTTCATTTTCGGCCCTTGTATGGCATCGGCCAGCATGCGCTGCCAAATCTTATTTGCCGCTGGCGCGGGCGCGGCAGGGAGCACAGCGTAGCGGTTCGGATCGGGACTGTTGGCAGCGGTTCGCACCGTGTTCCAGGTCTGTCCAAACGACGCGTTGTAGTCCCACACCACCGCCCGCCAGGGACCGTTGATTTTCGCATCGTGGTAGTGAAGGCCGTTTTTTGCGTAACTGTCAGCAGCCGCCGCAGCCGTCGCATGGATCCACCAAGCGGTGTAGTCGTTGGGGTCGATGATGGGCCCCAACCCCGCCTGAAACTTGGCATCATCAGATTTCGATACAAAGTCGACCAGGGAGACCAAGTCATTGTAGGCGGTCGGCACGAACGTGTTGTTGACGTCGCATTCCTCCGGCAAACCTTCTTTTTTGGTGAAACCTTCAAAGGGACAGTTGCGCGGCCGCACCATGTTGGTCATCGGGCCACCTTCCTGTCTGGCCATGGTGTCAAAAGTGCCGTTGTGGTTGATGGCCATGTATAGGTTTCCATCCTCGGCCAGTCCTGCCCTCTGCATCATGTCGTCGTCGATCTTGTCGGACACGGCGTACAGCCCCACGTACTTCCCATTGACGTACACAACCGCCGAGAAGTGTTCGATGCGAATGATTTTCGGATCGAGGCGGTTCCACAGGTCAAAGGCCAGGCGCCAGCGCAAATATGAATTGTCATCGAAGGTCGTGATCAGGGCGATATGCCGACGTTTCGTCATTTTGCCACCGCCAGCGAAGGGTTCGCTGAATTTGTCGTCCTTGTTGAAGCGAAGCGTGTAATTCCGTTTTGGGTATTGAAGGGACGAAGCACCACGGTAATGCCCTTCGGCCATATAGGTTTTTCCGCGGTAAACGACGCTGATGGGTGTGTACAAGCTCGGCCCACAGAGGGGCTTGCACGCATTGATCCACACCGCATCCTGACGGGCCTGCGCAATCGGCAGGCTCTTGGCTAGATCCGGCCCGATGGTCAGATGGAAGACCGGCAGCCCAAACTCCTCGGTGTAGGTCGCAGGATCTTTGACTGGCACGTTGGCCACATCGTCGAACTTGTCCGCCACACCTATTTTTAGCTGGCCTGTCTCGTTCCAGGGCTTTACGGTGATCGGGATAAGATAGACACCCGCCGAATCCAGGGCGGTGTTCCAGGTCAACGTCGCGGTCACAGGGTCGTAGGTGGCGCCCCTGGGCAACACACCCAACGTGAACGCATCGCCTGTCGCCGCGCTGCCAGTTGCGCACTTCAGCTTCGCCGTCACTGTTGCGCCCTCCTCGACCCAGTACGGATCCCCAGCGGACGGCCCGCAAATAGTCTCTGTGGCAATCGTAGGCGCATCAAGACTATTGCTGGGGCCGACCGCCGCATCGACATCGAATCGGCTGCCTCCCACCCCAACGGGCCTAGACACCGACCCATCGCTGTCGCCGGTGATCCCTCGCCCCCCCGACCCCGTCTTGACGACATTACCGCCGACGCCGCCCGTCGGGCTGTCATCATCATTCCCCGGGACTGTGGCGTTACACCCCAGCGCCAATGTCCACACACAAAAAATGCCCAGGACACGCATTGTCAAGCGGTGCATGCCCGTACTTTACCAGCCCCACGCCCCCCTACGAAAGCCAATCGACCTGCTGCTAGCCGTCCAGGATCCAGTCGGGCAGATCCGCCCGCATTGCCGCCGGACGATCGCAGGAGCTGGACAACGTCACATAGGTTCCCGAGGTCGAGGCATCGTGCACAGCCTGCATGATGTCCAAGGCATGCATCGCCACAGCGTCGTTGGCCCGGTGCGGTCGGCCCGTGCGAATCGCCTGGGCCATGTCCGCAACACCCACGCCCCGCGAACCTTCGCGGTACGGGTGTGTGCGTTCGTATTCAGCAAAGTCGTGAATCCCCCGGCGGCTCAGGCGAACCGGCCCTCCTGTCGTGTTTGGATCGGGCACCTGCATCGAACCTTCGGTCCCGTAAAGTTCGATATTGGGCATGCTGTGACCGGCTTTGACGTCAAAGGTGACAGTCAGGCTGATGACAGCGCCAGAGGCGAATTGCAACACCGACACGATGTGCGTGGGGATCTCGACCGTCACTACCTTGCCATGTTTGGGTTGGCTTGTAATGGTGCGGGTCGGAAACGTCGTGGCGGCCGCCCCACAAACCCGCCGGACCGGCCCCAGCAGCGTGATCAACGCGTGCAGATAATAGGGCCCCATGTCGAACATCGGGCCGCCCCCGACCTCGTAATAGAATTCAGGCGACGGATGCCAGGATTCGTGTCCGCCACAAATCATGGAAGCCGCGCCGCCAATGACCTTCCCGATGATGCCATCGTCGATGTATTTGCGGGCGGTCTGCACCCCGCAGCCCAGCACCGTATCCGGGGCGCACCCAAGCCGCAGGCCCTTGGCCTTCGCCTTGGCAACCATCGCCTCACCTTCGGCGCGGTTCAGCGCAAAGGGTTTTTCGCCAAATACATGTTTTCCAGCATCGAGGGCCTGCAAGGCAACCGGGGCGTGGGCCTTGGGGATGGTCAGATTGACCACCAATTCGATGGCCTTGTCGGCCAGCAGATCACCAACGGTGCAGGCGCGGGCCACGCCGTGTTCGGCAGCCTTTGCCTTGGCGCGCGCAAGATCGATATCGGCCGCCGCTGCCACGGTAATGAAGGGGAAGCGCCCGCAGGCGGTGAAATAGGCGTCAGATATAGATCCGCATCCGATGATGCCGATCTGCATGGGTTTGATGTCAGTCATGGAAGCGGCAGGCTAGGCCGATAGCCCTGCACCTGTCAATCCGTGCCTCTAAGGAAGGCCGCAGCCGCCGACACCGATCCCCAATCTGGTATGGACCGCCGCACAGGCACCCGTGGGCAGCGCCGCAGCGTCGTTGACACCGGCAATTTCGGCCCCACAGGGGAAACGTTTGGTCCCGGCATCCCAAAGTGGCGTAGACGTCAACACGCCACGTACAGACACGAACTTCACCGAGGCGCCAATATCACGGCCCTGAAGGCCAGCGCCCTTCATGGGTGAATTCGACGGAATCGCGACCGCACAGCCACCCAGGACAGGGTCAACCTGCGTGCTCAGCGTCACGTTTGCATCAAGGGGTGAGAAGGCCGGGGTCTGTCCAAAGGCGTTGCAATGATCCACCCCCCAGGAGGCCTGTGCCGACACAACAAATCCCGTTCCCATCGGACCGACGGCGAGGCTGTTTTCAAAGAATCCCGACGACGCGAGCCCCACCTCGCCCCCATTTAGAAAGAGACTAAATCCGGTGCCGCTGTGGTTGACCGAGCTGCAGTTGGTGACGCGCATATCGACGCCACCTGCCAGCGCAAACCCGACGGCCGAGTCCACAGCCACGTTGTGTTCAAAGCGAGGGGCCGTCACCACGCGCAAATCATCGACACAAGGGGTCTGCCCCGCGCAGTTCGACCCAGCCCGATAGGCTTGCCCCCGCGCGTCCCGGACAATATTGCCATAGACAACCTGACCGTCGCCCGCAGGCCCAAGGGGGGTGTCGCCAACCGATGTCCGTAGGTGAATGCCGTTGCAGACAGATTCGATAACATTGTTTTCGATAAATCCCGCTGTCGATCCCCAAAAATCGATGGCGGTGTCAGCCACGGGGATGCCGATACATTCCGACGACCCGGTTCCACCGGCCAGATCCGGGGCGTTGGCTCCGTAAATATGGTTCCTGCGCACGGTCACATCTTTCGAGTACCACGCTGAGATGTTGCCCAGATTCGAGGCCAGCAGGTCGTTTTCTTCCAAGAGGACGTCCGAAGAGTGCCCCACCACGATGAGCTGACTGTTGATGGCCCGGTTGTTTCGGTTCACCAACAGCCGACGAAGGGTAATACGTTGGGAATTTACGACCGTAACGATGTGATGAAAACTGGAGGCATCATCGGCGCCGTCGAAACGAAGGCCCTCGATCTTCCAATCGCTACAGCCATTCATTTCGAAGCCCCCGCCATTCGCCCCCACGGGGTACGAGACGAACGCACGCCGTTCGTTTTCGGCGACCATCCGGATAGGCAACGCCTGTGTGCCCTTGGGACAAGGGGCCCCTTCGCAGGTCGTGCCCGTAGGACCACAGTGAAGGTGAAGCACACCATTGCTTGCGGCGGTGTAGGTCCCGTCCTTTACGACCAAAGTTGAACCGGGTGCAAGGCGCCTGATGGCATAGGACCAGGTCCCAAAGGGTGAGGCGGTCGTGCCCGTGTTTGTGTCAGATCCAGCCGGCCCGATATAGAACAACAACACGGGCGCGACATCGGGACTGGCGTCCGGGACCGGGGTCACATTTACAGTATCCGGGACTTTATCGGGCGATTCACGGGCGTCCACGACCGGCACAACCGCCGCGTCCCTGGTCAGGGCGTCCGCAACAGAGCCAACCGGCGCATCTGCGGCCAACGCAACCCGGGCGTCCACGACCGGCACAACCGCCGCGTCCGCAACCAGGGCAACCGGCGCATCCACACCCGGGGCAACCGGCGTGTCGGTAACCAAAGCTGGCCGCAGATCCGAAATCGGCGCTGGCCCCCTATCGGCCATCTGGCCCGCGACAGCATCGCCACCGACAAGGTTGCTCACGTCCAGGCCCCCTCCACCGTCCCCTGCCGACACCAATTTTATAGGAATTTCACGGGGATCGTATCCGATACGCCCACAGGATGCGTTCCCAATTGAAAGCCAACCCGCCACAACCAGAAATTTTACGACCGCCTTTCGGCCCAGCCCCATCGGAAGATCTTAGCATTTTTCTTTTTGGGTTTGAGGCAGATAGCCTCAGGCATGTGCGAGGATGTGCGGCCATGAAGTCCGGTCTGTGGTCGTTAATCCTACCCTTCCTTTTTCCCGTCACGGCGGCGGCCGCGCAGCCCGAAATCTTTGAACCTGAGCGTTTTGAAAAGCTGACGCTCAGCACAGACATGAAAGATCCGATGGAATTGGGGGTCGCGCCCGATGGCCGCGTGTTCTTCGCCGAACGGGGCGGCAACGTGAAGGTGTATCTGCCGGCCACAAAAACCACCGTCGTTACGGGCACCATAAAGGTCTTCGCTGGCATCGAAGACGGCTTGCTGGGCCTGGCCCTAGATCCCGCCTTTGCGCGCAACGGCTGGATTTACCTTATCTACTCCCCAGTGGGCGACAAGGCGCAGCAGTATGTGTCGCGATTCCACATGTCGGGCAACGTCCTAGATCTCGGCTCGGAAGTTGTGATTCTGACTATTGCGACCCAACGTAAAGAATGCTGCCACTCGGGAGGATCTCTGGCCTTCGGGCCCGGTGGCAACCTGTTTATCTCAACCGGCGACAACACCAACCCGTTTCAATCCGATGGATTCGCCCCCACGGACGAACGACCGGAACGCGCCGCTTTTGATGCCCAACGCACGGCGGGAAATCCATTCGATCTGCGGGGGAAAATTTTGCGTATTCACCCCGCGCCCGACGGCCACTACACGATCCCGAAGGGCAATCTGTTTGCAAAGGACGGCCACAAGGGTCGCCCTGAGATCTACGTCATGGGCTGCCGCAATCCCTTTCGCATCTCCGTAGATTCGCGAACGGGGAATCTGTTTTGGGGTGAGGTGGGGCCTGATTCGCGCCGGGAAAGCCCACGCGGCCCCATTGGTTACGACGAGATCAACCGCGCCCCGAAGCCGGGAAATTTCGGATGGCCCTATTTCATCGCCGACAACAAGCCCTACGCCCATTACGACTTCGCAGCCAAACAGGTGGGCGCTGTTGCTTCACCCTTGCGGCCTATCAACACGTCGCCTCATGCGGGTCTGTCCGGACCCACGGGCCTGCCGCCACCACAGAAGGCGTGGATTTTTTATCCTTACACCACTAGCACTTTGTTTCCGACACTAGGGGACGGCGGACGCAGCGCCATGGCGGGACCCGTGTTCCACGCCAGCACGCGCGCGACCGAAGCCGAACGGTTCCCGGCCACCTTCGAGGGCAGTTTCTTTATCTTTGATTGGATGCGCAATTGGATCAAACGCGTACAAATGGACAGCAACGGCCAGATCAAGTCCATCGAACCCTTTATGGAAAAAACCACGTTCATCAAACCTATGGACATGCAGTTTGGGTCCGACGGGACGTTGTATGTCCTAGAATTCGGCAGCAAGTGGGCAGACAACACGGATTCATCCCTGGTGCGCATCATTTACCGCCGCGGGAACCGGCCCCCGATGGCAAAAGCCACAGCAAACGTGACAGCCGGCAAGGCGCCGCTGACTGTCAGCTTTTCCAGCGGCGACAGCCGCGATCCCGATGCGGGTGACACGTTGTCGCAAAAATGGAGCTTCGAGAAGGCGGATCGAATCGACAGCCACGAAGCGGCGCCCACGTTCGTCTTTCGCACGCAGGGCACCTACAAGGCGCGGCTGACCGTCCAAGACCGATCGGGACTGACCAGTCAAAATGACGTCGAGATCGTGGTCGGCAACACGCCTCCCAAGGTCGCCTTCACATCCCCCGAGCCGGGGACATTCTTCACGTTTGGCAAGGACCTGCCCTATCAGGTCGCTGTCACCGACGCAGAAGACGGATCGGTCGCCGACGGACGAATCATTCCCCAGCGTGTGCTGGTCAATGCCCTTTACCGCGCCACCGCCAAAGGCGAATCGGCTAGTCCCGAAGAACAAGGTCTTGCGCTGATGAAACGTTCAACCTGTTTTGCCTGCCACACGCTGAACGACAAATCACAGGGCCCGCCCTACACTGAGGTGGCGAAGCGTTATGCAGCCGATCCCAAGGCGCCCGAAGCCCTGGCGGCCAAGATCATTAGCGGGGGCACGGGTATATGGGGCGAGGCGCAGATGATGCCCAACCCGCAACACGATCTGGCCCAAACACGCCTGATGGTGGCCTGGGTGTTGTCGCTGGCCAAAGACCGTTCCAAGGCGCTGGTGCCCGGGTCTAGCGGCGCGTTCAAGACCATCGGGGCCCCCCGCAGTGGAAAAGACAGCGGGGTCTACATTCTATCGGCCACCTACAATGACAACCCGCCCCCTGCCGAAACCGAGGAAACCGTGGTCCGATCGCTCAGCGCTGATGCAACCCTTCAGGTTCGCGCCCCAAAGGTCGAAGCCGAACATTTCGAGGGACAAGACGGCGTGCAGATCGTAGAGGTCGAGGATGAAGGTGGCGGTCAGATGGTCACTGCCATTGACGATGGAGATTCGTTGACCCTGCGGCAGGTGAACCTAAAAGGCATCTCAGCGATTTCTGTGCGCGGGGCCCTGCCCGAAGGCGAGATCAGCATCGAAGTGCGCACGGGTGCAAAAGACGGCTCGTTGCTGGCCACGCTTCCGTTTGCCTCCACCGGTGGCGCGCAGCACTGGGTCACGCGCACGATGGATGTGCGAAACCCAGGGGGCCTTCACGATCTAACGTTCGTGTTCAAACGGCGCGGGCCGGGGACGCCCCAACTGGGCCTGGGCATAAACTGGGTCAGGTTCGACAAGAAGCCTTAGTCATTGTTAGCGGCTAAGCTACGCACAACCGCATTGCCTGGAGGTCGCCCTTGTCCAAATCGATCGCATTCGTTTTTCCGTTTTCCCTGCTCATCGCGCTGCATGGTGGCTGCGGCAGTTCTTCGTCGACCTCGCTTGACGCCGGGGCAGCTGATGCCGGATCTGCCGACGTCGGATCTGCGGCTACGGGCAAGCTTGTAACCAACGTGGTGGGCGCCCGTCCCCTGAACATGTTGTCCCCCGATGAAGCGCAAAAAGTGTGCATGGCGACCGAATCTTTCACGCTGATGCTGGTCATGCAGGAAAAGATCAACGATCTCATCTGCCGCATTGGCGGCCTAACCGCAGCCCTAGCCGTACCTGACATGCAGTTTCGATCTACTTGCGAAATGGGCTACAGCACTTGCAAGATGGCCCCAGCCGTCATGGACCCCGGGATGGCCGGAATGTGCATGAAGGCCGATGCTAAATGTTTGGCCACCGTCGCCGAATACGAAGCGTGCATGAACGCGCTGCCCGCGGATCTGGAATCGATAGGCAGGTTCGTCCCCCCATGCGAACGGGCAAACAAGCTGTCCCTTCTTCCTTTGGCGGCGTTCCAGAATTTTCTTGGCCCCGCCTGCGTGACTTTCGACAAACAATGCCCCGGTGTAATTTCGGGGCTGACCATGTTAACGGCGCCACGTCCCTAATTTTTTTTCGCACCAACACATCCCACCCCCACCCCAAGGAACCCAAAGTGCCCAATCCGACCGCTACCTGTGAAACGTCTCTTGGCAGCTTCACCCTAGAACTGTTCACCGACAAGATGTCCTTGACCGCTGGAAACTTCGTCAAACTGGCGAAGGCCGGGTTCTATGACGGGCTGCACTTCCATCGGGTG
>JAYUUT010000038.1:0-6964 GCA_043754455.1 Myxococcales bacterium
CCGGCGGTCCTTTGCGTCTCCAGTTTCGATCTCGTCATTAAGATCTCGCCGTTCTGAATGTCAACACTATTCGCCAGGGTGTGAACGGTTACAAAAAACGATAGGGCAGGTGTCTTCGCGTTGCTACGTCAGTATCCCCTTGACCACATGCCCTCCCACATCGGTCAGTCGAAAATTCCGTCCCTGGAACTTGAAAGTCAATCGTTCGTGGTCAACGCCCAAAAGGTGCAGAATCGTCGCCTGTAGATCGTGAATGTGGACAGGATCTTTGACGATATTGTAGCTGAATTCATCCGTTTCGCCGTACGAAATCCCTGGTTTGACACCCCCACCGGCCAACCACATAGTGAAACAGCGTGGATGGTGGTCGCGGCCATAACCCGGCGAATCCAGATCGCCCTGGCTGAACACTGTGCGACCAAACTCGCCCCCCCAAACCACCAATGTGTCGTCCAGCAACCCTCTTTGCTTCAGATCTTTGACCAGGGCGGCAGACGCGCGATCGGTGTCCTCGCATTGCATGCGCAACTCTGATTCAAGATTTTTGTGCGTGTCCCAGCCGACATGAAACAGTTGAATGAAACGCACGTTGCGTTCGGCTAGGCGCCTGGCCAGCAGACAGTTGGCGGCAAAACTGCCCGGTTTGTGAACATCAGGCCCGTACATTTCAAGAACCGAGGCAGGTTCGTTAGACAGATCCGTTAGCTGTGGCACGGACGTTTGCATCCGAAACGCCATATCGTATTGGGCGATGCGGGTCAGAATTTCGGGATCACCCATGTCGCGGTATTTGATCTGATTCAGGGCGGTCAGGTCGTGCAGGAAGTCCTTTCGCGCGTCCCGGCTGAGGCCGGGGGGATCGGACTGATACAGCACGGGGTCACCGCTGCCCCGGAACTTCACACCCTGAAATTTCGACGGGAGAAACCCACTGCCCCAATAATAATCAAACAGAAGTTGGCCGCAGGTGCCGTGCCGGTCACGCGACAATAGGACCACAAACGATGGCAGGTCGGGATTCCGGCTGCCAACCCCGTATGACGCCCAGGCCCCTGCGCTGGGCCGTCCGGGCTGGGGGCCGCCCGTCAACAGCGCCGTCATACCTGGTGCGTGGTTGATGGCCTCGGTGTTCATGGTCTTGATAAAACAAAGATCGTCCGATACCGATGCTGTGTGCGGAAGCAGTTCGCTGACCCAGGCGCCCGATTTCCCATGTTGCGAGAAACGGAAGGTGCTGGGCTGAATTTTCATGCCCTTGCCCGCCGTCATGGTCGTCAAGCGTTGTCCCTGGTGTACAGACGGCGGCAGATCCGTGCCGCGAAGTTTCCTAAGCGTGGGCTTGTGGTCAAACAAATCAATCTGCGAAGGCGCGCCCGATTGGGTCAGGAAGATGACCCGCTTTGCTTTGGCGGCGAAATGTGGCAAGCCAGGAAGCCCCTCCTGCGGCAGCGACGCATGGCCGTTTGTCGTATCAAACGATCCCAGCGCGGCGGCACCAAGACCCGATACCGTCCGTCTCATAAGGTCGCGGCGGGTGATGAATTTTCTGTGCTCGGTTCGCGCGTCCATGGCGTTTCACTCCTTCGTCAGGGTCTCGTCAAGATTCAGGATCAGACTGGCCACTGCCGTATAGGCGGCCAAAACATGGGGCTCGGCGCTGCTGGACGGGCGGGAATCGCCCACACCCAGCAGGCGAAATCCCGCGCCAAGGTCATCCTGATAGCGTTTCAAAAACCCATCAAGCGCACGCGCTAGAACCGCACTTTCATCGGGCCGCGGGCGACGGCCCGTCGCCATACGAAAGGCTAACGCCAACCGTTCGTCGTGGCTTATCAATCGGTGGCGCAACAGTTGTTCTGCCCATACGCGCGCCGCCTCGACAAAGGTCGGATCATTCATCGTGGTCAGGGCGTGCAAGGGCGAATTGGTGCGAAACTGGCGAACCGTACAAACCTGACGGGAAGGGGTATCGAACAAGGTCGTCGGCCCAACCGATCGGCGCCAAAACCCATACAGACTGCGCCGGTAAAGGGCGTCACCGGCATCCCGTTTGTAGCGGATTTTGCCGTAGCTGAAATCCTCCCAGACCCCGTCGGGCTGGTAAGGACGAACCGGCGGCCCGCCGACCTTGTCGACCAGCAGCCCGGACAGCGCCAGGGCCTGATCCCGAATTGCATGCGCATTCAGGCGAAAACGTGGCCCCCGTCCCAGCAGCCGATTTTCAGGATCTTTTTCCATCGAGGCCGCTGTCGCCCGCGAATTTTGTCGGTACGTGGCGCTTGTGAGGATGAGGCGCTGCATCGCCTTTACATCCCACCCACTGCGGACAAATTCCGTCGCCAGCCAGTCCAGAAGTTCGGGGTGGCTAGGCGGATCGCCTTGGGTGCCGAAGTCTTCCGATGTCTTGACAATCCCGGTTCCGAAGAACATCTGCCACGCGCGGTTTACGGCCACCCGTGCCGGCAGAGGGTTGGCGGGGTCAACCAGCCACCGTGCCAAAGCCAGCCGGTTGTGGGGGATCTGCGCAGGCAGGGCTGGAAGCCAGGCCGGTACCTCCGCTTTTACTTTCTCTCGAGGCTTGTCGTATTCGCCACGACTGAGCACGAAAGAATCGCGAGGCACCTTGGCATCATCCATGACCATCGCGATCATGATCTTGGCGTTAAGACCGTCTAGCGCAAGGCGGGCCTCTTGCACCTTCGTCTGCTTTTCGCGACGAACCGCCGACTCCCCTTTTTCTTTACCCTTGACCACTTCCTTATCCAAATCCTCAATTTCTTGTTTCAGCTTCTTAAGGATCTCCTTCTGCGCATTTCGCCTATCCAGCGTCAGGCGGTCGGCGAACTCGTAAACCGGTGCCGCGTTGTTGTTTCGCTCATCGACATTTCCGGACTCGGCGACTTGATTGAAGAATGCATAAAATTGATAATATTCTGCCTGTTTTAGGGGATCGTATTTGTGATCATGACAACGCGCGCAGCCCGCGGTAAGGCCCAACCACACCGTGGCGGTCGTTTCCGCACGATCCATGACGTACGCGACCCGTGATTCCTCCGCGATGGCCCCCCCTTCACCATTAAGCGGATGATTGCGATTAAACCCCGTGGCGATTTTTTGGTCAGCGGTGGAATTCGGCAGCAGATCTCCCGCAAGCTGTTCGATGGTGAAACGGTCAAACGGCATGTTGTCGTTAAAGGCCCTGATAGCCCAGTCACGCCAGTGCCACATCGTGCGCTCACCGTCGTTTTGGAACCCGTTGGTGTCGGCGTACCGCGCGGCCTGCAGCCATTCCAGCATCATCCGTTCGCCATAACGTGGGGACGCCAGCAGCCGATCGACCAATTTCTCGTAGGCCTTTGGCGAACGGTCGGCCACGAATTGATCGACCTGCGCAAGGGTCGGCGGAAGGCCCGTGAGATCCAGCGTCACCCGCCGGATCAACGACTCCCCGCTGGCCTCGGGGGCAGGAACCATACCCTCCTGTTCAAGTCGAGCCAGGACGAAATCATCAATAGGATTGCGCGGCCAGTCCCGGTTGCCCACCGCCGGAAGGGGCGGACGGACGGGGGCCACGAAGGCCCAGTGCTGCTGCCACTTGGCCCCCTCGGTGATCCACGCGCGAACCGCCGTTATCTGGGTCGGGCTTAGCGCCTTGCCCGATTTGGCGGGCGGCATCCGATCGTCTTCATCGGTAGCGATAAGCCGCTGCAACAGGGGGCTATCGGCGGACTTGCCTGGGATGACTGCCCGCGACCCGTCGGGCCCCGGCAGCAGCAGCCCTTCGCGCGTGTCCAGCCTCAAACCGGCCTTGCGGGCGCGATCGTCGGGCCCGTGACAGCGAACGCAGTTGTCCGAAAGAATGGGGCGAATGTCTCGATTGAAATCGATCGCAGCCTGAACATTTGACGCCAAGGCCGATTGGGCAACAATCAGAACCGCCGCTAGACAAAGGCCCTTGGCTCTCATGGCAGAACCTATTGTGAGCCGTTGACCCCACCTTGTAAGTCCGTCTATCAGCCCGGAGGCGCCTATATCTTTCGATAGACCCGTGCTTCGATGGCTGTTTCGATCAACCCGATGAGCTTACCGGGCCAGGCTGATCCATCTGCCTCAGTTTATCGTCGCCTCCAACGTCACTGGCTGGCCCAGGGCATCCACCCTGGGCAGCGTCATAACCAGGGTTCCCCGCAGAGCCTGTTTCTCAGGGGAGCGATTCTGGTTCAGCACGACGAAGCTTAGAGGCATGTCCGACCATACTCCAGCACCCTCGCTGCGCAGCCGCAGGTTTCAAAAGAAACCCATTGCCCTGAGGAGTTGAGCCCTACGTATCCCCTGCGGCCGTTAGACTCAGACCATGTCGAAATTCCCCAGGCTGAAAATCGCCCTCATTTTTGTACTGACAATCGGGCACACGCAGGATTTGAGCGCGAGGCCCAAAATGAAGGTCAGGACAGGCTCCGCCCCCGTGGCGGCCATGATGTACATTTGGACTCAGCACTTTCAGAATGCCGGTGGCAAAAAACTCGAGGACAATCTCGACGAGGCCTTTAATGTCACAAAAAACGCCGGATTCTCTGCGATCGAGGGTTGGCTTTCCTGGTTCGCAACACCCGAAGCAGGCAAAGCCACTGCCGCGGCGCTCGCCCGGCACAAATTGAGCATGTTTGCCGCCTACACCGGCGGACGGCTGCACGATGGCACCGCCCCTTCGGTGATTGACAGGATCGTCAGCGAGGCGCGCCTCGCCCGCCTCAACGGCGTCACTATCATTGTTCTGAATCCCGACGTGAAGAGCGACGGCAGCGAAAAGTCCGAAAGCGAACTTGATCAACAGGCCAAGAATCTGGACACGTTGGGAGCGCGGCTGAGAGAATCAGGACTGAGCCTGGCCATCCACAGCCACGACAAAGAGATGCGATCGGCGGCCCGCGAATGGCACCACATCCTCGCAAACACCAAACCTGCATTCGTCGGTTTTTGCATGGATGTTCACTGGATTTACCGGGGCGGGCAAGATCCCTTGGCGCTTTTGGAAGCAGTTGGCCCGCGGATACTTGATCTGCACCTGCGCAATTCACAGGCCGGTGTTTGGTCGCAAGATCTCGACGACGGCGACGTTGATTACAAAAAAATTGCTGCGCTTTTGAAACGGCAGGGGTTCAAGGGACAGCTGACCGTCGAGTTGGCCCACGAAAAGGCCACACCCTCCACGCGGCCCCTCGGTGAAAATCTGGCCCGCAGTCGGATCTATGTAAGACGGATCTTTGGAAGGTAGTCTAGCTTCGCATTTCGGCAAAACCAAAAGCCTCGGCGGGATTGTGAACAAACGCCCGATCGATGAGGTGACGCGGAACCCCGGCTGATTCTAGAAGCGAGGGGAAGTCGGTATAGAGCCACGCAAGACCGGGGGCGCCTCCATAACTTGTCCAATAGGTCGACCGCGCGCCGTCATTGCCAAACATGATTTGATCGGGGAACGCGGGCAACAATTCCGCCACCAGAGCCACAGTTGGATGCGATCCATCATGAGGACCCCGAATGGGGCGATCGTATTCGACGCGCACACCTGTTGAAAGAAGCGCGCGGTGATAGCCTAGGTCAGGAAAACGGTCGGTATGGGACAAGGTGATGTGGCGCGCGCTGACGCCCAGATCGGCAAACACCGCGATCTGTTCGGGACCCCGTTGGTCCTCACAATGGGTCATGATCGGCGCCCCGGTTTTCAGATGGGCCATCGCTGCGGCCTCAAAAAGTACCTGCGCTGTGGCCTCCAGAGGCGCGTGGGCGCTGGCCACCTTGATAAGGCCCGCCCGGTGGGACGTTCGTTCTAAGGTTGGACCCGAAAGATCACGGGCGTCGATCCCCTCTTCGATTTCGGCAATGAAAAGCTGCGATAGATCTTCGGCGGTCACGTGATATCGCCAATGGCCTTGGGGATAATATTTGGGCAGATGCAGGCCCGTCGGGACAACCACTGAAACCCCAGATAAACGGGATATTTCTGCCAGCTTGCGGACGTTGCGGCCCGCCGCGCACGGCATCGTGTCCACCACCGCCCGCACGCCCGCCCGGTGCAATTCACCCAGCTCTGTCACAGCCTTCTGTACCGACGGCAAAAGCAAATGGGGATGGCGTTCGGTGGCGTAACTTTCGTCAATCACAATGTGTTCATGGGCCAAACAAGGTCCCAAGTTCCTCGTATCAACGTCACCTAAGACTGTGCGCACAAAACTCATGACGGATCCCCTTCATTTATCTTGTCCCAGCCCAACGCCGCCGCGCCCACCGCGCCCTGGTGGTCGCCCAAGGCCGAAAGCACAATGGGCAGCGGGGCCCCAGGCGGATGACGAAACACATGGGCCTTGACCTGGGCACGCAATTGCCTCAGAAACTGAGGCGCCGCGTTCATGGCGCCGCCCGCAAGAACAACCACTTCGGGCGCGTAGACATGCACGGCGCTGACCACCAGCCACCCCAGCCGCCGCTGCCAGTGTCCCATTTCATCGCGACATAATCGGTCGCCCTTCGCGGCCGCAGCAGCCACAGCCTGAAAATCCACGCGCCGGGGGTCGTCGTCGAACAACCGTGAGAGCCGGGACGGGATCCCACGGCCTAGTCCATCCCTCACGGCATGGGCCAAGGCGGTGGCCGAGCAGGACATTTCAGCCGTGCCCCGCGCGCCGGTCAGACACAAACGTTCGCTGTTGACGTCATTGATAATATGGGCCATCTGCGTGCCAAACTGTAGATGAGGATCGCGCAAGACACGCCCGTCCAACAACACCCCAGATCCCACCCCGGTTCCCAACATCAGACATACACCCCATTGTTTGCCTCGTAGGCGCCCGTGACGATGTTCCGCGACCACGCCCGCACGACCGTCATTGTCCGCTACCACGGGAACGCCCAGCGCCTGTCGCAACCGCGGGACCAGAGGATATCCTGCGATCCTATCCAAACGGCC
>JAYUUT010000039.1:0-13320 GCA_043754455.1 Myxococcales bacterium
AACGTCGGGGGACCGTTCAAGAATCGTCACCAGAACGCCCACCCGGTGAAGTTCGCGACGCAGTTTGGGCTCAGGCGGATCGGGGGTGGGCAAGGCCGCATCGGGGCGCATGATGAACTGCCCTAGCCCTTGCAGCGCGTCCACGCGAGTCCGCAACGTCGGGGCATCACCGAGGGCCAACAGGCGCCCCACCAATTCACGAAGGCGGCGATGCTTGCGCGCGCCCTCGGGAAACAGGGCCAGGATCATGTCCGCAGAAAGAGGATTCATAGGGCAGCGGATTTTAAACGGAGATGTTGGCACAAATCGTGAGGAATGGGGTGACTTAGCGCGTGCTTTGTGGGGGCCCCCATATGTTACCCTCCCCCGTTGTGAGCATCGGGCTTGCGGCCCCGGCCGCTGTTGTTGTTGAAATTGTCGCGCCAGAAGGGCGTGTGTTCCGCCTGTCGTCCCAGGTCGGGGAAGGTGGAATCGATCTTAAAAAGCCGCTGCCATTCGAACAGGGACGGCACGTGCGGGTGCGGTTTCGCCTGCCCGGGGAGACCCACATGCAAGAAGTTGATGCCAAAATCGAGGTTCTGGGTCTGCCCGTCGAGGAAGAAGGGGAGCGCGGCGGCTGTGGGTTGCGATTCCTGAGCGCCCCGGTTCACGTTCAGACAGACGTCATGACGTACGTGGCGGCCCGTTTGAAACTGCCCCCCCTTGATTTATCCCGGTTGGGTCCGAAGGCCGAGGAGTAGGTTCATGAGCGTGCCCGTTCGTCCGGATCCCATCGTTAGGCTGCAAGAGCTGGAAGACCGCGCCCTGCAAGGTGGCGGCGTCAAACGCGTTGAAAAACAGCATGAGGCCGGGAAACTGACGGCGCGCGAACGACTGGGCATGCTGCTGGATAAGGACAGTTTCACCGAGTTCGACAAATTCGTCACGCACCGATCGACGGATTTTGGAATGGAGGCCCAGAAAATTCCAGGTGATGGCGTGGTCACTGGTCACGGGTTGATTCACGGACGCCCGGTGTTTGTATTCGCGCAGGACTTCACCGTGTTCGGCGGATCCCTATCCGAGGCCTACGCGGGGAAAATCTGCAAAGTGATGGACCAGGCGTTGAAGGTCGGCGCCCCCATCATTGGCCTGAACGATTCGGGAGGTGCGCGCATCCAGGAAGGGGTCGCATCGCTGGGCGGGTACGCAGAAATTTTTTATCGAAACGTGCAGTCATCGGGCGTTGTCCCCCAACTGTCCGCCGTGATGGGGCCGTGCGCGGGCGGCGCCGTGTATTCGCCTGCCATGACCGATTTTGTGTTCATGGTGGAAAACACCAGCCACATGTTCATCACCGGACCCGAGGTCATAAAAACCGTCACCCACGAGGAGGTTACAAAAGAAGCACTGGGGGGCGCCCACACCCACGCCGCACGATCGGGTGTCGCCCACGGGGCGTTTGTCGATGAACCCGCGTGTCTTGCGGCCCTGCGCGAGATCTTGACCTACCTTCCCCAGAACAACCGCGAAGATCCGCCCCGGCGCGCCGACCCGGGTGATCGGGCGGATCGCGAGGACGTAACCCTGGACACGCTGATTCCCACGGATCCGGCGCGGCCTTACGACATGCACGAAATCATCCGCCGGGTGGTGGATAGCGGCGGATTCTTCGAGATTCAGCCCGAACACGCGCAAAATATTATTGTCGGTCTAGGCCGTTTGGATGGGCGGCCGGTTGGAATCGTGGCCAACCAGCCCGCACATCTGGCCGGGTGCCTAGACATCGACGCATCGGTCAAGGGCGCGCGGTTCGTCAGGTTCTGCGACGCCTTCAACATCCCGATTGTCACGTTCGTCGATGTGCCAGGGTTCTTGCCAGGGACCGCCCAGGAATTCGGCGGCATCATTCGACACGGCGCAAAACTGCTGTACGCCTACGCCGAGGCCACGGTGCCGAAATTAACCGTAATCACGCGCAAGGCCTACGGGGGTGCCTATGACGTCATGGCGTCCAAACACATCCGCGCGGATATCAATTTGGCGTTCCCGACGGCTGAAATCGCAGTCATGGGACCTGACGGCGCGGTAGGAATTATTTTTCGCGACGAGATCAAAACCGCTGCCGACCCCGTGGCAACCCGCGCGCGGCTGGTGGCGGAATACCGGGAAAAATTCGCCACGCCCTATGCCGCTGCCGCTTTGGGGTACATCGATGAAATCATTCGGCCGCGTACAACCAGGCCTCGCCTGATCCGCGCGCTGGCGGTGCTGGGCAACAAACGCGAGGAACGCCCGCGCCGCAAACACGGGAACATTCCCCTTTGAAAAAAGGGGCCCTGGGGCTGGTTTTCCTTCTGGGGGCCTGCGCGTCGCGCCCTGCCACCATCACCAAACTGGTCAATGGCCGGATCGTTGAGTCCCGCCCTGTGGATCCGGACGCGTATGAACACGTCGCACGCGCCGGTGTTTACGAGGAACAAGGCCGGTTTGATGATGCCGCCGATGAGATCAAACGCGCCCTGAATTACGACCCCGGGGCGCCCGAGCTTCAGGCACGATTGGCAGAAGCGTTGATCCGCCTGTCGCGCCTAGACGAAGCCGCGCAAATCATTGCGGCCTCGCGCAAGACCGAAGAGACCACCGCAGGGCTGGTGGCGTTTGGGCATCTGCTGCAGGCACAAGGGAACGCCGAAGCCGCGGTGGCCCCCATGCGCCGCGCCGCTGAGATTGTGGACCTTTCCTTGTCCCCTAGCGACGCTGAACGCATTTATCTGGAACTGGCCGAAGCGCAGATTCTGGCGCTGGATCTGGATGCCGCCGCCGCCACCCTGCGGGGGCTAGGGGAAAAATTACCCCGATCGGTCAGCGCCCGGTTGCGTCTAGGAGCCGTGGCGTGGGCCCGAGGCGCCTTCGACGACGCCCGCAAAGCCTTAACCGAGGCTATTTCAATTGAACCCAACCAAATCGATGCGATCTTGACCCTGGCCTGGCTGGACACAGCGCAGGGGCGGCAGACCGATGCCCGCGCAGGATTTGCCCTGGCTTTTGATCGGTCAGACAGCGCCCCCGAGGTCGCCCTGGCAAGAATTCGGTTCTTGATGGCGACCGGATCGGAAGATGCAGCCCGGGTGTTGGTGGATGATCTTGTGGCCGCCGATGCCACACCCGAATCTTTGCCCCATCGCATCGAGATGGAACGCGCGGTGAAACGGGCGACACGCGCCCTGGACCTATTGCAGGCCGCAAGGGCTGCGGCCGATGATGCCGCCCAGCGCACGCGTTTTGATCTCCTGAAGGCCGAAATCCTTGACGACGACCCTGGCACCCGCGATGCATCCGTGCGAATCCTGCGCGCGATTCCCGCAACCGACCCGCTGGCTGCAAAGGCCCGGCTGCGCGCCGCCACGATCGTGCGTGGGGGTGACAAGCCTGCCGATGCGATGTCGCTGCTGGATGAAGCCACCAAACTGGCAGGACCCGACGACCTGCTGTTGGCCGCGCAAATTGCGCTAGCCCGCGCCCTGACCCTAGACAAAGCGGGCGATCTTCCGGGCGCCGTGCGCGCCCTGGATACGCAGCTAGGCCGTGACCCGGGCAATGCACACCTGGTGATTGCGAAGGCGGGATTGGTTGAACGGCATGGCCGCTGGCAAGACGCGCTGGCGATGGCCGACGGCGTGATCAAACAGGCCCCCGAAAACGCAGAGGCCCTGAATTTTTGGGGCTTCGTCGCGGTCGACCACGCCCACCAGATCCCGCGGGGTCTGCGCCGCCTGCGGACCGCCTTGGCCTTGGAACCGGGATCCGGTGCCATCCTAGACAGCGTGGGATGGGCGCATTTTCGCGCCGGGCAAATCGGCCCGGCCACTGCGTTTTTGGAACAGGCCGGGCGGCTTGAACCCGAAGATCCTGAAATCCTTGGCCATCTGGCCGACCTTTACAGCCGGGGCGGCGATCCCGCGCGGGCAACCCTGCTGCTGAAAAAGGCCCTCGGCCACACGCCAGAAGCGACCTTGCGGGCGACTCTGGAAGGTCAACTGAAGAAACTGGTTCCGTAGCCCTCTGCTATAAACGGCCCATGCCCCGTCGCCATTTCACTGTCCCCGAAGTGGATCGTTTGATTCCCAGTCTGGAACAAGTTTTTATCCAGGTGTTGCAGTTGCGCGCCTGCCTTTCGCGCGAAGAACAAAAGCTGGCTAGCGCCGGGGTGCGCATGACAGCGGTCAGCCTGGAATCGACCGACGCCCGCGATTCGGGGCAGGTTCGCCAGGCCAAACTGATGTTCCGCGGTTTCTGGGATGCGCTGACCGAAAAACTGCGGGAGGTGGAGGTCCTGGGCGGGGAGGTCAAAGATTTGGACACGGGCCTGGTGGATTTTCGCGGCAAACGGGGCAAGCAAGACGTCTGTTTGTGCTGGAAATTCGGCGAGAAAAACGTCAGCCACTGGCATACGGTCGATTCGGGTTACGCCGGACGACGTCCGCTGCACGAACTGTTCGCCAACGAACCCTCCGTCACGGATTGAACGCGGGCCAACCGGATGGCTGTGCCGCGTGCCCCACGAAAGGTTCGCACCGCAAGGCCCCGGGCCATGCGGGCGGCCATCGACGATTTGTTACGGGGCGCGGGTCTGGACCCAGCCCTAAACCCTGACCTCCTGAAGACCGCCGACCGGGTCACACGCATGTGGCAGGCCGAATTTTTAGCCGGGTACGCGATGGATCCCGCTGTCATTTTAGCTGAACCGGTTTTGGGTGAAGCCGATCCGGACGTGGTCGTGGTCGGTGGCCTGCGGTTTCATGCCATGTGCCCGCACCATCTGGTGCCTTACCGGGGCATCGCCCATGTCGCCTATCTGCCGCAGGGAAAACTGGTGGGATTTGGTCGCCTGGCGGATCTGGTGGATTGTTTCACCAAACGACTGACGTTGCAGGAACGGGCCACGCACCAGATAGCCGATGCCCTGTGGCGGGGGCTTGGGGCACGCGGCGCGGGCTGCGTGATAGAGGCGGAACAGTTGTGCCTGGCCTTGCCGGGTGAAAAACACGATCAATCCGGGGTCGTCACCAGTTCGTTTGTTGGGGAAATGTGCGACCGGCCGGATTTGAAAGCGCGCCTTTTAGAGGCCGCAAACCTGGGCGGTCGATCACGATGAAACTTTTGGGCAAGGTGGCGGTCGTCACCGGAGCCTCGCGGGGCATCGGACGGGCTATCGCCAAGGCATTGGCTCAGGAGGGTGCCACGATCGCGGGGTGTGCCATAAAAGGGCCTTTCGACAGCCACAACCGCGCGCCCGATTTTCTGTCCGAATTGCCTGCCGGGCGCAGTTTTCTGTCCGCGTGCGACGTGACCCGCAGCGCCGATGTCATCCGGTTTCGCGATGAAGTCCTGGAACATCTAGGTCCGCCCGACATTTTGGTGAACAACGCGGGCATCGTGATCCGCAGCGCTTTCGAAGATATGGGGGACGACGACTGGGGGGCCGTCCTGGACGCCAACCTAACCAGCACTTTTTTGGTGACGCGTGCCTTTTTGCCCGCCCTGCGAACACGCCCGCGTGCCCAAATCATTAATGTGGCCAGCATCGCAGGGCGCCAGGGCACACCCATGTTGACCGCCTACTGCGCCGCCAAACACGGCGTCATAGGTCTGACGCGGGCCCTAGCCGAAGAACTGCGTTCCGCAGGAATTGCTGTCAATGCGATTTGTCCTGGGTCCACTGACACTGACATGTTGAAGATTGGGATGCCTGGGGGTAAACCCAATATGACCCCGGACGATGTGGCGCGGGTGGCCCTATTTCTTGCGGCCGATGCTCCACCCGCCCTTACGGGTTCGTGTCTAGATGTATTCGGGTGAATGGAATGTCGAAGATCCTGGCGCCAGCACGCGGTTAAAACGCGCGCTGGGGCGATTGCCTATGTTTCCCCTGCCAGATCTGGTGCTGTTTCCTCACGCGCTTCAGCCGCTGCACGTATTCGAACCCCGCTACAAACAGATGGTGCGGGACGCCCTCGACACGAACCGGTTGCTGGTAATGGCCCGTCGGCTTGAACCTGAAGGTGACACCGATATTCTTCCGCGCGTCGCGACCGTCGCGGGGGTTGGGGACATTGTCATGTGCGAACAACTAGACGATGGCTGTTTCAATCTGATCGTCTATGGCCGGGCCCGCGTCCGTATCACCCGCGAACACGAACAGGCCGATCTATATCGCACGGTCGCAACCAAACTGTTTCCTGACGATCCGCCAAAAAATCTGGCCGATTTGGCTGAGGCCGAAGCGTCACTGCGGGCGCTGATCGAAGGTCTGGCCCACGCGCTGCCCGAAGGTGGCACATTGTTAAAACACGTCGCCGCCGCCCAGCACACCGCATCGGAATTGGCTGATGTGATGTCGTCAGCCTTGGTGTTAGAACCCGACGAACGCCAGGCGTTGCTAGAAACCACAGATGTCCTGGCCCGCTACGAACGCCTGACCACCGCCGCCGCCGCGATGACCGCGCGCGTGCCCGGCGGACGCCCCGCAAATTGAACGCGCGCCTCTCTACGAAGGAACCACGACCTTCACCGTAGGCAGGGCCGTCGCCACCCGCGACTTCATCTCGCGGTCAAGCGTCCACAGAGCCGCTTTGGATTCCCGCGCAAGGGGCTACGTACACAGCGTCGTACGCCCGAAGGCGAGCCGAGCGGGCGACATGGGCGGCGCTATCTATCAGGGCCGCATCGATAGGCACGGCGTGAAACCGCAGGCCCGAGACAACGACGTCGACGGTGTCGATCAACTCCCGACTTGCCCCGCGACGCGAAAGCGCCGCCAACACTTCGACGCGGAAGAGGGAAGAGACCAGGAACGGCCGATCTTCAGGGTGGCGGTCAAACAACGTTTTGGCGGGCGCGTGATGAATTTCGGCGGGAGAAATTGCGGCAAGAAACAAAGAGGCGTCGAGGACGACTTCGGTCACCGGCAACCTTGTGCCATCAACTCCACCGCGTCGAAAGTCCCGCAGACTCTTGGAATCCGAACCAGCGCCTTACCACCGAAAGCGGCAGTGAATGACCATGCAGACTAGGCTAGTCTTTTGGATCTCCAAAGTCAAAACTGTGCGCCGTCGTTGTTGAAAAGAAAAACTTCGCCCGCACCCGAAATGAAGCGCCCCGCCCGAACACGCCCGGTTGCCACCACGGCCACGGCGTTGAAATGCGGAGGCAGCAATGCGCTGCCCAAACCTCGGCCAAATCCGATCGTCACGTTCAAGTGGGCCGGCTATCCGCGTTTCCCAGGCCAGGATCGTTGCGTTGAGTTGGCTGCCGGCCAAGACATCGCGACGCCATTTCCCCCACCTGCAAACGACGGAGGAAGAGACCGCGATCCACGTGGCCGACTGATCTTGCCCTCGGATCAGTTCACAGTTGGGCGGAAAGTGATTGGCGAATATTGGTTAGCAGAATTCGTTTTCCAAAAGTAATGGGGAGACGTAAAAAACACTGGACCCTGTCTACTACGAGGCGCCCGCGCACTAAGTTTTGACCGCCGCCTCGAAGCTTTGTCGCGCCGCGCGTAGGTCTTCGGCAACCGGGTCGGCCGGTGCGAGCTGATTCTCGCGAACTCCCAGAAACCGCTCCAGACCCGCGCGAAGGCTGGCCAGGCAGGTGGTGAGGGGCGCTTTGGCGATCAGCGTGCCGCCGCGTCCGGTAATGGTCATCACGCCGGCAGCGGTCAGCGCGAAATCGAGCCGGAACGACGAGTCTACGCCGATGAAGCGATAGCTACCTGCACCCGCTCGCGCCATGCCGCTCAAGCCGTCGAGCAGCTGCCCCAAGGCCACGTAGATCATCATCGACTGGCTCGGCCTCTGTCCGGCCGAAGAAACGCTCGCCAGGTCGCCTGTCACTTGAATGTCGCCGAGATCGAAACCGCTGGCAGGGTCACCGGCATGGCGTGACAGCTCGAAGCTCAGCGCTGACCTGCTAACGGCCGCCTCTCGGTGTGTAGGCCTCTTGAACATACGCTCAGCGTCGTAACGGCCGGCTACAGCAGTCCGGCCTTCAGGATATCCACCACCACTCGGCGAGCGATGATCAGGTGCCCCAGGGTGCTTGGGTGGAGGATGTCGGCGAATAGATGGGTGAAGGGCGCCGCAGGACTGACCAGCGTCCGCGTCGAACAGTAAAGGCCCAATCCTTCCAGTTCCACCCCGCCCGTTATGGTGGCGATTTTTTGCGGGTCGCAGGCGGGCAACGCGGTCTCAGCCACGTTGAACTGCGCGGGATTCGCCAACACGCGCTTGAACTCTGTCTCCAAGTCGATGAGGACCGCTGGCGTACCGCGGAGGCCGGCCGCGAGCGTCCCGTTGAACATTTGCACCATGCCTGATAGCAGCGGGCGCGCCGCGATCACGTCGGGCAGCCTGGCGAGCGGCGTGTCGCCGATGTCAGGAACGTTCAGCACGACGATTCGACTGCCCCCCTTGGCGACGATCCGCTGCACTGCCGCCGTCAGATCGATCGCGGCCTGGCGGATCTCGTCCAAGGCCTCGGTCTGCGCCTGGTCGATGGGTACGCCCGCCTGCGCCTTGGCCTGAAAGGTGCCGAGCTGGAAGAGGATGTCGTTGGCCCCCGCCTGCAAAAACGTCAGTTGATCGTTGGTAAAGCGGTCGCCATTCGCCGCGAGATAGTCCGAGATCTGTTCAGTCACTGGGATGGCCAATGCCGCCGTGCAAGCACCCGTGATCGGATCAGGTTTGCATAGGATGCCCGGCCGCCGAGAGACGCGCGACCCGCCCATTGCGAATCCACTGCCACCCACAACACGCGATACGCCACCGAACCCTTGTCGAAAGGGTTTGACCGACGCCCCCAGCAAGAAACCAACCGACTCTGCCCAGACGGGGCCGGGGTTGGTGGTGAACTTCCCTCCACCCACCTGCGCGACTAGGCCTACATTGTATGTTCCGACGTCGCTCAGACTGTCTCCGAAAACCAGGACTTGCTGAGGACGTTTCGCGGGTTCACCGCGGTGGCTGTTTGAAACGACAAGGGCAGCCTGGGCGCCGAAAACCGCCTCGTTTTCGACAGCCGCGCCCGCGCCCCCTTCGCCAGCACTCCCCCCACCGCAGCCTGCCGCCATAAGACTTGCCCCCACGAGGGCGATGACCACGCGGCCGCCTGTGCTTACCGATGCTCGATCGTTATCGTTGAAATTAACCATGATATTCCTCTGGGCCGGAGGCTGGCGCGAGTCGTCACCAAAGTCAAATCCGGCGAAACACCGCGCCGCCACGCTTCCATTCGCACGAACATTGCGATGGGGAAAAGGGGCCGTGAGCAGGAGCATCTGCGCATCACCCAGCACCAAATGCGGTCGAGCAGAGCATCCAGATTCGCGGCACCTGCGGCCATGCGGCCGCGCCCGCAACTGGGACAAAACCCCCGCCCCTTGCACGAAAACGCCACAAGTTGTGGGTCTGGTAAACGTCGCACTACAGATGCGCGAACCCTTTTTGTGGGATTCCACAATCTAGGATTCCCCGCAGTTCTTCCAGCACAAACCGCAGCAACGTTGCCCCCTTGCCTTTCGTCGGTCCAGCTTTGATCGAACGTACCCAAATGCTCCTGCATCACGCGGTATAGCCCCGTCGTCCCGGGATGCCGCCCGCTGAAGGCAGCGACCGGTCGCGCGACTGCCGGTAGTAATACACGCGTGGGGGCAGTTGTCGGCACCGTCACGCCGAAGTTGCCTCCCCTCGTTTTCCAGGCAGGTCGCAGGCCCTATGCGCACCCCCGTGCCCACGCACTATGATGGCGGGTGTTCAGGCACATTCTGATCACCGTGACCGTCCATGCGGCCGCCTCCCTGCGTTGCACCTGGTCATCGACCGGAACGATTCCCTTGAACCTGAAGGTGACACCGATGTCCTTCCGCGTGTCGCGACCGTCGCCGGGGTTGGGGAGATTGTCATGTGCGAACAATTAGACGATGGGACGATGGCGATCTCCTTTCTGTGTCTCGACTCAGCGGGTCTTCTTCACCGCCGGACCATGCCGAACAGGCCGATCGCGCCGAAGATGATCACACCCAGGATCAGCATTGCCCTGGCCGTCTTCATGAGCTGCGTGCGGGCGATTGGCTTGCCGCCTTTGGGCCCTGTCCCCGTAAGAGCCACCGCGCCGACCAAGAGCGCGGCCAGTCCCAGCCAAGTCCCGGAATTCATGGCAGAACGTGGCGCCTAACGGGGCGCCCCTCGTCTTATGAGTCGCAAAACCAGCAACAAGACGACGGCGCCCACGAAGGCGACGAATATCGTCGAAGCCAGCCCGCTGAACGGCGTTCCGATGTGAAGGCCGCGGAAAATCAGGCCTCCCAAGAAGGCGCCCACGATTCCGATCACGATGTCGCCGATCACGCCAAAGCCGCCACCGACCACTGCCGAAGCCAGCCATCCGGCGATCAGGCCAATCACAATCCAGATAAGAAAAGTTTCACCAGTCAACGTGTCCTCCTAGGAATCGATTTCGGCAACTCGAGTCGGAAAGCTCGTTTTTATCAGAGAGCATAGTTATTTCAAACAGCCTTATCAAGCTACGTCTGTCAAGGATTTTTAGAGATGTCCGGTTTCTGGCCAAGTAGAGATGTCCGCTTGCAGCTGGGGCCAATTCAACGTTTGGGTGGGGCCAGAACAATAATAAACATGCCACCGAGGGTGACCGCCACGCCGAGGATGTCCAGGAATGGGGCTTCTGACCGTCAACCGCCCACAGCCAGCCCATCGCCACAGCCACGTACATTCCCCCATAAGCAGCCTGTGTCACTCGTTTCTCGCACACCCCGCGTATCAGCTCGCCTCGGTCGATCTCTCTGGTGGACATCGTCGTCAATCCCTTCGGCATGAGTCCGCCTAGGAGAGCGCGCATTGCGTCTCAAAGGGGACATTTCTACGGACATTTGAATTTGGGCTCTCCACCCGGCGAAAGAGTCGCTAGGAGGGCGACGCAGTTCGTCTGGCCCGGCACGGGGTTTGCTTCGCTACGTCGCATAACAACACACTTTGGCGCTCGGTAATCACGCACGGGTGCGTTGTTACGCCGCCAACACGCAAGTCTGCGGATCGTTACTTCTCGATTCGTTTTTAATTCACGTTTAAAGGAACTTTCTATGGCTAACGATCAATCTCTTGACCGCCTAAAGGCAAAATACCAAAGCGTCCTTAACCAGATGGAGAAGTTGGCGGTGCAATTGAAGAACGTTCATCTGGATCAGGGAAAGCTGGTCATTCGTATCCGATGCACGAACCGGCGCCTGGTCAGGAAGAAATTTGAGATGCAGCATGTAGCCCATGTATGTGCGCGAAAAATGGGCATTGCGTGTGGCGGCTTGGCAGGCCAGCGGGCAAAACGCCGCTGAATTCTGCAAGGGACGCGAGTTTTCGCGGTGGAGCCTTCGTACCTGGGCACGCCGCTTTGATGCATCCGAACTGCCGCAGCATCACGACCAGGTTGCCGAGGCCAAATCGATAAAATTTGCGCGTGTCGTGCTCACGAAACGGCCACCCGGCGCCACCACGGAACGCGACGTTGCCCATGCTCGAAAATCCACAGGCACGCCGCTGCAGGTGCTGATTGGCGGCGTTGAAATCTCGGTCGCCGCTGGTTTTGACAGCGAAACCCTGCATGCGCTTCTTGATGTCGTCGAGGCGCGTGTTCGAACACAGGGAGCGGGTCAATGATCCCCCGCGGCGTCGAGATCTTTGTGGGGCTTGAGCCCATTGATCTGCGGTGGAGCTTTGACCGTCTTTCCGGGATCGTTGCCGACCGCATGGGGCGGGAGGTTCGCAGTTCCGCCCTTTTTGTCTTTTTCGGCAAGCGACACGAATCCATCAAAATTCTCTTCTTCGATGGGTCGGGACTTTGTCTGTTCTACAAAAGACTGGACAAGCGAACTTTCAAGTTACCAGGGCCATCGCGCGCCTCGTCCGACCCCAGCGTCATCGAGATTGACGAAGGAACTTTGGATGATCTTCTAGATGGCATTGACCTTGAGAAACCGATTAAACGGTGCCGAAAAAAATCAGATCCAACACTGCACTGACAAGGACATCACAGTCTTCAATCGTCCGTGTCGATTTCTGAGAATCTAGGATCGACAGATCTGTCGCGGATCGGTACAAAGGTGCGTGGTCATCACAACACAGCCAATCACGGCGTCCGCAGAGGCACTCCTCTCGCGCATCGCGGGGCTGGAGACCACTTTGCAGTCGGAGCGCGACGCCAGTCAGATCATTATTAACCAGCTACGCTTGGACTTCGAACTTCTTCGAAAATCTCACGAACGACTGACCGAAGAATTGGCGCTGATTCGTCACCGGATCTTTTTGGCAAAGGCCGAGAGGATCGATACTGCCCAGTTGGAATTGGAATTTGCTGAGAAACTCGCGCACTTAGACCAGCTAACAAAACAGAATCCCCCGGGAGAACCAGATCCAGCTGGAAAATTGGATGCGGACAGCAACGGTGACGACAAGAAGAAAGATGGCAAGAAGAAGGCGAAGCCCCGCGGCCGGCGGGACCTGCGCGAGCTCAATCTCCCAGAGACTCGAATCGAGATTTCTGACCCGGCCTTCGACGTGCTTGTGGCAGCGGGCAAAGCTGTTCGGGTTGGATCCGAAGACAGCTGTAAGCTCGCATGGCAACGTGGCGGTCAGATACGTCTGTTGATTGCCCGGGTCACGTATCGGACGGAAAGTCCAGATGGCGAGACCCGGTTCGCAACGGCGGCGTTGCCGCCCGAGGCGTTTGCGAGGTCGCTGGCCGCACCGTCGATGTTGGCGCAGATCATTGACAAGAAATTTTGCGTCGGCGTCCCGTTGTTTCGCATCGAAGACAAGTTTCGTCGCGACGGCGTTCCGGTTGACCGTGGCACGATGAGCCGCTGGCTTGAGGACGCGGGGGCCACAGCAGGGGCCACTGTTATTGAGGCCGCCCGCAAAGAAGCCCTCGCCACCGCCTTCTGTCTGTCGACCGACGCTTCGGGGATCGCAGTTCAACCTGATCCCAAACCCGACAAAAGCCGTCAGGCCTGCAGACGTGGTCACTATTTTGTCCAAATCGCCGATCGTGACCATGTGTTTTTCGAATACACGCCACGAGAAACAAGCGCCGCGGTTGGTGAAATGTTTCGTGGTTTCACCGGCTACGTGCAGTCCGACGCCAAAAACGTATTCGATATTCTGTTCCGCCCAACCCCTTTGCCTCCCGATCCCGATGACCCGCATGACGGCTGTGTCCGCAAACAGGTCGGCTGTTGGACCCACAATCGACGGGGTTTCTGGGAAGTCGCGG
>JAYUUT010000040.1:0-8243 GCA_043754455.1 Myxococcales bacterium
GCCGACAAAGGCGAGCAAGTACTCCTCGACATCCTGGCGGGTGATTTCGTGGATCGGTTGTTGGTGCTGATCGAGGAATCTGCGCGCGATGCGGTTATAAGTGATGACGGTATTTGGCTTGAGTCCTCGAAGGGTCATCCAGCGGTTGAGGCGTTCGATCGGGGTCACGATGGCCATGGCTTTCCTTTGGTGGCCGCGCCCCAAAACGGGGCGGCGGGAAAGCCAAGGGTCGGACAGAAACACGCCGATTTCGCAGAGAACTGCAGATTGCAGGTGGGTGGGCGTCAAGCCGCAGCGCCTCGGACGGCACCGTCGCCCCTCATTTCACGAGCGCAAGCCGATTCGCGGGTCGAGGGCCGCCGGCCTTCGTGGGGCTGTGCGAAGCCCCGTCTGAGCTGCTGCGCAGCGGCTTCGGCCAATAGGCATTATCGGCCTTGACGCGAAAAGACAAAGTTGTTTGAATTTCCTATGCTCTCGCGCGGTGGCAGCGCTCGGGGCATGACCAATATTGGCGCGCGGGGGCGACAGGGGATTAGATTGGGCAGCGGCCTTTGGCGTGCGAAGGCTCTTTTGTGAAAAAAACAAACCCAGGTCAGAAGATCTGCGTAGGGACCGTCACACATGACAAAACCACTTCGGACTTGGCTTAGGACACTGGCGCTGGCAGGGATGCCGCTGCCGCTGATTTCGTGCAACCAAAGCGGAGTCTTGCGTGTAAGCGACCTGGATGCGGGGAGTTTTGACCTATTGGGTGTGGACCCGGGTGTGGATCGATTCGTATCTGCGGATGTTGAACAGCGGCTGGACGCGATTTTAGGGGAGGGGCGAGATCTACGGATGCTTGGGATGGACCGGGGGGAGGATGCGCCGGCGTTTATTCGTTTCGATGAACGGATGTTTATGGAGGAACGCCGGGACGCGCTGGTGGATCAGGGCGGCCGGACGTCATAGGACCTACGTACGCAATCGGACGATGTCGCGGTTGCGGATTTTGTAGTGTTGGACGCCGCGACGGTGGACGCTGCGATGGTGGATGCAATCGCTTCGGGTGACGGGCCGAGCGGCGATCGGCGATCGGCGACAAGGAGTTTTCGACGGAGGACTATGCGTGGGGGGATGGGGCGAGGAATTTTCTATTCCAGATAATTTATCCACGTGTCGGTCGAGTTTGGTGGTTTGGAATCACGTTCTCGATCCCGCCGACTCGATTCAACAACAGCTCTACCAGGCCTGCGCACTCTCTGCTTCGGGGCCTGATGCTGGTGCGGGGTCCGAGCCCGATGCCGGTTTCGATCCCGCACCGTATACGTCTGCCGCATGCCAAGATTTTTGCGCGTTCCTCTTTAAGGTGTCGCCTACGCCAATGGTTTTCGATGCGGGCCCCTTTGTTAAGACGACGTGCAAACCGGGATGCAGCCCAAGGGGCGAGCGCTCGGTGCGTTTCGCCACCCAGGGGAATAATTTGAGTGGTTCATGCGGTGGGGGGCGTCGGCCTGAGGGGCAAATCTGTGCGCCTGCGCCGCATGCGCGCACGGCGCTAGGTGCGTATTTCGCGGATCTGGCGAGCAAAGAGGCGGCGTCTATTCCGGCGTTCTTGTCATTGGCGCGGGAGCTGGCGGCGCATGGAGCGCCTCGTGGGTTGGTGATGCGGTCGTTGATGGCCGCGCGGGACGAGGCGCGACATTATGTGGTGATGAACCGTTTGGCGCGACGACACGGGGCGGTGTCGCGGTTGCCTGTGGTTGTGCCGACGCCGATACGGACGTTCGAAGCGATGGCGCACGACAATGCGGTGGAAGGGTGCGTGAACGAAACGTTCGCGGCGTCAGCGCTTTTGGGACAGGCGCGGTGGACGCGGAACGGGGCGACGCGTGGGCTGTTATTTGGGGTGGCGCGGGACGAACGGCGGCACGGGGCGCTGTCGTGGGATTTGCACCGGTGGGCGACGGCGCGCTTAGCGACGCCCGGTCGACGGCGGCTGCTGGAGGCGCAGGATCGCGCGGTAGCAGCGCTCGGGGCCTGAGGGATCGTGGTGCGCGTCCGCGATGTTGTATCCGGGGGGCGTGCAGGCAGAGCCCTTTGAGGGGGGATCAGCTCTTTGTGAAAAAAAAACCCAGGTCGGAGGACTGCCCGGCGGCGGGGCTTCGGGACGGCGCGAATTCTACGGAATAGGCATTATCGGTCTTGACGCGAAAATGACAAAGTTGTTTGAATTTCCTATGCTCACGGAGGTTTTAGCCTATGTCCCTTCCCATCGGTTTCGAACGTTCGTGGCCAGATCTTGCAGTGTTGTGCTGCGTGAGCGCGCTGGGCGTCGCAGGGTGTGGCGGCGGTAGTATTGAGCCACCGATAGCTCCACCGACCAAACTAAGTGTCGATGCAACCCAGCTGGACTTTGGGACTCTCGCGCTTGGCGAGATCAGCGCACCAAACCATCTTTCGGTTACAAAATTTTGGCCTTTACCCATCAAGGGTGCTCGCCGTCGTCGGGACCGGAGATGATTTCAAAGTTTTGGACTCGAAATGTTCCTTTATTCGGCCGGGGGAGATATGCATTTTTTCGCTGGCGTTCGCCCCGACCTCGGCGGGCGTTCAGGACAAACTTGCGTCGGTTGCTGGAAAACCGAGCGAGAGTGCTTCGTTCAGGGTTCGCGGCGTTGGAGTTGAGCCCCTTGCGCGCGCCGTGGACGTGCTCACAAAGGACTTTGGAAGCGTTGCGATCGGAACCGAAAGCAAGCCTGAGTTGTTCAAGTTCACCAACCAAACTGAGACCACGAAATTTCTCGGGGCCGTTACGATTGCGGGTGACGATTTCGCTTTCACGGCCAACGGCGCCGACGCGTGCACAAACAAGGAACTGGCCGCGGGGGCGTCGTGTGAGGCCTCTGTCGTCTTTCGGCCACGATCAGCGGGGGCCAAAACCGGCACCTTGTCGTTTGGACCAAAGGTCGATGTCGCGCTTTCTGGCGTCGGGCAGACAACCGGCCCCTAGCAACAGACCGTCTACGCGTCAGCTTTTGAGGGCCACGTCGCCCCACCATTTTGACAAGTTCCCTTCGGAGGATCGGGGACGAGACTGATAGTGGGATACATCGTTGAACAGCATCAGGCGCGGCTGAGACGGACCCTTGAAATCAACCACGTTCAGACAAGCGGGCGATTGGTCGAGGCGATCCCGATACCCACGGGCGTCGAATCCGATGAGACTTGAAAGGATAAGCCGCAACGTCGCTTTGTGTGAGACAACCGCGACTTCCTGTCCGGCGTGGGCCACCACAATCTGACGAATGACCGGCAGGGCGCGCGACAGAACCGCAACGCCGGCCTCGCCCCCCTGAGGCGCAAACGTAAACGGATCGGCCTCCCAGTTGGCGTATTCATCACCAAAGCGCGCCTCGACCTCTTCGCGGGTAAAGCCTTCCCATCGGCCGTGGCTGATCTCGCGTAAGGGGGCGTGGATAACTGGCACTAAATTATGCGGTCGTGCCACGATCTGAGCCGTTTCGTGGGCGCGGGACAGGTCGCTGCAATAGACCGCGGCAAGAGGTTGATCACTTAGCCTCTCGGCCAGGAGGCTCGCTTGGGTGCGGCTCTCTGCCGACAGGTCAACCCCCACCGCGCCGGAAAATCGGTTTTCGGCGCTGAGGTTCGTGGCGCCGTGACGAATCAGAAGCAGGCGGGTGGTTTTCATCGCGCCACCGAGGCTACCTGCTTTCTTTCCATCTATCGAACCGCTCAAGCGAGGTCAAACACCAAAACCTCGGCAGAGGACACCCCGGTTAATGCCACCTCGGTGCCGTCCTCAACCGCAAGTCCGTCCCCCGCACGCAACGAGACCCAATCGGCCCCGACCGCGACGTCAACTGCCCTGCCCGCCACCTGCAAATAGATATGCCGCCCCGGCCGGATGGTGTGACGTACCGTTTGTGCGGGTTCAAGCAGGGTGGCCCACAATTCCGCATCCTGATGGACCGTGACCGATCCATCGCGCCCCTCGCGGCTTACCACCAGACGCAGGCGCCCTCGTTTTTCCTCATCGGGGAAAAACTTTTGTTCATAACTTGGACCCATACCCTTTTTATCGGGGACGATCCAGATTTGAAAAAAGTGGAGCTCTCCGTTTGGGGAAGCATTCGCTTCGCTATGGGTGACTCCGGTCCCTGCGGACATCCTTTGAACGTCCCGGCGGCGGGGCTTCGGGACACTGACGCGAAATGACAAAGTTGTTTGAATTTCATCTGCTCATGCTCCCCGACCGAGGCGTGTGCCTTAGTGACCACATGGCAGTCGGCCAAGAGCCGCCTGATCGCCGATATCTGGCTGTTCAAGCCCCTGCCCTGATGGGCGGTGGCGTCGGAACAAACAGATTGGCCTCGCCCCCTACCGAAAATGCTCGTCCATGATCCGAGCATGCATTTGCGAGCTGAGTAATACGAACACGAAAAAGAAGGCAGGGTGTACTCTGCTCTCACGAACGCACCATGTCTCAACGTGCAATGTTCATTGTATTCGTGCTCTCACTCGGCGCAATCGCACTCGATTGCGCGGGCGCGGCACAGCACCCGTCGACGCCCACGATCACCGCCGAGGGGTGGCCCGCGGCCGATGCGCTCTTCCACCGTGACCCGCGCTGGCTGGGCGCCGATGCCGCGTATTCCATACCGCTCGGCCGCGATCGGACGCTGTGGCTTTTTGGGGACACCTTCGTGGCCACAAGCGGCGCGAACGTTCGCCAGGAATCGAAGATGGTTCGCAACACCGTCGCGGTCCAGACCGGCCTCGATCCGTCGAGCGCCCAGATCGGCTTTTATTGGCGAACCATTGGCGGGAAACCCGCATCTTTCCTGCCCGAGGACGGTGATCGATGGTTCTGGCCGTTACATGGGATGCGGATTGACCGTTCGATCGTCCTGTTTGTGGCCCGCTTGCGCTCGACGCCTGGCAAGGGACTCGGTTTTGAAGGCGATGGGTGGCGCGTGGCGATCATCGACGAGGCGGACAATGATCCGTCGACCTGGGTGCCGCGCATCGTGGATGTTCCCCCGCTCATCCCCGGCGTGGTTGTGGGGCAGAGCGTTCTGCGCCAGGGAGACTTCGTCGTCGCCCTGGCGGTGCGCGAGCCAGGAGACCACGCCGGGTTTCTCGTGCGGTGGCCGGCTCAGGATCTGGCGGGTGGGCGGCTTGGGGGCGCGACGGTTTGGACCGGGCAGGCCCGCGGGTGGGAACGCGCGGCCGATATGAAAGGCGACGTGGCCCAGATTATGGACGACGCTGGTCCGGAAGCTTCGCTGCACTTTGATGACCGGCTGAAGCGCTTCGTTCATGTAAAGAGCCTGGGCTTTGGCGCGACCACCATCGCGGTGGCGTTCGCCGATCACATCGAAGGCCCTTGGTCGGCGCCGCGAAGCGTGTTCCGTCCGGCGGAATCGAATCAAAAAAACGCGTTCGTATACGCAGGTAAGGCGCATCCCGAGCTGCGGACTCCCGGTGGCGGCTTGGCGGTCACGTATACGGCCAACACGCTAGCGGGCTTCGATCACTTGCGCGACGACATCACGATCTATTTCCCGCGCTTCGTGGTCCTGCACATCGAACCTTGAAACTACGACCCATGTCGCGTCCCTGCGTTTTCCGTTCAGCGCAGAATCGCGTCAAGCAAAGGGCATAGGCATTTCAAACAGCTCTATCCAACTCCGTCACGGCCGATAACAAACATTCGGTCCAGTTCGCCCCGCCTCGAAGCCCCGCGGCCGGAATTATCGCCCACGCCATCAACCAACGTTTGGCACGCAGGCTTGCCTAGGCACAACAGGAAACCCTGATCCTGAAAGAAATGCTTCGGACGGCAACTGGCAATTCCAAGCTGGCCTTTTCGATCAAGCAAAACACAGACTTGCACTTTTGGGCAAAGACCTGACCGCCGAAGAACGGCAGGCCGCGTGTTAAATCGTTCGTCGTCTACGATCATGGTCTGGTTTCGAGAAGCGGGAACGTCAGGCGCAAGCGTCGGCCGCCTGGGCTTCGTTCTTCAGCAAACTACGTTTTCGTTCGACGCCCCATCTGTGGCCCGATAGGTTGCCATCCGTGCGCACGACACGATGGCAAGGAATCAGCACCGCGATGCGATTGGCTGCGCAGGCTTGGGCCGCAGCGCGGCTGGACGTAGCGGCCCCTATGGACGTGGCAACCTGTGAATAGGTGGTCGTGGACCCTCTGGGGATCTTGCGCAGGGCCTGCCGGACCCGTTGTTGAAACGCCGTGCCTTGTATGTCCGGCGGCAGGGCCGCCTCTGCGTCTGGATTTTGCATCAGGCCGACAACCTGCTGCACGGTTTTGCGGAAAGATTCGTCCTGCTGGCCCTGGACCACGTCGGCGTTTCGGCGCCGTGTGCAGGACGTGCCTATTTCAGTGGGGCTTCGGGACGGCGCGAATTTTACGGAAGAAATAGGCACTATCGGCCTTGACGCGAAGCGACAAAGTTGTTTGAATTTCCTGTGCTCTCTATCGCATCACCTTCTGTCAGTGAACGGCCGCGCCCTCGCGGCAGACCTCAGTGGAGGAATACGTAATGTCAGTGAGCGTCGGAAAGGAACTTGACCGCGGCCGCGAGTGCTGCTGGCCCGTTCGCGTCGCTCATCGGAAGAGTCAAGTCAAGAAGGAGGGGCGGGCATTCGTTAAGCCCGTCGAACACTTTGACTAGGGCAGTGGTTAGCTTGAGGCCCCCATATCCAGGTAGGTCGTAAAGCATCTGAACCGCGGCAGAGGGGTCTGTTTTCTCGCCAACGATGAACGCGCGTTTGCGCTGCTTTAGAGCCGTAGCCAGTACGTCGCCGCCAGAACTGGTGCCACGGTTGACCAGAACAACCAAGGGGATCGATCTATAGTCCGACGACCCCTTCGTCATTTCGAGCACCTTACGGCGATCACGCGATACCACCTTCACCGTGATTTCTTGTCCTACGAACAGGCCAGCGACCATCGACACTTCCAACACCAACCCACCCTGGTTGTTGCGAAGATCCAGGATCACGCCTTCAAATTTTCCCCCCGACGGCGGCCCCACATTCAAGGCCGCGGCAATCCGTTCAGAAGCTCCCGCGCTCAACCTGTCCACGACAACATAGGCGGTCTTTTCCGGAATCTGGATGCGACCGCTAACATCGATCTTTGACCGAAAGTCTCCGAACGCTTTACACCGCGTCTCCGGCGGAAAGCCTATCTCAACTGAATCTTCAGCACCCAATACGTCAGCCGGGTTGTCATGAATGGCATTTGAAGCAGCTTGGAACGCCTTCATCTGTTGATGAGAAAACAATGAAGATCCTCGATCCAACGAACAGACGACAGAAGCAGCGAGAATCCTTTCCACGATCTCGACCGGCGGCCTTGGCCAATCGCCGTGAGCCGCATCGACGAAGTTTGCAAGACGGGTGAATCCACCATGCAGCTCCCACGGCCGCTGCGGCGATGTCAATAGAAGCTCGCGCCCCGAAACATCTGTGACTTTTCCAGATCCGTCGGGGTTGATCTTGACCTGGATGCGATCCCTAAAAGCGTTGCCCAAACGCCGAAGTGCCTCTCCTTGCATTTTCCGAAAGTCTACAGCGATCTCACCAGCGTAGTTGCTCATCACGTACTTCAGCGCTCTACTGTGTATGCCTCCTGGACTCGCCCCTGCTGCCGGGGGGCGGGGGGGCGCGGAGGCGACGACTGGTGGGTTGGTCGAAGCGCATGCGTGCGCGGCCAAGGCGATGGCGAAGATCATGGGACGCATCCAGGCCCCGTCAGGTGATCCTGGTGGAAGGCGCCTAATGATCGGACGAAGGCGTTTGCGTTCAGTCCTTGGCATTTGACGCTGAACTTAGCAGCCGCCCGGCGGCGGGGCTTCGGGGCGGGGCGAATTGGACGGAAGAAATAGCTATTGTCGGCCTTGATGCGGAATGACAAAGTTGTTTGAATTCCTATGCTCCGATTCCCCGAACTTTCAGAGCTTCAAAACGCGGCTGTTTTGCGGTCAACGTCAGCATCGGCAATGCTTCCGCTTCCCATTGAGTTCATCATCGTGATGATCGCCCACGCCATCAACCAACGTTTGGCACGCAGGCTTGCCTAGTGCACCGTCTTCGAAATAGCATCAAGTCCGACCGACGATCCGGGCCGAGCGCAGCGTTGCTCCTCCTCGCAATAGCTACGGCTATTGGTCGTCGTCGCGCCTTGCGCTCGGCCCGGCTTGTCGGCCTCCG
>JAYUUT010000041.1:0-13170 GCA_043754455.1 Myxococcales bacterium
CCCGTTGGACAGGTTGTGCACCTCGCTGTGGTAGCTGCCGAATCCTGGGACGGAGAACCCGTCACCGGACGCGCTTCCCTGTTGAAACGTGGCCACGCGACGAGATCCGCTTTGGAAGGCCGCCACGATCAGATCCGCCATGTAGTTTGATCGCTGGAAAAAATCTGACGTTCCGGCCGCATAACAGCCCTCGCTGGTTCCGCCCCCCCCCATGGGCGCCATCGCCATCGGCGTGGGGGTTTTCGGGGCCATAGCCGCTGCCGCTGCTGCCGCCTTGGCCTTGACCTGCAGTTCGTTAACGGCGGTTAATTGATCGTCCAGCGTCGCCCGCGACCACGAGGGCAGTTCCGCCTTGAGCGCCTTCAGATCCGCCGCCACGACGTCTAGGACATTTGGCGATCCGACGCTTGTCGTCTGAACCGAAGGGGGTGCTGCCAACCCGCCAGACGTGGCGCAGGTGCCCGCCGCCGCAGGTCGTCCAAACACCCGCTTGAACGCCTCTGCCACGTCATTGACCGGCGTCACCGCCCCTGCCTTTGAAGGATCGCTCCACGACACCAGCAACCGCGCCCCCGACGATACTTTCTGGCCCAGGACCAGCGGTTCTTGCTGCAGCTGTTTCGCGATGGTCCAGTCAATCGATGCGCACTTGGGTGTGTAGAAGCCGCCGTCCTGTTCGCTGCTACCCCGGCCCGTTAGCGCCGCCGTGTTGCCGCCCGAATGGCCATAACCCTTTTCCAAGCCCGAACTCAATCCCCCCACCATCAACATTTTTGACCGGTGGGCCTGCAAGGACGCCATCACGCCCTTTAATTCGGTCAATGGCCCTTCGCCGTTCCAATATCCCGATGTGTTCGGCGTCCCGTGCGGAAAAAATACGAACGCAACTTTTCGTTGCGCCATGTCCGTGGCCGCCAGCACCTGAACCTGTTTGAAGAAGGGAGCTAAAAGTCCTGCGCCAGCAGTCAAATGCATGAACCGGCGGCGGGTTTTTGCAAGGGAGTTCATGGTTTGTTCCTCAGTTCTCAACGGTGCGCAGCGAAAACGAATCCGACGCCACCATTTCGATGGCCAGGGTTTTCAGGTTCCGTCCCGAGGTTTTCCATTGCTGGTAAATCTGGCTGACGTAACAAAGATCCCCGGGGGTCTCGAATCGACCACTGACCATGCGAAACCCGTTCAGCGCAAAACATTCCCCCACCTGTTCGGACGCCGCCAGACCTCGCGCCAGATCTGAAAGGTTGGCAAACATCACATTCGCGTCGCGTGTTTCAACCACGGCACCCGTCAGATCAACAGGTTTTCCGGCATCCATCGTGCGGTACTTTCCCAGGTGATCGAAGGCCTCGAACGCATATCCCATGGGGTTGAACAAACGATGACAGGCATTGCAGGTGGGTGGTGCCATGGTCTTTTCGTACTTTTGTCGGTTCGTCACCACGTCCATCGCTGCGGGGGCCAGCGCCTGCACCACCGATTCGGGGGGTGGCGGCACGGGGGAACACAGGAATCGTTCGCGTACCATCACGCCGCGTTTGACCGGTGATGGGTGATCGGTCCCCGCGTTGGCAAAACTGATGGCGCCCAGGCTTAGCAACCCGGCCACCGGCGTCGGCAGGTCGATCGTCACGGGCGCCGTTCCCGATTTCACGCCGCCCAGATTTCGGTATTGGGCCACGTCGTTGCCAATGGTGACTTTTTTGCGGTTCAGCACTTCATCCAAGGTCGGGTTTTCAGCCAGCACGGCCTTGACGAACGATTGTAATTCCGTGTCCAGCGTCTTCATCACGGTTGCCGCGTCCTTCACCGCATCAGCACCCTCGCGTTCGTCCATGCGCGACGCTCGGGTTAGATCACTCAGCATGTCGTTGTAGAACCCTGCGAACCGCGCGTCCTCGATCATCCGGGCCGCCTGTTTCCTCAGACCCTCGGTCGCGTCCAATTCCCCCGCCCCGGCCGCGCGGATCAATTCGTCATCCGGGCTGGTCTGCCACATCGTGTACGACAGTGCCGACGCCAGTTCGTATCCCGTCAGCCGTCCCACGCCCTTCTTTCCCGGCAGCGCCTTGCCAATTTCACTCCGATAAAGGAAATAGGGCGATTGCAAAAAGGCAGCCGTCAAGGCTTGGGCAGCCCCATCGCCACCGGCCGATGGGTCCATCAACGTGTCGGTGTACAACTTCGTGTAGCGGGTCTTCTCGTCGGGCCGCAAAGGCCGCCGGAACAATTTCGCCCCGACATAATCAACCAACTTGGGCGCGCAGGCCGGGGCGGCCAGATCCGGGCAAACCGCAGCCTTCTTAATCGCGCCGAGCGCGTTTCGACCCAGATCGGTCGTGGTCAAAGTCCAGGAATTGGTGTCTGCCTTACGGAAGCGCAGCGCATCGGTTTCGTTGCGAAAAAACAGTCCGTTGCCGTCATTGAAGGCATTGAGCTGCGTCGCACCCAAATCCAGTCCCAACGTCGTCTTCAGCGTATTGCGGATCTGATCGCGAGACAGGCGCCACAGCCGCGCCCTGCCGACCGTCGCTGTTTTGCACATTCCCGAAAGGGGACCGTTCGATAGGTTGGTCAACCCCTGCGCGGACGGCGACTGGGGGCCCATCGTTTCGGGGGTCGGGTTTGGGTTGGTCCCTGCCGGGGTGCCGGGCCCCACCAGCCCTGGCGTCGCGGCCGGATCTTTGACCATGGTTTTGGGCGTCGGCCCCGGCCCGGGCCCGCTTTCTTCTCCAACGCTGCCCTTGCCGCAGCCGGTCAGGCCCAGCGCCAGGGCCGCCGAAATCATGGAACATCGCGTAGTTCTGACGTGCATCACATAACCTTGTGACCCGAGGGGCCCAAACGTTTCGTGATCCATCGGCGGAACGCCGCCGCACCTTTTGTCTTAACGCGCTACCGGCCCAGCTCTTCGTTTATCCAATCCCTCAGGCTGACCTCGTCGCGGTTGTCAGTAAACGCGCGTCCGTTGATGAATATGGACGGGGTCGATTGAATCCCCAGCTTGGTCCCCTCTTCCCTGTCCTTCATGACTTGTTCCTTAACTCCCGCCGATTCCACGTCCTTGCGCCATTTCGTCACGTCCAACCCTACGTCTTTCGCCAGTTGTTCCAGCAGGGCAGGGGTCAGGCTTTCCGAGTTTTCCCAGATCTTGTCGTTGTAGGCCCAAAACTTGTCTTGACGCTGTGCCGCCACGGCCGATTCAGCCGCTAGGCGCGCGTTCGTATGCTGTCCCAAGGGGTAGTGTTTGAACACCATCTTCACCTCGGTCGCGAACTCCTCCATGACCTGGCGAAACACCGGTTGCACGCGCTTGCAGTGAGGACATTCGTAATCGACGAATTCCACCAGAGTCACGGGGGCGTTCGGATTGCCTTTGACTGGCGAGTTTTTCAGATCGATGGCCTTGGGGCCTTCGCCCCGGAATCGCTTCTGTAACATTTCCGCCACTTCGGAATCCGTGAACCCGCCGTCCACCAGCCGGGCGACGTATTTGGCGGCGTACATCGATTTACGGCACGCCTTGTCGGTTTTGACCGACACCATCAGGCTGTGTGCCTTGCCGCAGGCCGACGATTCCTTATTCAAGATTCGCAGAAACACTTTGCGTTCGAACTCGTCAAGATTGGCAAGATCGATGCCCGCGGGGGCGGTGCTGTCCTCCGCTGCGGCAGGTTTTTCCGGGGCTTTTCTCGCGGCTGCGTTGGCGGGGGCCACCTCGGGGGTGGATTTCGCACAGGCGATCGACAGGAACAGACCCAGGGCACACAACCCAGCGCTTCGAATCATCAGGCTCATGGGGTCCAAGGTATAGAAACCGCTGACAATTTAGTCAACGTCGTCGCACCCCTGCGGCTTCGTTACCCGTTGACGGCCCGTTCGCCAACCACTATAAATCGGACGCCTGCGGGCGCCCCATGAACCCAGCCAATTCTGACTACATCGCCGTCGCCCTCGCCATCGCTGCGGGAATCGGGATGACCCTGCTGTTGACGGCGGTCGCCCAGTTCCTTGGGCCTCACCGTCCAACCCGTACAAAAAACATCCCGTACGAAGCCGGTTCGGACGTCATTGGCAGCCCGCGCGCCCGTTTCTCAGTCAAATTCTATCAGGTGGCCATTTTGTTCCTGGTTTTCGATATCGAGGCCGCTTTCCTGTACCCTTGGGCGGTTAATTTTCGGTCGCTTTCCTGTACGGGCCCCCTCGTTGATGGCATCTGCACCGGCAGTACATCTTTTTATGGCCTGGGCAGCGTTGTGTTTTTCATGAGCATCCTTATCGTCGCGCTTGCCTACGTTTGGCGTAAGCGCGCCATCGGCTGGGAGTAGGTACACCATGGGATTCGACATCTATACCGGCAAATTGTCCGAGGCCCTGAACTGGGCGCGAAAGTATTCCCTGTTTACCTATCCCTTCGTCACCGCCTGTTGCGGGATGGAATTCATGGCGACGGCCGGCCCGAAATACGACATGGCGCGGTTCGGTGCGGAATTTCCCCGGTTTTCCCCCCGGCAGGCTGACCTTTTGATGATCGTTGGGACCATCACCGAACGGCAAGCCCCTGCGCTTCGGCGGATTTACGATCAGATGTGTGAACGCAAATGGGTGGTGGCGTTTGGTGTCTGCGCGTCCACGGGCGGGTTTTACCAGAATTACTCGGTCACCCCCGGCGCCGATCAGATCGTCCCGGTTGACGTGTATATCCCGGGTTGTCCGCCCCGTCCCGAACAGGTCCTGGACGCGCTGCAATTGCTGATGGATCGCGTGCAAAGGGGGGAAGGGCACAGCCAGGTCACCCTGCTTGGGGAATCTGGAAAATACGACGTGCCCCTGTCTGCGATTCGTCCCATCGGCGACCGGCAGGCCAAATAGTCATGGCGAAAATTGTTCTGGATCGTTTGGCCGCACAGTTCAGTGGGGGCCAAATCATCGAAACCGGATCCCAGCACGGCAACGAATGGGCGCGCATCCGTCGCGAGGACTGGGTGGTTGTCGCAGCGTTCCTGCGGGACGACCCGGAAACCAAAATGGATATGTTTGTGGACCTCACCGTGGTCGACCGCCTTAGCAAACGCGAGGATCTGCGGTTCGATGTGGTCTTGCACCTGTATTCGCTGTCCATAAAACACCGCGTCCGCCTGTATGCGGGCGTGACCGAAGAAGATCCCACCATCGACACGCTGTCTGATGTCTGGCCGGGGGCAAATTGGTTTGAACGCGAGGCCTTCGATCTGTACGGCGTTCGGTTTAACAAACACCCCGATCTGCGCCGCATCTTGATGTACCCCGAATTTGTGGGGCATCCGTTGCGCAAGGATTACCCCAAAGAAAAACGGCAGCCTTTGGTACGCCGTCATCCTGGATCGATCGATTGAAGATTTGCCGATGACCACCACTACCAAGGCCCCCCCTTCATCTTCTTCCGCTGGCTCCCGCCGCGTCGTTTTGGGCCTGAAAGAGGCCGCCGACTACGACGAACCGGATCTGCCATCGGAAGCCATGCCCCTGAATATGGGGCCGTCGCATCCCGCCATGCACGGCACCGTGCGCATGGTGGTCGAGGTTGAAGGCGAAAAAATCAACCACGCCGACATCCAGGTTGGCTACCTGCACCGCTGTTTCGAAAAAGAAGCCGAATACGCGACCTGGACCCAGATTTTTCCCTACACCGATCGGCTGAACTACGTATCGCCGATGCTGAACAACGTCGGGTACGCCCTGGCCGTTGAACAGTTGATGGGCATCGAAAAAAAGGTCCCTGAACGGGCCCAGTTCATCCGCGTGATCGTGGGCGAAATTGCCCGCATCTGTGACCACCTGACCTGCCTAGGGGCCGGTGCGATGGAACTTGGTGCCTTCACGCCGTTTCTGTACAACGTCAAACTGCGCGAATGGTTTTATGAACTGCTTGAAGAAATTTCGGGCGCCCGTCTGACCCACAGCTATGTCCGCATCGGCGGCGTGTCGGGGGACATTCCCGACGGCTGGATGGACAAACTACGGAACGTGATTGGCAAGGGGCGGGAGGTCATGGTGGACGTGGACAAATTGCTGACCCGCAACCGCATTTTCCGCGACCGAATGGACGGTATCGGCATCATCGGCAAGGAAGACATTGGCGCCTGGGGTATCACCGGCCCCATGGCCCGATCGGCAGGGGTTGACTACGACATCCGCAAGGATCACCCGTACCTGGTTTATGACCGGTTTGATTTCGACGTTCCCATTGGATCGGTCGGGGACAATTTCGACAGGTACGCCGTGCGCGTGGAAGAAATGGTGCAGTCGATGCGCATCATCGAACAGGCCATGGATATGATCCCTGCGGGCCCGATCATCATCGCGGATCCCCGGATCGCCTTGCCCCCGAAGTCCGAGACCTACAACAGCATCGAATCCATGATCTCGCATTTCAAACTGATCATGGACGGCATCCATGTGCCTGCGGGTGAAGTGTATTCGTTCACCGAAGCCGGCAACGGGGAATTGGGTTTTTATATTGTATCTGACGGAACCGGGCGGCCCTGGAAATGCCGGGTGCGTCCGCCGTCGTTTGCCAACACAGCCATCCTGACCAAGGTTCTGGTCGGTCTGTTCCTAGCCGATGTGGTCCCCACATTCGGCATGGTCAACATGATAGGCGGGGAGTGCGATCGATAATGTCCACCACCACGAACGCCCCTGCCCCGGGTGCCCCTGCCCCGGTACCTCCCCCCGAACTGGTGACCATCACCATTGACGGCAAGACCCATCAGTTCCCGAAGGGTTCCAACCTACTGGAAGCCTGCAACAAGGTCGGCGCCGACGTGCCGTTTTTTTGTTACCACCCGGGGTTGTCATCGCCTGCCGTGTGTCGGCAGTGCCTTGTCGAGGTGAAAGGATCACCAAAACCGGTGCCTGCCTGTTACACGCCCGTGGCTGACAAAATGGAGGTCGCCACCGCGTCCCCCAAGGCGCTGGATGTGCGGCGGCAAATGTTGGAGTTCACGTTGGTGAACCACCCCATCGACTGTCCCATTTGTGACAAGGCCGGCGAATGTATGCTGCAGAAGCATTATTTCGACTGGGATGCGAAATACACACGCAACGACGGCATCAAGTTTGAAAAGGCCAAGGTCGTTGATATTGGCAAACACATCGTCCTTGATCAGGAACGATGCATCTTGTGCAGCCGGTGCATTCGCGTGTGCGACGAAGTCGCCAAATCCCCTGATTTGACCATGGCGCTGCGGGGATCAAAGGAAATTTTGACCACCGCGCCCGGTCGCAAACTGGACAACGCGTATTCGCTGAACACTGTTGACGTGTGCCCTGTGGGCGCCCTGACGTCGAAAGATTTTCGGTTCAAGACCCGCGCGTGGGAGTTGGCGTCGACCGATTCAGTTTGCACGGGCTGTTCGACCGGTTGCAACATCGAAGTGCATACGGCGAATGAACAGGTTCGTCGGCTGGTTCCGCGCGAAAATCTCAGCGTGAACAAATATTGGATGTGCGACGAAGGCCGATTCACCTACAAACCGGTTCATGGCAAACGCGTCGCGGTTCCCGCGATAGACGGCGCATCCACCGATTGGGATCGGGCCCTGGACGAGGCTGCGAAGCTGTTAAAGCCCCTGCTGGAAAAATCGCCAGGCCAGGTGGCTATCGTGATGAACGCGCAGTCCACGAATGAAGATCTGCACGTTCTGGCGCGTTTGGCGTTTGATCACCTTCGCATCGAACGTGCCTACCTGGCAGGACGAGACGAAGGTTGGTCGGATGACATTTTGGTCAGCGCGGACAAGAACCCCAACACCGCTGGCGCCAAACATCTGGGCGGCACCCGCTGCAAATCGTTGATGGATCTGTCCAAAGACCTGAAGGCCGGGACCATCAAGGCCTTGGTTGTCGTCGGGGACGTCGGCGTCATCGGCAAAGAAGGGCTTGCGGGCCTGCCCGTGGACAAACTGGATGCCTTGATCGTGCTCGGATCGCATCAGGGGCCCCTGGTCGACGCGGCCAAGGTTGTGCTTCCCCTGGCGCTGTGGGCCGAAGTGGACGGCACCTTTACCAACAAACAGGGCATGGTTCAGCGAATCTATGCGGCCATTCCGGCGGCCGGGGATGCCTTGCCTGGTTGGGAAATTTTGTCGCACCTGGGACGCCGTTTGGGTGCCGCGATGGAATTTACGTCGGTCAAATCGGTATTCAACGAAGCCAAATCCAAACATGCGTTCATGCGGGACGCGCAGTGGGGAAAAACCCTGTTGCCAGTTCATCTCCGGTTCGCCACCTCGCGGGGCTAGGTCCAGATCATGTTCAGCGCGCTTATCGATTCATTTTCGTACGGCAAGGTCGGCTTCACGGCCACGTCAGCCCTGATAAAGATGGTGTATATCGCCCTGGTCTTCGGACCGGGCGTGGCATCGATTCTGACCTGGCTGGAACGCCGTCAGTCTTCGATGATGCAGGATCGTTTGGGGCCGAACCGGGCCAACATCGGCAAGTTCAAGGCCTGGGGCATTCTTCACTTCCTGGCTGACGCCGGAAAGTTTTTCTTCAAGGAAGACTTCATCCCCGTCAAGGCGCATAGGTTTTTCTTCGCTCTGGCGCCGATCTTGGCGCTTGCGCCCGCGCTGATCATTTCGGCCATTATTCCGTTCGGGGCGCCGCTGTGTTGGGGGCGCCTCTTCGAAGTGGTTCCTGCCGGTTCCTGCACCCAGCCCGTGGCCTTGCAGGTCGCGCATCTAGATGTCGGCGTGTTGTTCTATTTCGCCATTTCGTCGTTGTCGGTTTACGGCGCCACGCTGGCAGGATGGGCGTCCTACAACAAATGGGCGCTGATGGGCGGCCTACGCGCCAGTTCGCAGATGGTTTCGTACGAAGTCACGATGGGCATGTCTATCCTGGCGATGTTCCTGATTTTTGGCACGCTGGAACCAGGCGCGATGGTGGCGGCCCAGGGGCCGTGGCCCTGGCAGTGGGGCGTGTTCGGCATCCCGCACTTCATCGCCTTCCTTCTATTCCTGACATCGGCAATGGCCGAAACCAAACGGACCCCGTTCGATATCCCCGAAGGTGAACCCGAAATCATCGGCTACTTCGTCGAATATTCGGGCCTTCGTTTCGGCATGTTCTTCCTGGGTGAATTCATCGAGATCGTGTTCTCTAGCGGTCTTTTGATCACGATTTTCTTCGGTGGTTGGAACTTCCCCGGATTCGAATGGGCTTCGACCCATTGGCCCAACATCGCGGTTGTCGGGTTGTCGCACCTGGTTTGGATCACCAAGGTCTTCATCTTCTGCAGCTTCCAGTTGCTGATTCGGTGGTCGCTGCCGCGCTTCCGTTCGGACCAGTTGATGCAGCTGGGCTGGCAGCGGCTTCTGCCTGTGTCCATCGCCAATGTGATCCTAGCTGCCGGCTGGGTGCTGTATTCGATCCGCGTGGGAGGCTGAACCATGGCCGTTGGAGTCAAAATTGTCGCGCGTCCCGGAAGCCTGAAGCAGCAGATGTATCTGCCCGCCATTGCCGAAGGGCTGGGCGTCACCTTCCGCCATTTCATGAAGAACTGGTTTGGCAACATGGCCGGCCAGCGCAAGAAAACCGACATTGTCACCATCGAATACCCGGAAGAGAAAATTCCGTACCCTGAACGTCACCGCGGCCTGCACCGCCTGATGTTGCGTGACGACGGCGCGGTTCGGTGCGTGGCCTGCATGATGTGCCCGACCGTATGCCCCGCCCATTGCATCACCATCGTTCCCGAAGAAGCCCCCGATGGAACGATCGAAAAACGGCCCCGGATTTTCGAGATCGACGAACTACGCTGCGTGGTCTGCGGGTTATGTGCGGAAGCCTGCCCCTGTGATGCCATTCGGATGGACACCAAACTTCATGCTTTGCCGGTCTACCGCCGCAACGATGCGATTTTAGACAAGGAGGAACTGATGTCCCGGGGTACGACGTCCACCGCGACCCAGGGCGGTGTTGGTGGTTTCTGGCGCGAAAAAGTCAGCGGTGCCGCACAGAACCCCGATAAGGGCGACGCGCAGCCGGTGGGCCCCGCCCCAGGCCCTGTCAGCATCTCCTGACCCACCCACGTCCAGAATCGCGGGTCGATCATCGGCTTGACCTGGCCGCCAGACGCGGCCACTATAAATGGGCCTTCTGCGCGGTTCGACATACGGGAGGGATTTTTTTCCCTACAAGTGATAACCCGGGAGCTACCTCTGGCCGATGGATGTGCACGCCCGCTCGTCGGGAAGCCCGATGCGGTCAAATTTTTGCGGCTCCCCCCTACTGACAGTAGGGGTAGAAACTCTCTCGAACGGCCGAGGTGGAAGGCACCTTTTTTCTGTTAACCAAAACCCTTAATGGGGGGGGAGTAGGCAAAAAGCGATCGCTATGAGATGATCACGACGCCGTGAACATAAGAACCTGGGTCGCGACGATCTTTTTGGTTACGGGGGCGCTGTTATCCCGAGATGCGCGGGCCCAACGCGCGATCATCGGCGACCTTCAGCCGGGGCCTGGGCTGGAAGACGAAGGGGGGGCGGTGGCGATGTTGCTTGAGGCAAGCCTGAGGCCCGGCGCACGGACGGCTGTGCCCCGTGCCGAATTGGCCAAGGCACTGGGTGCCGATGTAGCCAAAAGTGGGCTGTTGTTTTTGGCGGTCGATAGGGTGCCGGCGCTGGTACAAAAACTTGGGGCGGATAGGGTGTTTTCGGGAACTCTGGTTGCCGACGAGGACAAGTTCAGGGTCGGGGGGCAGGTTCTGGGAGGAGACGGCAGCAAGGTTGCGGAATTCGAAGTGTCGGCGCCGCGGGGCGAGATTTCAGATCTGGTTCGACGCCTGGCAGGGCGCCTTGCCCCTGTGCTTGGCATGACGCTCGGGCCGGTTGCCACGACGTCCCTAAACAAACTTCGGCCGTTCGTCGCGGCTTCGCGCGCTTTAGCCGCGGGTGACTCCAAAGCGGCCGCGCAATATTTGGATCTAGCCGGTCACGGGGCGCCTGTTGCTCTGGCGCCGGCCCGCGATGTGGCACAGGCCGTCTGGCAACATCCTTCGACCCCGCCGGAATCTCGAATTCAGGCAGCGCTGGCCGTGGGCGATGGACAAACCGCGATGCAACTGGCTGACCAGGGGCTTAAACAAGAACCACAGAATGTGAATTTGCGGGCGGGTCGGGCGCGGGCCCTGACGTCGGTGAAGGACTATGCCGGGGCTGAACGCGAGCTGACCTTGTTGAAATCGTCGCGCGGAATACCAGCCGTGGCCGTAGCCCGGGCCGAGCTGGCGGTTCGTCGCGGGGACAGCATCGAAAAACGTGACGAAGCGCTAACACCAGTGCTCCACGGTTCCCCGGGCCTATTGAAGTCCGCGATGGCGTTGGTGTTGGACACGCCTCCCAACACCTTCGGCCCGCAGGTTGAAAAAACCGTTGTTACTAGTGCAGAAACCATAGCGGCCAGCGAACCCGGGTTGGCTTCGCGGGTGGCGTTTCGTGCGGTCGAAGGTGGCACTGACGTGCAGCGGGCCCTGCCGCTGGTTCGCGTCGGAGACTTTGGGGCAAAAGAGCTAGGGCGGCTGAAACCTCGGGTTGAGCTTCTGGTGGCTTCAGGGAACGCGCCAGGGGCCCTGCGGCTTCAGTCGGAAATCGCCAAACGGTCATCGGTGGCGCGGGAGATCCGGCTGGGCGAGTTGGGGGCGGGATCAAGCGATCCCAACGCTGTATCGGTAACGGCCGCCTTGCGGTCGGTACTGGCGAAGTTTGAAAGACTAGGAACACACGCCTATTCGTTCGCCGTGGTGTTGCCGCTTGTGGGCAGCGGGCAGTCCTTTGTTTCCCCGTTTCGGGTTCGCCCAGAATTGGTTCGTATTGGCCTGCTGGGGGCGTTGATGGATGACCCCTTCGAACTGCCGGCCGAGGGGGCGCCCCCGACCGAACCACTTTTGGACTTGGCAGCGGCGTCCGAGGATGCCTTGGCGGGGGTTTCCGCACGTTTAGGGGCCGATGCGCTCATTTTGTATCGGGTGACGCCTGCGGGCCGGGATGCGAAGGTGGATTTGATTCTTTTCGATGCGGACGACAAAAAGGCGTTCATCGTCGAGGACACCATCGACGGACGGGCCACGGGTGTGACAACCCTTCAGGTGGTGCCGCTGGCCGCGCTGGGGTTTCTGGTCGCTCTGGCGTTGGCATTCGCTGGATGGAAGGGATTGGCGGCGAGGATCCATGTCCAAATTCGACATCCCGGTGATACCGAGGAAATCCTGGGGGTCGAGGTGTCGCGATCACCCGAAGCCCCAAAGATTGGGGATCCGACCGCCTTTATCGAACGCATGCGCCGGGTGGGCGCAACCAAAACCCAGACCCGCGCCACGATGGTCAAACGCGAAATTGAGTTTCGTGGGCTGTCGGCGGGGAAATATTATGTCCATGTGTATGGGGTTCAGCTTCGCGGGAAGGCCGTGGCCTTGGTGACCGGCGATGCGTTTACCCGCGTGGTGGAAACCCAGCGGCGGCAGACAGCGTTCGTGAAGTTCGCGATTGAAACCACGCACGTTGAATTCATCATCACGGTCACTGACCGGGGCAAGCCCGTCCAGGGTGCCCGTGCGTGGCTGAACGACGATCAAAAGACCGTAGTGCTGACGGCGTCCGACGGTCAGGCCAAAGTGCAAACCAACCGGGGCAAGCACGTCGTCCATGTGGAGGCCGGCGGGATGCACATCACCCGGAATTTCGAGGCGCTGCGGGGGCTGACCCAGCTATTCGACATCCAGCTTGAATGGGAGCGAAAGGTTGACGACGTGTCCCGGGCCCTGGAGGGACAGGTCGATGATCATGCTCCCGTGCAGATGTTGCGCGGGGGGGCGCAGCACGGGGTGGGGGGGACCGTGTCTTTGGGGGCGCGTGACCAGCCCAAGGTCGCGACCCCGGTGGCGGCGGCGGCGCGGGCGGTGCAGGGCGCGCGCGCGGCGGCTCCAGCGTCCGACGGCATCGACATGCCCTATACCGCCACCTTCACGGCGGGGCCGCCGTCGGCGCCGGGATCTGCGCACTTGACCGAGGCCCTGGGGCTGGCGGGGGCCAAACCGCCGCGGACGTCGTCGACCACCACCGGCCTCGGCCGGTATCAGCGACTGGGTGAACTGGGTCGGGGGGCGATGGGCGTGGTGTGGAAGGCGCG
>JAYUUT010000042.1:0-12054 GCA_043754455.1 Myxococcales bacterium
CATTCCAACAAATTTCTGGATCCGGCTACCGACGGCGCGGTGTTGCCCATTTTGCATCTTAATGGATACAAAATTGCCAACCCGACCATATTGGCCCGCATTACCCACGAAGAGCTGGAACAGCTATTTCGGGGCTACGGATGGACCCCCTTGTTCGTGCAAGGCGACGACCCTGCCATCATGCACGAGGCGATGGCGACTGCGGTTGATGCGGCCCTGAAACAAATCAGCACCATTCAGCAGGACGCCCGCGCTGGCGGCAAAGTCGAACGACCCCGCTGGCCACTAATCGTCCTTCGTTCCCCCAAGGGGTGGACCGGTCCCAAGGTGGTCGATGGCCGTCAGAACGAGGGCTCTTATCGGGCACACCAAGTTCCGATTCCTCACCCGGCAACCCGGCCGGAACACCTGGCGCTGCTGGAAGACTGGTTAAGAAGTTACCGACCAGAAGAGCTGTTCGATGGGCAAGGCCGTTTGAACGCTGAAGTAGCCGACCTGGCGCCCCGGGGGGAACGCCGAATGGGTGCCAATCCCCACGCAAACGGCGGCGTTTTGCTTCGCGACCTGGTGATGCCGGACTACCGCGGGTACGCCGTGGATGTGCCTGAACCGGGTGTACGAGGAATTGGTGACACGCGCGTTTTGGGTCCCTTTTTGCGGGATATCGTGGTGATGAACCAAGGGCAGAGAAATTTCAGAGTCTTTGGGCCCGATGAAACACTGTCTAACGGCTTGGGGGCGCTGTTTGAAGTAACAAAACGGCAATGGAACGCCACCCTGGTCGAAGGTGACGATCTGCTTGCCCCTACGGGCCGTGTCATGGAAATGCTCAGCGAACATCAATGCGAAGGCTGGCTTGAGGGATATCTCCTGACGGGGCGACACGGCCTTTTTAACTGTTACGAGGCCTTTATCCATATCGTTGATTCGATGTTCAACCAGCACGCCAAATGGCTAAAGGTGACGGCAAACCTGCCGTGGCGACGAAAGATAGCTTCACTAAACTACCTTCTGGCATCCCATGTGTGGCGACAAGACCACAACGGATTTACGCACCAGGATCCGGGTTTCATCGACCTTGTCGTGAACAAAAAGGCGGAGATTGTCAGGGTCTACCTTCCCCCCGACGCAAACTGTCTGTTGTCCGTCATGGATCACTGTCTGCGCAGTCGCCACTACGTAAACGTTGTGATCGCAGGCAAACATCCCGCCCCCCAATGGCTGACAATGGAAGCCGCCGTCAAACATTGCGCCCAAGGCATTGGCGTCTGGCCTTGGGCCAGCAATGACGAAGGTGGCACCCCCGACGTGGTTATGGCCTGCTGTGGAGACGTGCCTACAATGGAAACGCTTGCCGCCGTTTCGATTCTGCGCGAACACTTGCCCGGTCTAAAGATCCGTGTGGTCAATGTTGTAGATCTGATGAAACTTCAGGCCAAGACGGCGCATCCTCACGGGCTAGATGACCAAAGGTTTGACGACCTTTTCACCATAGACAAGCCAGTCATATTCGCGTTTCACGCGTATCCATCGCTGATTCATCGATTGACCTATCGCCGGACCAACCACGCCAACATTCATGTGCACGGCTACAAAGAGGAAGGCACCATCACGACAGCGTTTGACATGACGGTCCTGAATGAAGTGGACCGATTTCACCTGGCAATGGCCGCCATTGAACGGCTGCCACAAACTGGCGACAAGGGCATCCGCCTAAAACGGCAGCTAGACAACAATCTTCTTGAACACAGGCAACATATCAACGTACACGGGGAAGATTTGCCGGAGATCCGAGACTGGCGGTGGGGCGTGGTGCGGGGGGCTTAAAAAACTGTATGCATCTCTGGCGTGATTTGGTCTGATGGCGACAATCCAGTGGAAACTACGTCCTTCGCACCACACGCCGCCAGTAGGCTTTTTAGCTTTTTTGTCAATGCGGATCTTTCTGAGTGAACAGAAATAAGAAAGCCACCGCCCTTGACGACATCTTCGTATCGTTTTGCCTCATCCTCAGGGATACCCATCCCTACCAGGACCCCGGTCGTAGGCGATCCCAAACTGCCCCCCAACGCCACCCCGGGTCCTGCGCCCGCCACTGCGCCTCGGGGTGCTTTGGGAAACAAAACGGATATGTCCGCGTTGTGAGACCCTGCACCTTTTAGAACTTTGACGGCGTGGTCGAGATCAGCCCGTACATGAAAAATCCCAAAAACAGACTCGGCTTTGTGAACCATCTGAAGATCCTTGTTTTTTTGTTTGACTGACTTCGACTCGACCACACTACTCTTCAAAGCAGGCAAGGGTGCTCATGACAGATTCAGATCCCCACCCATCGGAAGCTACAGGTGCCAGTGGTTCTGCGGCGTCCATGCGTCGCCGGGTAATATCCATACTGGCAACAAGAAGCCCACTTAGGATCGCAGAGACGAAGCACCAAACGGAAGTCAGGGCGCCGAACCGCATGAACATGGATCCCGAGAGTCCCACCAGGAAGGCGGCACCCAGCCATTTTGCAAAATTTAGATGAGAAAGAAAGAAGGGCAGAACCGTTGCGGTCACGTAGACCAGCAGATACATACCCCCAGCCCAGAAACCAATCGACTGATAGTCGTAGCCAATACTGTGACCCGCAACATGGGCGCGTGGTTCACCCCGAATCAGAAGCGCGACCGAATACGCCGAAACTGCCAGCCCGACCCAAACCAAGATCTTCAGCCTTGTTTGACGCTTCAGTTGGGCTTCAACCCGGAACAGAGCCACGGGGATCCAGATTGGCCAAATGACGAGAGCCGCCACCAGAAAGGCGTAAACGGCGAATTGGTTTAAGTGACCTGGAACCTGGTCGCGAATCGTCATCCAGACCAGCCCCTCAGCACCCTGCTGAACGGCAAAAACCAGGGGGAGGGCCGCAAGCATCACATACGGGGCTGATCGGTGACGAGCGATCGAGACGGCACCGATGCCACCCAAAACGCCGGCCGCCGCAAAACTACCGGTTGCCGAAAAACACATACAGAACTACTTGGAGCTTTGTTTGCGTTTCATACCGCAGCTTGGTCGTGCTTCATTTTTTGCACAACGTTTTGTAGGTTTTCCCTATAACCCCGGCGCCCATAACCTTGGCCCTGATCAAGGGCGGCGATTGCTGCATCGCGAGCGGCAAGTCCCGAGCCCGTGCGAATTAGGCGAGAGAAGGATTCCCACCCCTGAGAACCAACGCCAGCCGCGGGTGCGTTGGCATATCGGGTGATGGCCGCTCCTATGAACGTGGCCCGTTGCTGATGTGAAGATCGGCAACGTTCCAGTTGGATGGCCAAACACGCATCGCCTTTAACATCCGCAAGGGCGTTGGTGTAAACATCAACCGCTGACCGCTCAGCCCGCAACAGCGTCTTTAGTTGGGCCACAGTTTCAACGAATCGCTGTTCACGTCTCATACATGCTTTCGCTGCAAGAATAGGGCCTAACGTGTTTTCTGGCCTTGGCCGCATTTGTCCAGGATCTACGTTAGCGATCTGTAACCCGCGTTACGGCTCCGTAACGTCAACTATCGCTCAATCGCCCTAGCGCCCGCCTTTTCTGGCCCTTTAGCAGTGGCACAGCATTTGATGGATCTTCGGGAGGAGGGCACCATGAAAAATCACACGGAGACAGAAGGTCCTATTGAACGCCTAAACAATCTCTTGCAGTCCGAACTTGCGGCCGTCGAGGCCTACGGGTCATCGGTGGGCGCACTGGACAATGGTGAGGACAGGCAAAACACCCTTCGTGCTTGTCTTTCGGCCCATCGACAACGTGCCATGAGGTTGCGAGAGCTGGTATTAGAACTGGGGGGCCGGCCCGCTTACGACCCCGGCGCATGCCTTGCGTTTGCAAAAACCGTAGAGGACGGAGCGGATCTTCTGGGCGCCGAGGGCGTTCGTGCGACCTTGGAAGAAGGCGAAGACCGCCGGTTTCAGATGTATTATGAATCCCTAGAAACGCTCAATTCGACGTCGCTTCGGGTCGTGGTCCGGGAACTTCTCCATGAACAGCGGCACGACCACGGGGACATTTGCGCTATGAAATTGCCAGAAGAGGCGTCCTAACGGACCTAGGCGGCCCTAGTTAAGGATCGCTTGAATCCGTACTGGGGCGATGGGCCACTTCTTCCAACGCAGCTAACATGGCGTGGGGATCGATTGCTTCTTGCATGGCGTTTGCTTCGTGATCGACACGGTCTTTGACCATAGGCAAATCACGTCGCAGTTCTTCGACCAAGGCGATAAGTTTGGCCACCTTTTGCTCGGCCAATAGGTTCACTTGTAGATCCAAATGAGCCCGTTCTTCGGCATTTCGTGTCTGACGATTGGCAGTAATCAGTACCAGCGTCGTCATAAGGAGAGCGGACAGGGCCACGGCCCCTTGTAGCCAAAAGAACGGCGGGGGGTCGACCGGCCTTCTGCCTAACGCCAACAAGGCAACGTTTAGGCCCACCCAACCGAAGACACCAAATATACATCCGTAAAAAGTCCTCGGACGCCCGAGGGTCGCCGTAAACGTCTCGAGCCTACGTTGGTGTTTGTCGAGCCGCTGTTCGGCTACAACGATTATCGATGATACAGATTCTATATTGGGCTGCATCTGGAAGGAGATCCGATCTAGGCGTGCCCCTTGGTGGCAAGATCCTCCATCTCGTACATCCTCAGTTTTTCCCACAAGCTCTTCCGGGAAATTCCTAGCATTTCGGCTGCTCTCACGCGTTTTCCTCCCGCGGCCAAAAGAGCCTTATGAAGATGCTTTTTTTCGAGGATCCGCATAGCGGCGGCCAGAGGAACCAAGGGGCCGTCTGCGGGTAAGGCGACGGTGTCACCCAAGGTGGACGGTTGGTTGGCAAAAGGCGCCGCTTCGGCGATGACGCCTGGCAGATGGTCGAGGGTGAGTTCCCCGCCGCCGGCCAACACAACGGCGTGTTCAATGGCGTGCCCCAGTTCGCGCACATTGCCCGGATATGCATAGCCGGCCAAGGCCGCGTAAGCATCTGCTGAGATCGTGGGAACAACCGAAATGCCGGCCGGGTTTTTTTTGGCGAAGCCGTTTAGGAAAAATTGAATCAAAATGGGCAAGTCGCCTTGGCGATCGCGAAGGGCGGGCAACGCGACATCCAGAACATTGATACGATAGAATAGATCCTCACGGAACAACCCCTGCGCAATCCGTTCCCGCAGGTTCCGGTGCGTGGCTGAAATCACCCGAACATCCACCTTGATAGGTGTGTTGGTGCCGAGCGGTTCAACGGTTCCTTCTTGCAGCACCCGCAACAGCTTTGCCTGGGCGGGCAGGGGCAGCTCGGCTATTTCATCAAGAAACAATGTGCCGCCGTCGGCGGCCTTGAAGCGGCCATCACGCTTTTTCACGGCACCTGTAAAGGCGCCTCGTTCAAACCCAAACAACTCCGCCTCGATTAAAGTATCGGGGAACCCAGCACAATTGACCGCGACAAAGGGGTTCGCCGCACGAGGGCTCCGTTCATGCAGCAGGTGGGCAACCAGCTCTTTGCCGGTCCCGCTCTCGCCTAAAACCAAAGTGGCAGCGTCACTTTGGGCGATCATTTCGATTCGCGTTTGAATCTTCTGCATTTGGGCTGAATGACCAATAAGCCGGTTGCTAGGCGGGCGTTGTGCCAAAGCCTGTCGTGCCTCAGCAAGTTCCCGGCGCATCGAGCGGGCGCCGTCTATGCGGCCAATCTGGTGCAGCAGTTCGTCGAGATCAAAGGGTTTCGTCAGGTAGTCGTACGCACCTTCTTTCAAGGCCGAGACCGCCTGTCCGACATCAGCATAGGCCGTCATCAGGATGAAGTCCGTCAAGGGCGTGCTCTGTTTTGCCTCGCGAAACAGGTCGAGACCACTGACCCCTGGAAGCCGCACGTCGCTAATGATGACATCGAAGGACCCTTCGTTAAATAGCGCCCGCGCCGCCAGCCCTCCATCGGCCTCAGCAACGGCATGCCCAGCGTCCTGCAAAGCCTCGGCCAAGGTGCGTCGCAGGTCGTCTTCATCGTCAATCAAGAGAATCTTCACTGGGCCGTCACCTCGTCTGGGTGAGATGTAGCACGGGCGGGACCACCCACGAACGTTTCACGGAGGTAATGGGCGTCACCATTTGGTAACAGGAGATCTTTCGGGGCGAATGAATCTGCCGCGTCAGGCGAGGAACGCATCGCCTATTAGCACCGCGTTCGTATTGGCACGTTCCTTGAATTGGCCCCCTGACATGCAAATGAAAGACATCAAGAATTTTGATAAGGACCAGCTTCTAGGGGCGCTTGGCTTGGAGGAAACTCGCGGCGCCGGGTCAACGGTTCTCCGAGCGTTGGGGTTGGTCGCGCTCGGGGCGCTGGTCGGAGCCGTTGGTGGCCTCCTGCTGGCACCGCGCAGCGGGCGAGAACTTCGGGAAGACATCAGCCGCCGCGTTAAGAACGGAACCCAGGAGGCGCTGGATACCGCTCGAGAGACCGTGCATGACCATGCGACCGCGCAAACATGATGGCAACACTGGCCATAGCCTTGGCGTCAGTTTGGGCATTGGGAATGCTCACCGCCTATAAGCTGAATGGTTTTATCCACATCTTCCTGCTGCTGTCGATTATCGCCGTGGCACTTCGTATGTACAGCAAGCGCAAGCGCAGTCGCAGTCGCGCCTAATCGCGGCGCGCGGGCGGCTTAACACCCAGATTGAATGTTCCTAATTTACGAAATCTTAAAGCGGCTATACCACAAACAGGACAGGGACGAGGCATCCGACGCCGCTGCTCATCTGGCGTATTACTTTCTTTTCGCTTTGTTCCCATTCCTGTTTTTTCTCACAACCCTGGCGGCGTATTTGCCCTTGGGTGGAGCGTTGAAACGTGGCATCAGCCAGGTCCAATTTTTGCTGCCCTCTGCAGCGCAGAAGTTGGTACACGAACACCTTGAGGTCCTTCTGCTCATGCCTCGGCCTCAATTGATGACTCTGGGGCTATTGGTGGCTGTCTGGAGTGCTTCTAGAGGCGTCAATGCCCTTCGCCGCGCCCTAAATTTAGCCTATAACGTTAAGGAATCGCGCAGTTACTGGCACATTCAGGCCCTGTCCATAGCGTTCACCTTGGGCGGCGGGGTTCTGGTGCTGACCGCTGTGGCGTTACTTCTTTTGGGTGGGAAGGCGGGCTATTGGTTCGCTGCGCTGTTCCATTTGGACGCTGTCTATGTGCAGATAGTGTCTGCTCTACGGTGGCCTGTGACCGTGACCTTTATCGCCTTGACCTTGGGTGCAATTTTCTATTTCCTCCCCGACAAGAAACAGAAATTTCGACACGTGGTAGCGGGATCACTATTGACGACCCTAGGATGGAGCCTATCCGGATTGGGCCTTGGGTTGTACGTCTCAACTTTCAATGGCTACAACGTCGCCTACGAATCCATCGCGGGGGTCATGGTCATTCTGACTTGGCTGTACATACTGGGCTTTGTTCTTTTGATTGGCGGCGAGATGAACGAAATCCTCGCCCGTGGGACGTTTCGTCCGCAGGACACTGGCGCAGATCCTGCATAAGGGGAAGCCTTGTCATTGTCGATGCAGCGCGCATCAGAAGGTTGAATCTCATGAGCTCCAAAACAATTATGTCGGACGTCAAGGCCATTCGCGAACGCGCGCGAAGGAACATTGAACAGGGGGCTGTTACGGCACAATACGGTGTCGACCGTGAACTAGCTGTAAAGATGCTCAACGAGGCCCTTGCGACCGAAATCGTGTGTGTTCTTCGTTACCGGCGGCATCATTTCATGGCGAACGGAATCGAGGCAGAGAGCGTCGCCGCCGAGTTTTTACAACACGCGATTGAAGAGCAGGGGCATGCGGATCTCCTGGCCGCGCGCATTGTCCAACTGGGCGGCGCACCGGATTTTCACCCAGACCGACTTTCATCGAAAAGCCACGCAGAGTACGTCGAAGGCGAAACCCTAGTGGACATGATCAGGGAGAACCTAGTCGCTGAACGGATCGCAATCGATAGCTATCGCGACATGATCGCTTTTTTCGGCGACGGGGATCCGACCACACGCCGGCTGCTCGAAGGCATACTGAGTGTGGAAGAAGAGCACGCTGACGATCTGGCGACGCTGCTGTCGACCAAATAATAATGTTTGACGGGACAACTACGACCGTCGGCAAATTCCGCCGACGCGGGGACCTGGACAATGCAGTCCGGGTCCTCGGGGATGCGGGCATCCAAGCTGTCGATATTTCGCGGCCGGTCCCCGGAAAATGGGGGGCCGTCGCCCTTTACACGCGGGGCAAGCAAAACGCTTTTCCTAACCTGGTCCCGGGCGCCGGCATCGGGGTAGGACTGGGCACGACGGTCGGGTGGCTTGCAACCATCGACGTTCTTGCCATTCCAAACCTTTGGCCTCTTGCCGTCGCGCCGATCGTGACGGTATTGGTAGGCGCTGGCGCTGGGGGCTTAGTTGGTAGCATCACGGGGGCCCTTTCGGGCATCAGCGTTTCCGAAGGCGAGAGGGATCGTTATGAACGCCTGTTGAGGACAGGCGGATTCTTGCTTTCCGTGACGTCAGCCAGATCTGACTCTGAAGCGACGAAGAAGGCAAAGAAGTTTCTGCAAATGTGTGGAGCAGATGTCGCATCCGAACCCAACATTGCCTTGAGTAGTCCGTCGGCGGTAACGCTAAGGGGTATCTCGTAACACTGGAACCGTGGCCCATCTTCCGATTCGTCGATGGACGCGGCGTTGGCAACCGGAATGGCGCAATGGCATGACAATTGCTGATCGTGATTACTGAAACGGAACAATTCATGTTTCGGAAACAAACGAAAGGGATACTCAGAATGATCAAGCGTGCGACGTTTTCTGTTGTGACTCAGGTGGTTGGTGCCGTAGCTCTTGTGACAGTGCAGGCGGGAGGTGCGTGGGCCCAAGACCCGCAGGGGCAGACTCGATTGGGCAATGGGACGCCTTCGACAGCGCTGCCCCCGCCGGAGAGCTCCAATGACCCTCAGCCACTGGCACCTTCGCCTACAGTAGCTAACCCTGAGGGGATAACCAAACAGGCAGGGGTTGGGGGGACCCAGGCCTACGCCCGCGTCGGCGTTCTGGAGTTGGGTGGCTCCGCGGGAGCCCAAGCCAGCGATGGATTCAAGTCGATGAATATTTCGCCCTCGATCGGGTGGTTCATCGTCGACAACCTTGAGTTGTCCGCAATCGTTGGGTTCAACTACGCCAAAGTGAGAGATCAGGATTCGAAGACCTTCTTCAAGGCAGTGATTGAGCCCAGTTACCATCTTCCATTTAACAACTTGGTTTACGGATTTTTTGGTCTGGGCTTCGGTGGCGCCTATAATGGAACAGACTTTGGATTTGATTTGGCCCCACGCCTGGGCGCGAATTTTCTCGTCGGACGATCGGGCATTTTGACCCCCGCTCTGGTTATGGATTATTCGACGTCTAACGTTGTGAACACATCACAAGGAACGCTGCTTGCCGTGAAAGCCGCCTACGGCATCAACGTCGGTTACACGGTCATGTGGTAGCGCGGACCCACATTCCCGGCTCAACGGGCAGCCCCAATAGGTTTAGGCCGGGGCTGCCCGAGCTACGTGAAACGTTAGTGTCATTCCAATCCCTGGCCGCCTAGAGTTGCCAGATCGTCAGGTTCGGGCAATGCCAGGGAAAGACCGGCCAGGGTTGCAAGGGCATCTTCCCACCCCAGGTAGACCATCGATCGGGCAATTCGCGGGAGGAGCGATTCGTCGGGCTCAGCGGCGGCTGAAAAAGACGCTGAGGTACCTCCACCTACAACCTTCGTCCAGGTGGCAGCAGGGCGGGGCAGCAGTCCCCAGCGTTCGCGAGCCTGTTTGATAGCGGTCAGCCCGTCTCCGTCAAACCGAGCGGAGCTCAGCCGGGAGTGAATTGAAGAGCGGTAGTCCTCCGATCCGGCCGGTCGGGTGACATTGGCCCACAGGTCCAGGTGCCCTTGGGCATCAGAATCGGTGCCTTCCATGCCGCTCAACACATTTAAAGCTGTGCTCACCGGCCATCGACGAATGTCTAATGTGGCCGTGAACGCCCCATCTTTGGCGTGCCTTGAACGCCAGCTCCCGCGACCTTCCGATGGTAGTTTCAGCTCGATTTCGACCTCTGCAGGGCCTCGGTGCGAACGGACATCCCGCAAAGCACCACGGAAGGCAACGGTTCCTTCCGGCGTCTCGATCTGCGCCTCTTCCAACGAGATGATTTCAATGTGCGATGTGGGTAAATGGTCGCGAAGAGCCTCTAACACACGCACTGGAGACCGCGTCAGCGATACCTGACCTGTCACGGTTCGTATTCGAAGCGAACGATCCCGCCAGAGCAAATTCCAAAAACTTCGACCGTGCACTTCGACGCGCCTGCTTTGAAAGATGACCCCGTTTGAATCTGTTATGGAGAAACCTTCGATCGCCATGACAGGCGGAAACGAAAAGAAAGAAAGGGGCCCAACGACAATGGAAGTACTGGTTTCCTGAGCCGCAAGGTTCAGTGACCGGTTTAGCCGTCGTGCAATTAATGAGGGGGCTGCTAACCGGAGGGCACCTATGACAACCAGCAACGCGAGAACCCACAACGTTGGGCGCCCGTACCATGGCTTAAAAAAGGTACGCATGCTGCGTTTTATGTCTTGCGTGGTTGATGACATTTAGTTCTCCATATTTAGCTATAGAATTAATCAATTATTGTTCGGGAAAGTCCCTAACTGCGCTGGGATGTCCAACGATCGAGCTAAGCTGACGCCAAGTCGATTCGATCGTGTTTTTTGCGGCCGTCACGCCACTGTTTATGGGTGGTTTTTCCGCCACGAAAGCCAAGGCGAATCCCCCGCCCAGCAACAGCAAGACGAGACAGGGCATCAGGCCACGCGGGCGCCGCAAGTTAACCGTGACCTCTGGTCGCAGTTCAATTTCTTGGGGACGAAGGGATTCAGAGGATCCCGAAGCCGAGGGAGCTGTAGGAAGTGCCGTGGGGGCCGCAATGACCAGCGCCCCGCTTTCGCTCAGGGCCACGTTGAGGGCATTGCTAAATTCTAGGACTGAGTCATATCGGTGGCTTCGGTCGCGGGCCATACCTTTGCACAAGACCTGTTCGACCTGGGTCCCAGGCCACACCACTTGGGGGGCAAACGGCGCCGGCTGGCCGTGTACGATGGCGTAGAGAATCGCCAAAGAATTTTCACCTTTAAAGGGAGTGCTCCCACATAGCAACGTATAGGTGAGCGCCGCCAGGGAGAATTGATCGGTACGACCGTCTATTTGTTCGCGAAGTCCTAACGCCTGCTCCGGGGCCATAAATTCCGGCGTCCCCACCACAGAGCTTTCCGCCGTGATGCGTTCGGATCCATCACATAGGGAAATGCCAAAATCGATGACCTTCACAACCGGGGGTAGCCCCGGGGCAGGGACAAGAACCACATTTTCTGGCTTGAGGTCGCGGTGAACGATGCCCGCGGCGTGGGCGGCGTCTAAGGCGCTTGCCACCTGGCGAATGATGGAAAGAACCTCCGCGGGAACAAATGGCTCTGCCCTTGCCATTTCCGCACCCAGATCGGGACCATCGACAAATTCCATGGCCAAGTAGGGGGCCCCGTCGGGCGATAGGTTAAAGTCAAAGACCCGCACCACGTTGGGGTGGTGCAGCCCTCCCATCACCTCGGCCTCGCGCCGAAACCGCGACAGTGCTTCGTCGCGCCGGGCGAATTCTGGCTGGAGCACCTTGATCGCAAAGTGGCCGCGCAGGCGTTCGTGGGCCGCAAGATAGACCTCGCCCATCCCACCGGTGGCAAGCCGTCGTACAATGCGGTACGTGCCATCCAGTATGGCACCCGGCTCAAACACAGGCGCGTCGCTGGGACTGGGTCGCGATTGACTTCCCCCCGACCCACGCGGCGTCCGGAGTCGCGGCTGGTGATCATCACCTGAAGCGTCATGACCCGGGGTAGGGGTTTTGCTGTAAGAATCTCGTTGCATCGGGGCCTCGCCACCGCTTCAACT
>JAYUUT010000043.1:0-6507 GCA_043754455.1 Myxococcales bacterium
GTATCGCGGATTGCGTGATCTCCAATGGGGTCATCAATCTGGCGCCGGACAAGGGCAAGGTCTTCAAGGAGGCGGCACGTTTGCTGAAAAAAGGCGGCCGTCTTGCGATTGCGGATATCGTGACCGAAAGGCCACTGCCCGATTCAGTTGTCTGCAACGCGACCCTTTGGGCGGCCTGCATCGGCGGCGCCAGCCAGCAGGACAGCTACCGCGCCCAGATCGAATCCGCTGGATTGAAGATCGTTTGCATGGAAGGCAACCCGCACTACGGTTTTCTTTCCCCCAGCGCCAAGGGCGCCGTCGCAAAATGGGGCGTCAAAAGCATCTCGCTTCTGGCACAAAAACTCTAAGGGCTATAGTTTTTCAGCCCATGATCTTTCGGCCTTTTCACTATTTCGACACGGGGTGTTCGGCCTACCTTTTTGGCTGTGGCACCGCGGGTTGTTGTGTGGTCGTCGATCCACAACAACGGGATCTCGATTCCTACCTCGCATTCGCGTCTGCCAAGGGGATGGCCATTACGCACGTCTTCGACACCCACGTGCATGCCGATCATCGCTCAGGCGGACGCAATCTGGCCCTTCGGGTTGGCGCCAAATATTGCCTTCATCACAGCGCAGATGTGGCGTTTGCTTTCGAGGCTTTAGAAGATGGCCAGCGCATCGAAATTGGGAACACGATCATCGATGTGATGCATACGCCCGGCCATACACCCGAAAGCATCTCGCTGGTCGTCACTGACCTTCGCCGGGGTCCGGCACCGTGGTTTGCATGTACGGGAGACACCCTCTTCGTTGGGGCGGTGGGGCGCCCAGATCTTCCCGGCAACACGGAAGAAAATGCCGCCCAACTCTACGCCAGCCTGCACGACAAGCTGTTGCGACTTCCCGACGCGCTCGAGATTTATCCCGCTCACTTTGCGGGGTCATCGTGTGGGGCCGGCCTCAGCGGCAAGCCCAGTTCAACGCTTATCTTTGAAAAGACCTGGAACCTCATGTTGTCCATGGACAGCGACGAATTTATCCGCAGCCTGTCAAACCAAACCAGCAAACAACCCGCAGGGATGGCGGAGACACTCCAGTTCAACCGCGGCCGCGCGTGAGCCAAACCGCCGTCCGGGACCGCCCACACACACCCAAGCTTCGCCTGGGCCTGGCAGAAAATCTTAGCCAGTTTTCCCTGCTGGTCGTGATCAATGCCTTCGTCGGGGCGATGGTGGGAATGGAACGCACAATTCTGCCAAGCCTCGCGCAGCAAGATTTTCAGCTCGCGGCCCGCTCGGCCATCTTGTCGTTCATCCTGGTCTTCGGAATTGTGAAGGCGGCCACGAACTATTTCGCCGGCTGGCTTTCTGACAGCATCGGTCGAAAGAAGATCCTGGTGGCAGGCTGGATCGCCGCCTTACCGGTCCCGTTCCTCCTGATGTGGGCGCCTTCCTGGACCTGGGTGCTGGTGGCCAATGTGTTTTTGGGGATAAACCAGGGCCTGACGTGGTCGACAACCGTGATCATGAAGATCGATCTTGTCGGCCCGGAACGCCGCGGTCTAGCGATGGGGCTTAACGAATTCGCCGGCTACATGGCGGTAGCCGCCGCAGCGCTTGGGACCGGCCACATCGCCGCCCAACATGGCCTGCGGCCAGCGCCGTTCTATTTGGGGGTGGGATTCGTCGCAGCCGGGCTGCTTCTGTCGCTGTTTTTCGTTCGCGAGACCCGATCGCACGCGGACCACGAGGCAAGATCCTCATCGCCCGACACACCCCCAACCTTATCCCCGCGTGAAATCTTCGTGCGTACGTCCTTTCGCGATCGCAACCTCTCGGCCATCAGCCAGGCGGGGCTTATCAACAACCTGAACGACGGTGTTGCCTGGGGGCTTTTTCCACTTCTCTTCGCATCCGCCGGGCTGACACTTGTCACCATCGGCTACCTGGCGGCGCTTTACCCGGCCGTCTGGGGTGTTGGCCAGCTTTTCACAGGCGCGCTTTCGGATCGGGTCGGCCGCAAATGGTTTATCGCCTGCGGCATGTGGATTCAATCCGCGGGAATTGCGCTGGTTGCGATGTCAGCGGCAAAGCCGGGCTTTGTGGTGGGGTCGATCCTCCTAGGTCTAGGAACCGCCATGGTCTATCCGACCCTGCTTGCGTCGATTGCTGATGTCGCCCATCCCATCTGGCGGGCCTCCGCCGTCGGTGTTTATCGGTTCTGGCGCGATCTCGGGTACGCAGTGGGCGCGCTGCTGGCCGGCATGGTGGCCGACGCGCTGGGCCTCAAGGCCGCCATCTGGGTCGTCGCTTCACTGACGTTTGTTTCCGGCTTGGTTGTGGTGGGCCGCATGACCGAAACCCATCCCCGCCAGCACCGGGGCCGGTGATCAGGTCCCTGTCTCGGCCTTCTTAACTTTCACCGGCAGGCCCGCACTTTTCCATTCAGGGAATCCCGCCTCCAGCCGTCGGGCCTTCCGGCGCTTTCGGGTCAGGATCGCCACGGCGTCATCCGCAAAAACACAGTAGGGCCCCCGGCAGTAGGCCACGACCTCTTTGCCCTTTTGAAGCTCTCGCAACCGGTCTTCGATCTCGTCGTGGGGGATGGATATGGCGCCCGCGATGTGTCCGGCCGCGTACTCCTCGGCCGGACGAACATCAACCAGAATGACAGACTCGTTTTTCAGGCGTGCCTTCAACTCGTCGAACCCAATGGCGTCCAGGCCCGCACGATCACCGAAATACGATTCGACGATCCGGTCAACCTCCGCCAAACGCGTCTCAGCGACTTTCCGCACCGCTTCCAGCAGGTGCAACACAACATCATCGGCCACCCGGTAGTGGACAAACAGCCCGTCTTTTCGGGATTCCACAAGCCGGGCTTCTCGCAAGATCTGAAGGTGCGCCGATCCGTTCCCCACCGTCAGCCCCAGATCCTTCGACAGCGATTCAACCGTTCGCTCACGCTGCGCCAGCAGTTCCATCATTTCGATTCGGTTCGGGCTGGCCAGCGCCTTTCCTATGCGGGAAAACTGGCCGTATAGCTGGTCCTTGAAGGCTCTTTTGTCCACCGGGTCACTATAGCAGTGTGACCCGGCCGACTGGCCTCCCTATTGCACCCCAGACGTTCCACGCTTCTTGATAAACGCCTCAGTCGGCACCCGCCACATTTCGAACCGGGCCTTGTCGACGTTAACCGCCGGTCCATCGGGGGCTGCCTTGATGAGCGTCGCAACCGCAGCCATCCGTTCCAACAATGCGCTCACGTTCCAGACCGCATCACTTCCAATACGGCGAACTTCGGCCCTATATTTTGCGTCCAGGGCGGGGATGCGCCTAACCGCCAAGGCCAGACGTCCACGCGGCGTCACAAACGGATCCGCCAACACGAAGGCTCCTGTGGCCATAAACGTGTTGTCGGCACCGCTTGGCAGGAATACAAAACGTTTATCTTTGGGGACGTCATACAGATAATAGTTGTTTAGGTTCCAGCTATAGCTGTCCCTCCAACTTACCACCCCATCAATGGCGAAGGTCGTGATGTAATTACCCAGGTCCATTCGTTTCGATACCTCGGTTTCAAACACAGCATCTGCGCTTTTGCCGATCACCGTGGCCAGCGCAACAAGATCATCTCTCTTCCGTCCGCCAGCCACCTCGTCTTTAAGCTCAATTTTCTCGGGATTTGTTACAAAATCGGGACTGGCCTTGTCCACCGCCAGATAAGATCCTTCGTACAGATTGCCGTCATTGTCTGCGCTGCCAAAATTCCGGGTCAGAAACTGTTTGTCGATGGCTTCCTTCATGACGTAGATGCCCTCGACGAACCCATTGACTGTCACCAACGCATGCGCCGTCAAAGGCCCCGGCAGTCCCGCCCTGCGGTAAACCTCATAAACCAAATGTTCCCCCACAAACGTCAAATCCTGACCGGCATTGTTCAGCAACAGTTTCTTCTTGCCCAGCAGGGTCTGGTTGTTCACGAACTCGTCAAACTTCAGACTAAACCCTGGCTTCGCACCCAGTTTTCGTGGGCCTCGGTACTGCCCACCCTTCTGACGAATCCCAACGTTGCCAATTTCCGTGCCGTCGAAATTCACGGTGCATGACACGCGCGCGCCGTCTCCAAACATTTCTACAGCCGGCACGTCTGCCGCAGCTATGGTGATGGTGATGCGGTGAAGCCGCGTCAGATCGAATAGTTCCGGAAGACGAGCTTCAGATGGTTTCGCATCTGTCGCGCGGGCGTCCAGGTTTGCGCCCCGCAGGCCCCCGTCAGCACCCTCGCCCCGCACCCCGGGGGGAATGGATGGAGAAGCTCCTGCCCCATCAGCCCACGCGGCATCGTCACCCCCAAAAGTCCGGGAATCCGGCTGTCCCACGGGCATAGCCGACATCAGCACGCCAGCATCTCGTGACCCCGTTTTGGGCGTCTCAATAGAAGGACTAGGATCTGCCTCGCCTGATTTGCAGCCCATCGCCAAACCAGCAACCAGCAACCCCAGACCGGCAATCCCCGCACGGCCAAGCGCTTGCCATCCGACTCTTTGTTTTGGAATCATGCACTGTAACTACGCCGCCACCCCGAACCGTTACTAAAAAATCGACCGCACGGTCTTTTTTTCAGCCTTCCGGCGTTATCCCCAGCACCAGGTCAAACTTCGCCGCCAATTCGCCCGCCTTCGCCCCCTTCAGCGCAACGAAGGCCACCGTCACCGCATCGCGCTCTTTTGCGTCCTTGATGCCCTTCCAAACCATGTCTTTTTCATTCCCGGGATAACCCTTGACGTAACACTGCGTGGTCACCACTTCCTTACCCTGGCGCTTCACCTTGTAATGAATGTGCGGCGTACGTCCCGGATACGGCACTGGTTTTATCGTGCGAAACAAATAGTCCCCCGTTGCGCCCGTAATGAAACGCCCAAACCCCTGAAAGTTTTTGTCCTTTTTTTCGGTGTTGCCCGTTTTGCTGTGCAGGTACGCGCCGCCACTATCGCACTGCCAGATTTCCACCACCGCATTGCGCACGGGATCCCCGTGTGCGTCCAGAATCCGCCCGCTGACGTAGGTCACATCCCCAACGGCGGGCGTTAGGCCATCGTTGATGACCAACAAATCATTGTCCGTGTCCAGAGGCAGATGATCCGGATAAAACGGCCCCTCTGTCTGCTGGGGCGTGCGCGTGATTGCGTCGGCAAAGGCGCCAGGAACCGAAAGAAACGCTGCACCCACCCCAAGGCCGCGCACAAGACGGCGACGGTCAGACGCAAAAACGGCACGGGACAGGAACGACACAGTTTTCATTCAGCAAATAGGACCCTAGTCGCGACCCGCGGGTAAAAAAAGAAACGCCGCTCTATTTCAGGTAGGTCCAGTCGATGGCGGCGTTGAGGATCTTCAGGCCGTCCGCGTTCACGCCCCCAAGCACCGTGTCCTGCATGAACAAGCCGACCCGTTTGCCGGGCGCCATCCGCCCCACCATCATCGTGTTGGCAGAATAGGCAAAGATCGTGGTCTGGTTGGCCATCCCCACGACGGTCGCCACCTTGATGGCGTTAGGCCCTGGCACCGCGAAGGCGAAGGAATGGGACGTGGACACGGTCACGTTGCCGACGGGAAATCCAGCCGCCAGCGGATGATCGGCCTTGGTTATCGCGATGGCTGTCTGGTTCGGGACGGGACCGAAGTCCGTGCCTATCGTCGTGCCGGTCATCCCCATGTCGTCGAGAACCTCTTTTTTGAGGTTCAACACCCCCGTCTTGGTCCCAGCCAATTTTCCCATAAGGGATGTTTCACTCACGGCCGATGAGATCACGACAAGCGACTTCGCGTCGGCATCAGCAACAGTCACGATGTCGTCATCCATACGTGTGACCGTGAAGCCACGCCCCTTCAACTGATCCTCCAGCACGGTATCCCCCATCGTCGGGGTTGCCGGATCGCGTACCACCAACAGCGCTTGTTTGCCCCCACCTCCCATGTCGGGCGGACGTTGGGGGGGCATCATGTCTTGCCGTACCACCGCAACCATCATGTCCAGCTGTGCTGGGGGGCGCGGGTCCATGTTCATGGGTGCGGCTGCGTCCTCGACAAGGCCACTGCCACCCCGCCCAGAATTGCCGCCGGTCCCGCTGCCACCACTGCCACTGCTGCCACCACTGCCAGCCCGAGGCGTCATGCTACCACCCGATCCACGCGATCCACCGGACCCATCACCCGCATCGCTGCCGTCTTCACCGTCCTCGCCCTGCACGGTTCGCATGGCCGGATCAGGCCCCGGACAAGCCACGGACACTAAGAGTGGGGGCAGAAGTACTAGGGGCAGAAACAGACGCAGACTTAGATTGTGCATCGACCCACTCCTTCCTGGCCCAATTTAGTTTGACAACGCCAGGCGCCGCCAGTGTAGCACCCCCTCTGCGGGCCTAGGATCGCGTCTTTCCTGCATCATCGCCCACCCAGATTTTCGAATGTAACGGCCGCGGGCGGGCGGGAATTAAAGGGTCATGACTAGTGACGTTCTG
>JAYUUT010000044.1:0-5786 GCA_043754455.1 Myxococcales bacterium
GAGCTGGACGTCGATGACGCTGCCAGCGTGGAGGTGAAAATGGGCCGCGCCCGCAAGGCGCAACCAGCGTGGGCGGCACTGCCTTTGTCGGAACGATGCGAGATCATCGCGAGGTTCAAGGCCAGTCTGGCGGAAAAACGCGACGAACTGGCGTTGTTGCTGACCCGGGAAATGGGCAAACCCATCACCCAGTCGCGCAACGAAATCAACGGCATGGCGGGGCGAATCGACTTCTTCTTGCGGGAAACCGCTGCGGTCATGGCCGATGAAGTCGTCTTCACCGAACTAGGCCTGCACGAACGCATCGGACACGAACCCCTGGGCGTGATCGCGAATATATCGGCATGGAATTATCCGTATTTCGTGGGATCGAATGTTTTTGTTCCGGCGCTGCTGACGGGCAATGCGGTTCTATATAAGCCGTCTGAACTGACGCCGATGTCGGGGATGCGCATGGCGACCCTTCTGCACGAAGCTGGCGTTCCCGAAGACGTGTTTATTCCCGTGATCGGTTCGGGTCCGACCGGCGCTGCGTTGGTTGCGGCGGACGTGGATGGGATTTTTTTCACTGGTAGCCACGCCACGGGTGAACGCATTTCCCAGGCGACGGCCGGCCGGTTTTTACGACTGCAGTTGGAACTGGGCGGCAAAGATCCAACCTACGTCTGTGACGACGCCGATGTGCGCGCTGCCGCTGACGGACTGGCCGATGGCGCCATGTACAACGCGGGGCAAAGCTGTTGCAGCGTGGAACGCATCTACGTGCATGAACGTGTGGCCGTGCAATTTCTGGATGCATTCGTCGCGGCGGTGCGGGCCTTCAAGGTCGGTGATCCCGAGGACGACACGACGTATTTCGGCCCCTTGGCCCGCCCCGCCCAAATCGCCGTGCTGGAATCACAGGTGCGCGACGCGGTCGCAAAAGGCGCGCGGATTCTGTGCGGCGGTGCGCGCCTACCCCTTGGGCAGGCCCCGTATTTCGCAGCCACCGTGCTGACCGAAGTGAATCACCAGATGTCGGTCATGCGCGAGGAAAGTTTCGGCCCCGTCATTGGCATCATGCCTGTGCGCGACGACGACCAGGCCATTGGGTTGATGAACGACAGCGCGTACGGCCTGACCGCCGGGGTGTACACGAACGATCGCGCCCGTGCAGAAAACCTGCTGGCCCAGGTCAACGCGGGCAGCGTCTACTGGAACTGTTGTGACCGGGTCAGCCCCCGGCTGCCCTGGACCGGACGTAAACATTCGGGCATGGGATCGACCCTGTCGCGTGAAGGCATCCGTGCGTTCTTACAGCCTAAGGCGTGGCACCTGCGGGGGTAACGGGTCCGGCACCCCCGCCAATATGGTTAGGCCGCGCCCCGCGCCAATGGCCGAACTGCAAGGATGTCTTGGTCTTGTACAGAACGCACATCGCCAGCTCGAAGCATTACCAGTGCCTGGGTTCGTCCTGCCGCCGTAACAAATTCTACTTCCAGCCTGTCGGGTTCGTGGGTATTTACGACAGCGCCTAGGTCACCGGCACGCAGGCCGTGCTCCGGCAAGTCTCGGTCCAAAACTATGGTGTCGAGGGTGTGGAATCTCATGTCGAATCTCCGGGGAAGGCCGTCACGAACCTCGGACTGTGCTCACCGTTCAGGACTATCCAAACGATCACGACATCCGCCCGTCGTCCTGATGGCCCTTCAAGGGTAGCATGCACCTCGAATTTCAGGCCGAAGTCATTCGTCGGCCCAGGCGCGGCATCTTCAGATAGCGCCAGCCTCCGGAACTCCGATTGCAACGCCTGCCAGTTTTGCCGCGAATAGCCAAGCCTGGCGAAGAACACCGCCTTGAACCGCCCGACCGGATGCTCGGGCGAGACGAGGTAATCCCTTATCTTGGCCGGATCGACGATCGCGTTGGCAGCCCCGGGCATCCTCATCGTCAAATCTTAGTCAGCGGTGGCTTCGCGATGCAACGACGCCAGCATCCGCAGCGCGGTTGCCATCAACACCTCACCAGATCCGGCGGCGACACGAGCGCTTTCGACTTCGTATTTGCCTTCGGGGTACGCACCCTTGTTTGGGATGTAGCCGATAGCCCCGTTGGCCAGTTCGACGTTGTAGGTTTGGGCAAACGGTGAACCGGCCTTCACGCCAAGCCCCAATTCGACGAAGATTTCCCCTGGCCACGACACCCAGGCGACGTCACGCCCCAGGGTGAAAATCTGCATTTCAACTTCGTGTGGTTTCCCCGCCCGCGCGGCCGTGTCGATGATCCGGTGGGCCCGCACAAGTTTCATGAATCCTTCCCGTGTATTGTCCTTGGAGGTGCGAATGTCGACACGGGCCTGTTGCAAATCCGTGGGGGTGAAGGGTTGTAGCGGCAAGGTTACCAATTCGCGCCGCGTCCGCAGGATCCCACCTGGGGTCAAGGGGGTCAGGCGCGGATACGCTTTGAACACAGCCGCTGCCAATATGGTCCCCAGGCGTGTCGCCTCTTGGGGGCCGGATTTTTGACCCGCCCATCGGACGTCAACGTGGTTGATGTTGCCGCAGGTTCCGTTGGCAAACAGCGTGACCATGTCGGGGCCCTTGTAAAGGGCCAGCGCGCGGGAAAGGGCGCCGGGGTAGTCAGCCGAAATACGTGTGCCCCCGGTGGTGTCGGGGTGCAATGCGTAGTTCACGAAGGTCAACACGGGCGCAGGTTGTGCGCCGATCGTCTCCGCAAAAAACACGCCGACTTCAGGGTCAACCGGGCCCGCAGGCCGCAGGATTTTTGGGTTTAGTTTCCCTGGATTCCAGTCAATTGATCCGTCGCGCATCCAGAAACGCCGGTTTTGGGCAATGTGCGCCTCCTGTTCCTTGCCCACCTGAACCCGCACTGGCTGGCGTTTCGCATCGGCCGCGACCACAGCGTCGGCTATTAGTTTTGGCAGTGACAGGGTATAGGTTTTCGCGATTGCCTTGGCACCTCCATCGGTTTGGTCCCGGATCGATTCGCGAATCATCACAGGGGCGGTGTGTGTGTGGGTGGCCGCGATCATGATGTTCGCGCCCGGAATGCCCGTACGCTGTGTGACCAATTTGCGTGCTTCAACCACGATCGAAAGCGGCATCGATATCAGATCGCAAACCACGATCGCGACCCGCATGTGGCCGTCATCAATAACGACAGCTTTCGCCATAATGTCGTCCAGCACGCCTTCGTGTCCGCGTTCATGGTAATAGCCGGCCAGTCCGATGCCCGGGGGTGGGTTGATGGGGACGACGGCGGCCCCGATTTTTAGATCATCAGCATGGGTCGTGGCTGCGGGGATTGCCAAAAACCACAGCCCCATCAAGATCCCGAGACAAGCCCTGCGCGTTGGTTGCTTCATCCCCCAAGAAGGCCCCACCTGGTGCCAGGTCGCAAGCCCTTACGTGCACGCCCCTGGCACTTTTACTGGGTTTTGCAGGCGGATTTAGTTTCATTTGACCGACAGTTGAAGCCGGAGCACATGCGCCCCGACGTCATGGCCGGCAGCACCGCTTGTACTTCTTGCCGCTTCCGCACGGGCATGCTTCGTTCTGTCCGACCTTGGCTCCCTCGTGCCGAACCGTCCCCTGCGATGTCCTAGGGCTATAGTGGGGCAGCGACGACGGCACGTCCGGCAGCCCCTCAAGGAAGATGGCCTCCGCGACGTGCCCCGCGTAGCCAGCGAAGATGTACTCGCTCCAGTCGATGCCGTACTTCAAAACAGCACGCGTCTCGTTCGCATCACCCTTCTTTACCCCAAGCGTGCGATCGAAGTAGGCGGTCCAGTCCTGCTCGGTCGTGCCACGGAGAACATAGGGGGTCGTGAAGACCACCCAGACGTCTGCAGCGCCGACCGGAGGTGGTAACACGCGGGCGAGCCATAGCTCGCCGACGGCCCCTTGCCAGCCGCTCGGGACGATGCACGGCATGCGATCGCCTCTTACGAGATCTCGCAGATTGGTCGTGCCATCTGCATTGAAGCCTTCGTGCACGTACACGCCCATGCAGGAGTCCTGCATAACTTCAACAAGAGCCAGGAAGTTAGGGTCCATGCCAAATGCGTTGCCGACGGCCGCGATGCAGGTTCCCAGCGTCTCTCGACGCTCACCTATCGCAGCATCGAAGAACGCCCAGCACGTGAAGTATGATGTCGTCAGAGGGCTCATCGGTGGCCCAGACGGCATGTAGTCGTCCTCCGCGGACGTCAGTCGGTCGGTCAGTTTCGCGGTCTCGGGCAGTGCCGTCAGCTGTTCGGTCAGCACCGAGACTTGGTTCTGCACATAGATGTACAGCGCGTGGGCGGGGTCAAAGTCGGAGAGACCGTCGCGCTTCGTGCCGGTCGCCTGCAGCTCCGCAGATAACGCCGCCCCGGCGCGAAACGCATTGAGATCCACGACCTGCGCACCCTTCGCTGTGCGCAAGGCGTGGATCACACGGGTTGCGAACGGGCCTGGCTGGATCGATGTGCTCACGGCACACTTTTTAGCTCAATCGGTCCCCATCAGCCACCTAAGCCGCGTGCGACCGGGGCGGGGACGCCACCGCGGGCAATGGCGCTGGGGTCGCCGACGGACGGGCGCGCAAAAGCGGCGCAAAGGTCGCCCGATGGGTCCAGGCCAAGGCCGTGCCCGCGGCGACCATAACCGCCAAGACCCCGATATTGCCGGGAGCCAAGAACACGTGGAAAGCAATGATGTTCACGACGATCGGTGCCAGAGCCGTTAGCGCAAGCGGGACGAATAGTCCTGTCAACATGAACGCGCCGACAGCAACCTCGGTTCCTTTTATCAGCGGGAATAAGTACCCCGAGCGAGCGAAAGCGGCCAGCAGGTCGTTGGCGGCAATGGGGCCGCCGACTTTCATCGGCGGATAGAGGGTGCTGTGGGCATGGGCAAGGCATCGCGCGAAAAGGCTTCAATGGGGCCGCCGACTTTCATCGGCGGATAGGCGGATTGCCAGCGAAGATCACGTCACGAAACAAAAGCTTCAATGGGGCCGCCGACTTTCATCGGCGGATAGCCAACGCCGCGGCGGGTGACACCATCGTTCTGATGGCTTCAATGGGGCCGCCGACTTTCATCGGCGGATAGCCCAGACCCTGGTTTGGCCTGACATTCGGCAGCGTGCGCTTCAATGGGGCCGCCGACTTTCATCGGCGGATAGTTACACCCCTGTTTTCACTCCCGATGGGGCGTTGAGCTTCAATGGGGCCGCCGACTTTCATCGGCGGATAGTGGCGAAGCTGCTTTACGAGGGCGGGCTGTATCAGCGGCTTCAATGGGGCCGCCGACTTTCATCGGCGGATAGTATGACGGCGGGCGTGCGGCGTACATTCGCGGAGACCGGCTTCAATGGGGCCGCCGACTTTCATCGGCGGATAGACGCCGAGCCGGGGACGGCATGGCGTCGCGCACGTGGCGCTTCAATGGGGCCGCCGACTTTCATCGGCGGATAGCCAGGGAGCCTTGGGGTACGGGCTCCAATCCGCACCGTGCTTCAATGGGGCCGCCGACTTTCATCGGCGGATAGGCATTCACGTCGGGCGCTTCGCCAAGCGCTGTATCGGGCTTCAATGGGGCCGCCGACTTTCATCGGCGGATAGCAGGACGCGAGCGCGTCAATGACAGGCGAACGAGATGGCTTCAATGGGGCCGCCGACTTTCATCGGCGGATAGCGGCTGTCGCCGCTGTGATGGTCGTGACCGACTTCGCTTCAATGGGGCCGCCGACTTTCATCGGCGGATAGGTAGTGGCGGGTCATTGGGCCACCCCTAGCTCTATTG
>JAYUUT010000045.1:0-1739 GCA_043754455.1 Myxococcales bacterium
CACATTCCACTGCGGCAGCTCGCACACGTAGCCGTGGCGTTCTTCACATCGGCGGGCAAGCCACGGCCGCCCAGAATCTGCGCCCGCCGTGACGACAACACAGGACTGCCGAATCCCAGGTCCGGTGCCCGTCACTTGGTGGACCCTGTCCCGCAAAAGGTAGGGCAGCACCTCCTCGCCTGTTACCCACGCGTAGCCACCCTCGCGGCCACCGACCCGCAGCGCCAGCCAGGAATCCGCGCGGGGCGAAGCGGCATTGGCCAGACCGTCGCATTCCAATTGGCTGGCACAGGTCGCCAGCAGGGCACCGCGCCGCATGCAGTCCTCGCTGGCGCTTTGCCAATCAAGGGGACCCTCATAGAACTTAAAACAGTGCCCCACTGCCGACACACCCCGATCCTCGCAGTGGGCTGTCCCCGGTGGTTCAGGGATTGCCCGAATCGGGGTAACCAGGCCGCCCACCAGACGATCGCGCTGGATAGGTGTGGAACGACCAGCCGTGGCGCCCACAGGCGGCGTGGCCGGGACTTTTAGAAGCCAGCCCGCTGCCGCCGCACCCGTGGCAAAAACACCGCCCAGCAGCAGCCACACCCAGCGCCGCCTCGCGGTCATGGGCGGCGCGGGATCGACCCGGGTCGCCTTTGTCAGCGCGGCCAGCAGATCGTCCATGGATGCAAAACGCTGGTCCAAAGCCCCGGCCAGCCCGCGCACAAGGGCCTCACGAACTCCGACGGGCACTGGATCGGTTTTCACTTTTTCGTCGATCGGGGCGTCGATTCTGGGTGTTTCGGCGCGGAAGGGATGGTGCCCAAACAGGCTCCAATGTAGGGCCACGCAGAACGCGAATTGATCCGATTTTGCGTCAGCGGCGCCCCGCCGCAGTTGCTCGGGTGCCATAAAAGCGGGCGTCCCCGCTGGCGCCGTCTGTAGCGCCACCACCGCAGGATCCGACGCGAAGGCACCGGCATCACGGGCCCGCGATGATTTTCGTACCAGGCCCGCGGCACGCGCCAGCCCAAAATCGGTCAATCGAGGAACACCGTCGGCCCCTACCAGCACGTTGTCCGGCTTGAAATCGCGGTGGATGATGTTCGCCGCATGGGCCGCCGCCAGCCCCCGTCCCGCCCCGACGAACATGTCCAAGGTGGCCCGCCAGGGGCGGTCTTGTTCAGCCAGCCATTCGGTCAGGGTCACCCCCTTTATGTATTCGACGACCATAAAGACCTGCCCCGCGAACGTGCCCACGTCGTGAATCAGCACAACATTGGGATGCGACAGCTTCGCCATCGCCTGCGCCTCCCGCAACAGACCCAACTGCCCTCCGTCGTCGGACAATCCTTCGGCGGGAAGCGAGCGAAGGATCTTCAGGCCCACAGTCCGGTCCAGCGGTGGATCGTAGGCTTCGTAGACCACCCCGCCCCGTCCAGAACCAACCGTGCGTGTAACAACGTATCGCGCCACAACCGTGCCGGGTGCCAAGATCCGATTGACCGACCCCCCAGGATAGGAATCGCTTCCTTCCAAAAACGGAGAGGTATCGCTCACGGTCTGCGATTGCGTCTCTAATAGGGCCAGCTCCGCCACGATCATGCGACACAGCATGCAGGCGTCAACGTGCCCTTCGGCGCGTGCTCGTTCGTCGTCGGGCAGCATGCCCCGTGCGAACAAATGCAGATCTTCGTCGGTTAAGCAGTCCACGACACCAGACGATTAACACAAGCAAAGGCGGCCTAATACCA
>JAYUUT010000046.1:0-13879 GCA_043754455.1 Myxococcales bacterium
CCAGGTTTCCATTTGCGACCGCCCCTCAAATTCACCCAGCCGCCGATGCACCACCACAAACACATCCTGAACCGCATCATCAAGGCCCGCGTCAGGCACGCCCATACGCCGGGCGTTTCGCCACACGAAATCGAAATGCCGTTCGTAAACCTGGTCAACGGTCAGCGGGACGGCACGCGACCCCCTGATGTCCGGCGGATCTAGGGGTGGGGTCGGGACGTTCATATGCGGCAACAGATCCCGGGATCCCATGGTCTATTTAGATAGGTGGCCACAATGTGCGTCATCCGTGTTCACAATCCTACCGCCACGCCCATCCCTAATCGAGCCCCCACCGCCGAGGGACGCCAAACCGTTCCAACACCATCGAGGACAAAAAGGGGACGGGAGATCGGCATTGTCGCCCCTAAGGACAGCGAGAAACCCAAACGCGCTGTGAGCATCCATTCCATCCCCACGGTGGTCTGCGCCGCAACAAGCCAGGTACTTGCACGACCGGGGTCCGTAACCCCGAAGCCCGTTGCGGTCAGCCGATCCAGGTTCAGGCCCCCACAAAACCGCATCAGGGTCCCGATCCCGCCGACGTCCGTCCCGTTACCTGAGACGCGACAAAGCTGAGCTGCGCCCCCGGCTAAGGAAAAATTGCCCCCTGTCTCCGGTCGGGCCAACGACCGTCCCGATACGGCAGGCAGATCATGCGCCGAGACGGCCAGGGCCCACGCACGAACCGGGCGTAGAAAAGCCGTCACCCCTACCCCGAAGGCCGTACCGGGAAGGACACCCGCAGTCCCCAAAACGACGGGCACCAAGGCCACGCGGGCTCCGGATGCGGCGGGCTCTATACGGGTTTGCTGCTGCTGGGGCCGGGACGGCACAGGCGACTCAGGTGGTGGTGGCGCAGGTGGTGGTGGCCCAGGCGGCGCACCCCGAACGGCGTCAGGATCCAAGGCCATCGCTAGAATCAGGGCCGTCGCGGAGGCCACCTCTGAACACGAATCCCCGGCCAAGACACGCTCCCCAACGGATCCCTGCACTTCGGTCTGAATGCGGACCGTGAACCCACTGCCCTTCGCGCTGACCGTTGCCACCGCCCGCAGCCCGGGACGCCTCCCCGAAGCGTCTGCAGTACCTAACAAGCCGTCTACCTGCGCCGCGACCTGGGCTGAAGTGGGGCATTCGGCGCCCACTGGCACGCGCCATTGCAACCGCAGATCAGACGCCTGAACTTCGACAAGTCCGCCAAAATGGGCGAGCAGACTGGTCATGACAAGAACGCGCACACAACCAAGATACAACTCCGTCCCGCCCGACGCGCCGTCACGGCGCAGATTTTTGGATCGTAAAATGATCGGCGATCACACCATCGTCGCGCAGAAACTGACTGGTCAAGCTGCCTTGGTCCACGTCGATGACAACAGATCCCAGACGAGGCATGCTGATGAACATGGCCGGGTGGTTCAGTTTTACCCGGGATGTCGTCTGCCCCGAACTGCCCGCCACCATATAAACCGTTCCCGAATTCGCGGCGCCCAAGGTTTTCTTGTAGGCATGACCTTCGTCCGCACGTCCGCTGCTTCCATCTTTTTTCATCGCCGGGTTGAACGTCGACGACACGTCGTAGTGCCCCCCCATCAGAAAGGATCGTTCGTACACATGGCTGTGGCCCGACAGAACCAGATCGGTGCCAAATTTCTCTAAAATTGGCAGGATCTGTTTCCTCACCAAATGTGATTCGTAGTCACCCGATGAATCCGAATCGTGGGTACCCTTGGTGTAGGGCGGGTGATGAAAAAATGCGACCACAAACGGCCGCCGATTCGCCGCCAGATCCTGATCCAACCAGGTCAACATGGCCTCGGGATAACGGCGGGATAGCGCGGTTGCTTCCATGCTGGTGGTCATGCTGTCTAGGCACACGAAATGAATGTCACCGTGATCGAAGGCGTAATAACGTTCAGTGCCTGATCCAAGGCCACCGGCCTCACCACGGGTTGGCAGCGTGAAGATGTCGAAGTAAGGGCTGCGCGACACCTGGGAAATTTCGTGCAACTGGCTGGTTTCGTGATTTCCCACGGCGGGCCACAAGACATTCTGGCGCAGATACCGAGGGTACATGTCGAACACCGCCCCCTGATGTTCGTAGTCAAACCCACGATCATAAGCATTGTCCCCAAGCATCAGCCACACATCTGTAGTCCGTCCCGCCGCCTGGCGGGTATAGGCCTCACGAACCGCAGCCGCACCGGCTCCTTTTGTTCCCGAATCCCCTAAAACCCAAATCCTGGTCGGGTGCGGTTTGTCAGGCGTGGTCACGAAAAATGTGTCGGTGTCGCCCCCCGCAAGCCACCTGATTCCAGCATCCCCGGCACGGGGCTGGCCCACGGCATAGTGGTACAGGTGCGCAGCAGCAAGCCCTTGTACCTGAACCTCGTGATCGGTCACCATGCGATCGTCGCTGACCAACCGATCAACCGTACCCGGTACATCGCCTAGGGCAATTCGGCTTGGTGCCGGACAATCCGTCCGCCACCGAACCACCAACGATCCCGACGTCCCCATTTGCAAATAGGGTCCACGCAGCAGTACGGGCTCCGTCTGCATCACCAGATCCAAATCGAAGCTGATCTCGTTCACATCGCCTGTACGACGAAACACCTCGACTGCCAATAGATTTTCGCCAGCGACAAGACTGTGGGCCGACAGACATATCTGGGTTGAAAACGGCAGATTCGGCCCCCCTTGATCGGGCACACCGTTCAAGACATGGTCGCTTAACGGATGCAGGGGCAGCAGCGGACGTGCTGTGCTTGTGGGGCGAGGTACAACCGTGCCCGAAGACCGCACGACGGGCCGAGGAGAGGGCCCAGAGGATGATAAAGGGCGGAGCGTCGGAAACAGTTTGGGATCGCGGGCGACCTCGCGCCCATTGAGATAGAAAACCGCACCGTCGCCCCGCAAGATCCTCAACACCGCGGCACCAGGCATTGTGGCGGCGTCCCAGGTGAACACGCGCCGGTAACGTCCAACTGGTGTAAAAGTCGATGGGATATCGCGGGTCACGGGCAGGAGTGCAGGCTTCACCAGGGTGGAAGTCGAGGCTGCCGCGCCGGGGAGGACGGGGGATGATGAGGGTTGCGCACGAATCCGCCCGGACGACCAGCCCCAATTTTTGTCATTAAATCCTCTCTCAAAAAACTGGGGCCCATCCTTGGCAGACGGCGGGGCCGCAACGGCCGTCGTTACCTGCGGCCCTGCTGACGGTTCGCTGTCGTTTTCTTCGACAACCGCAGGGGTACTAACCGTCGGCGTTCGCCAGGGCGATCCGTGCGGCACCAGGGCCGTGGGAACCGCCGCGGGCGGCCCGAAAACCATCTGTCGTCCTGCGACCGAAACCGGCAGATCGCGCGCCGGTTGCACGGCCGGGGGTCCCGCCGCAGCCACCCCCACCGGGGCCGCAAGCACCGGTCGGCCGGGCGCGGGTGTCCGGCACGCCAGAAATCCAGCCGCCGCCAGCGATATCACCATTTTTCGGGAATAGATCAGGGAAAGCATAACGGCAAGACCATAACCGAAAACGTGTCATCCTGTCCGGCCACGCGGATGATCAACCTTCGCAACATCAGCAAGTCCTACCACCTAGGTCCTCGCGAGGTCCCGGTTCTAAAGGACGTGTCCTTGCACATTGGCAAGGGTGAATTCGTGGCGATCATGGGATCGTCCGGATCGGGAAAATCAACACTGCTGAACATCCTAGGCATTCTGGATGATTACGACGCGGGAACCTACCTACTAGACGGCACCCTGATCCAAGATCTGTCAGAACGAAAGGCGGCGGTCTACCGGAACCGTTTCATTGGCTTCGTGTTTCAGGCCTTCAATCTCTTGCCCTTTAAGACCGCTCTCGAGAACGTCGAGCTACCCCTGCAATACCGGGGCATCCCACGCGGTCGTCGCCGCGCCCTGGCCACAGAAGCCCTGGAGAAGGTGGGGCTCGGGTCACGATCCGACCACGTGCCGTCCGAAATGTCCGGCGGCGAAAAACAACGGGTCGCGATCGCACGGGCGTTAATCGCACAACCCCGGGTGTTGCTGGCCGATGAACCCACCGGCGCCCTAGACACCACCACATCGGGTCAGATCATGGCGCTTTTGGAAGAAGCCCACCATGCGGGTGTCACCCTTATTTTGGTCACCCACGAACCCGAAGTTGCCGCCCGCGCTCAGCGCATTATTCGGATCCGGGATGGGCGCATTGTCGACGACGGCGCGGGTGACACGCCATGAACGCCATCGACAGGTGGCGTGAAATCCTGGAAGTTTTGCTGCGCCGAAAACTGCGATCGGCCTTGACCGCCCTGTCGGTGGCCTGGGGCATCTTCATGCTGGTGGTATTGCTGGCCGCCGGGCGTGGCTTGTCCAGCGGCGTGCGTGGAGCCTTCGGGCGGGACGCCGTCAATGCCGTGTGGATCAACCCAGGCGTGGTGTCTAAGGCCTACCGGGGAACGCCCATCGGTCGCCGTGTTCTTTTGGATGACGTCGATCACGATCTGGCCACCCATTCACCTTCCGTAGGTGACACGAGTGCGATCGTAGGGGTCGGGGATCGGTTGGTGGTCCACCAACAACGCCAGGGCAGCTTCCAAATTCGGGGGTGCCAGCCCGGACATCAGTCCATCGAAAAAACCACGGTCACCTCAGGTCGATTCATTGACGACACCGACGTCGATGAACAACGCAAGGTCGCTGTCATCGGAAAACGGGTACGCGAAGCCCTGTTCGCCCCGGACGTTGATCCTTTGGGCGGCTGGATCAACATCGGCGCGTCTGTATTTCGCGTGGTCGGTGTGTTCGAAGATCCCAACGAAGATCGCGAAGAGCAGACTGTCTACATCCCATTCAGCACCGCCCGGCTGGCCTTCGCCATCGGCCCTCAGATCCACCAAATCGCGCTGGCAATGAACACCCCAACATCGAAAGAATCTGCGCCTGCACTAGAAGAATTGCGCCGCATGATTGGCGCGCGCAAGGGTGTATCACCCGACGACAAACGGGCCATAAACATGTGGAACAGCCAGGAAATGTTTGAACGCGTGACCGGGTTGTTTTCGGCCATTGAAGCCTTCGTGTGGCTGGTCGGCCTTGGCACCATCCTGGCGGGCGTGGTTGGCGTCAGCAACATCATGCTGATTTCCGTCGCCGAACGAACCCGCGAAATCGGCGTGCGCAAGGCCATCGGGGCCACACCATCGTCTATCGTGCGCATGATTGTCGAAGAGGCCTTGGTCATCACCTTGGTGTCCGGTTACATGGGTTTGGTGGCCGCCGTCGTGCTGGTCGAAGGGGTCGGTCAGTTCATTCCCAAAACCCCGTTTTTCGCGACCCCCCATGTGGATCTAGGCGTGGGTCTAGGGGCAACGGGGGTGCTGATGTTAGCCGGCGTCGTGGCGGGATTGTTTCCCGCCTTGCGCGCCGCCCGGATTCACCCCATTGCAGCGTTACGGGTGGAATAAAAAAAATGGGATTCATATTTGATATCGATCATTGGACTGAAGTGTTTCAAAGCCTCCGCCGCAACCGCCTGCGAACGTTCCTGACCGCGTGTGGGGTGTTCTGGGGCGTCTTCATGTTGGTGGTGATGTTGGGTTTTGGGCGGGGTCTCGAATCAGGCGCCAGCGACGGGTTTGGATCCTGGGCCATGAACACGGTGTTCATCTGGAACGAAACCACCAGCCGGGCCTATGCGGGACGGGGCCCCGGGCGGGCCGTGCACATGACCCTAGACGACGCCGAGGCCGTAGCAAGCCGCATCGCCGGTATCGAATTGGTGTTGCCCCGCAACTTCATGGGGGGACGTTTTGGCGGCAACCGCCTGTCCCGCAAGGACAAGACGGACAGTTTCGGCGTGTCGGGTGAAGCACCGGAATTTTTGCGACTAGAAGCCTTGAACATTGAACGAGGGCGTTTTTTAAACCCCCTCGATCTCTCCGAGACCCGCAAGGTCGCCGTGATTGGCGCCCGGGTAAAGGACGTTCTGTTCACCCCCGACGAAGATCCTATCGGCGGCAAGATCCGCCTTGGCAACGTTGAACTGACGGTCGTTGGCGTCTACCGATCCCCCATGACCGGCGGTCGTGCCGACTGGGCCAATGGCCGTGTGTTCTTGCCGCGCACGACGTTCGCGCGCCTCAATGGGACCAATATAAACATGGACGGTTTGGCAGTGCTGGTCGATCCTGCGCGTTCATCATCGGTCGTTGAATCCGAAATCAAGGCGCTGCTTAAATCCCGTCATCACGTCCATCCCGACGATCCCCGCGGTTTTGGCGCGTTCAACCGGGCTAAAGAATTCGCGAAGGTGCAAGGCCTGTTCATGGGCATATCCGCCCTGATTTGGGTGACCGGGACACTAACCCTGCTGGCCGGGGCCATTGGCGTCAGTAATATCATGATGATCGCCGTTGCTGAACGAACCCGGGAAATCGGCATTCGCAAGGCGGTGGGGGCGACCCCGTTTACCATCATGTTTCAGATCCTCACCGAGGCGACCGTTTTGACAGCCCTGGCTGGCTACCTGGGCCTCGCCGCTGGTGTGGGCGCCGTCGAATTGGCGGGACGGATCATGGCGGCCGCCCCAGCAGGTAACGGACCTGCATTTTTCGGCCGACCGTCGATCGAACTGGGACACGCCCTGATTGCCACGGCGATCTTGACTCTGGCGGGGGCCCTGGCCGGTCTCGCCCCGGCCCGCAGCGCCGTCGCCGTCCGTCCCGTAGAAGCCCTTGCCCACGACTGATCGAAGCGCATCATGAAATCAAAACGTATTTTTCCAATCATTGTCGCCCTGATCGTTATGGGCCTATTCGGCAGCACCATCTGGTTTTTATGGTCTCGGTCCCGTCCCAAACCACAGGGCATCGAAACCGCAAAGCCAGAAATCCTAGACATTGTAAAAAAGACGGTTGCGGCCGGATCCATCCAGCCACGCAAAGAAGTCGAGATCAAACCAAAAGTCGCGGGCATTCTGCGCAAACTGTATGTCGAGGCTGGACAGCCCATCAAAAAAGGCGACCCTATTGCGGACATTCAGATCATTCCCGATGTCATCAACTTGAATGAAGCAGAGCTGCGTCTGCGGAACAACCGCCTGAATGAAGAACGCATGAAACGCGAATTGGATCGCGTGGAGACCCTAAATTCTAAAGGTGCCGCCGCCGCAACTGAACTGGACAAACTGCGTTCGGACCATCAAATGGCGTCAGAAGAAGTCCGCGCCGCCGACATGCGGGTCCGGTTGGTGCGCGAGGGCGCGGCTGCGAAAAGCAAAGGCGCGTCCACACGGGTCGAATCCACTGTGGATGGCATGGTGCTGGCGGTGCTGATTCGCGAAGGCAGTTCCGTCATCAACGCCAACAGTTTCAACCCCGGCAGCACCATTGTGGCGGTAGCCGACATGACTGACCTGATCTTCAAAGGCCGTGTCGACGAATCCGAAGTGGGTAAACTGAAGGAAAAAATGCCGGTTGAGATCGTGGTGGGAGCTCTTGAAGATCAAAAATTCGCGGGGGTCTTAGAACGCATTGCCCCTAAAAGCCTGGCCAAAGAAGGCGCCACGGAATTCGAAATCGAGGCCGCGTTTGCGCCCCCGTCCGGCGTGATGATCCGCGCCGGGTATAGCGCCAACGCCAACATCGTGCTTGATCGCCGCACCAAAGTTTTGGCGATCGACGAGTCCTTAATTGTTTTTGAAAAGGACAAGAAATTTGTCGAGATACAGATAAGCCCCGGCCAGTTCCAACGACGAGAAGTCAAGCTAGGTCTTTCAGACGGGATCAAAGCGCAAGTCCTAGACGGCGTCAAACCATCTGACGTTCTGAAGAAGCCTGCGCCTAAGGTTCAATAGCCTGGGTCAACATCGACAAATATTTCAGAAAATCGTCCCACCTTAGCGATAGCGTCGCGAAAACAACCAGGGGGGTGTGGTCCCACCGCACGCACTCTCGCGAGACAAATATCCCGCCCCTGGCCCACGGACCAAATCCGCAGATCGACCAATTCGGCCCCAAAATCGTCGGCGATCCGCGTCTTGATTTCATCAAACGCCTGGGGTCTGCGCGCCAGATCCACCAATTCAGATGCCGTCTGTTTCCACAGGCCGACCGCCCACCACAAGATGACGATCGCCCCGACCATACCCATCGCTGGATCTAAAAAGCCTAAGCCCCATAACCACCCTGCGACCAGCGCCACTATCGCCAGCACGCTGGTCACAGCATCGGCCAAGATGTGCAAATACACCGCGCGCAGGTTGTGATCGTGCCCATCCGCGTGATCGTGCCCATGTCCGACCGTTACGCCCAACGCCCGCGCACTGATAAGATTGACAATTAGCCCTACAACCGCCACCACCAGAGCTTCCGGATAGGCAACCTGTCCGGGGGTCAGCATTCGGCGAACGGATTCGATCCCCATCGAAACAGCGACCCCGGCCAGGATGAGGGCATTCGTATAACCCGCCAGCGCAAACAGTTTCCCAGGCCCAAAAACGAAGTTTTTTACTCCCGCTGTGCTTCGCCCATAGGCGTACGCGGCCCAGGCCACCCCAAACGCACCAACGTGGGTCCCCATGTGCCAGCCGTCCGCCTGCAAGGCAACGGATTGGCTCCAATACCCCACGCCCAGTTCCAGCAGCATCGTCGCAAGCGACAAGAAAACCACCAGGCGCGTCCGGCCTTCGGCAGGCCGGTGTTGGCGGTGACTATGGTGTTCGTGATCAGAAGACATCAGCATAGTTCAAGCCCACTTTAGCGCGGCTTGGCGACGAGGAGCCTGATGGAGCCATGATCCGCTGTGACCTTCCAAGCTTCCCCCAAAGCGGGAATCAACGCCGTCTGCATCTGAGAAATCCTGACCTTGCCATAGGGAGTTTGCAGATCTCCCTGCCCCTGCAGACAGGTCAGCACCGCGCAGGAACCTTCTAAAGGGGCTGTCACCACGGCACCCCGGCGTTCTTCGACAGCAAAAGGGACCGCATCAATAAGGAGGCGTTTTTCCCCATCAACGCCGTCGGGCTGCCAAGCCGGGTGATTGGGGTTGAACCCGGTTTGCGAAAAATCGATGGTGTCCAATGACTGTGGCACATGCAACAAACGTGGGTGTCCATCAATGCCCATGCGGCCCCAATCGTCCACACGAAACGTGATATCGGACGTCTGCTGGATCTCGTAGACCAGACAACCCCGCCCCAAGGCGTGGACAGTCCGGGCAGGTATAAAGAAAAAATCACCGGCCCTAGCGGTAAACACATTCAACACCGATTCCAACTGGCCGGCAACCCGCGCGGATTCGAACCCGGATCGATCAACGCCCACGCGCGTTCCGACGAACACCTCCGCATTGTCTTGCAGGAACAACCAGCATTCGCTCTTACCTTTGAACCCCAGCCCCAACCGCATCGCCCCTTCATCATCGGGATGAACCTGCACGCTCAGCCGTTCTGCGGCGTCGATCAATTTCACCATCAGGGGAAACGATCCCCCGGAAAAACTATCGCCCACAACCTGCGGGCCAAACCGCGTCACTAGATCATCTAACCCCAGACCCCGATACGTTCCGTGGGCTACCACGCTGCGACCATTCGGATGACAGGATAGATCCCAGGATTCACCCACCGGACCCTCAGGCAGATCGGAACGCCAGGCGGCCATGCGCCGACCGCCCCATACAACCACCTTGTAGATGGGTGTAAACAGCAGCGGCTCCCGAGGTGGCACGGCCGTCGTCATATTTGGTTCGATCATGGTCTGAAGACCAGCCACCCCGCAAGGGCCAGCACCCCTGCTAACGCCACGACCCCGGCAGCCATCAAGAAAAGTCCCCGATTCGCCGGACGCGTAACCCCAGGGGACGGGATGGCGGCCACAACATCCGGCGCCGCAGGCCCCTGGGCTAATTCTGCCGGTTTTTCTGGTGTCGCCACTTCAACCTCGGCGGCCATGGCGGCGTCATCACCGGTTTGCATGCGAAACAGATACCGTTCTTCCGGGTCATCGACGCGCAACCGGCTGGCCCCGATTTCGACCTCGTGGCCATCGGTAACCCGCGATTCCTTCGCTATCTGCGCCCCGTCCAAAAGGACCCCATTTTTGGAACCGAGATCACTGACGAAAACCCCATCCCACCTTCTGACAAACCCGGCATGTTCGCGGGACAGTTCCTGGTCGGGCACTTCCAGATCACATGATGGGGATCGTCCGACCTTATAGACGCGATCAGGAAACGCCAGTGTCAGGGTTCGCCCCAAGGCCGCCCCATTCATCACCTCCAAGCGCGCCACGGCGGCCCCCCCTACGGCATGGAACAGATCATTGACCAATCGACGCGCCAACTGTCCCGTGCCCGTCGGGGCTGGCACCGCGACCGCAGGCGCGTTGCCGACGTCATTCACGGATACGGAAACCTCGGCCAGACACAAGGCGCCACCCTGAATCAAGGCCCGCGGAGTTCGCGACGGCAGGCGCACCCCATCCACGAAGGTCCCATTGCGGCTGCCAAGGTCCTCGATCCACCACCCTGCTGATGGTTCAGGACCGGGCACCCGAAACAACCGCGCGTGAAAACCCGAAACCGAGGGGAACGGCAGTTCGATATCCACCCCCGGGCTGCGGCCGAGACGCAATTCGTCGGGGGCCGGATCCAGTACAACCACCTGTTCAATCTGGGTGGCCAACGCCGCAGCAGACAGCGACACGAATGTGCCGCCCACGCTGGTGACCACCCGCGGGTTGACCGTGATGCGAATCAAGAGCGGCATTGACCGCCCACCCCGCCCCTTTCGCCTCAGCTAACCGAAGGTTCGCTGGACGTAGAGTTTTCAGTCACGGTCACAGCCGGCAACGCCACGGGTGCGGGGGGCGGACCTGGATCAATGCCCCGGCTTTTTAGGGCCGCAAGATAGTGGTCCCGTTCCGCCACGGCCTGCAGCAACCGACCCCGCATGGTGTCGTTGTTCAGCTTCAGGCGCGCGATTTCGCCCACTTCCTTGGCTCTGACGCCGTCGGTCTTGGAAGCGCGGGTGAAAGCCTTGGCAAAATCCGATTCTTTCATCGCCTTGAAAGCGTCGGTGACCCGATACTTGCCCGCTTCAATCTTTTCTAGGCATCCCTCAGATGCCAACCCTATCAGAGCCCGCGCCACCTGAGGTTCGCCGGCCCCCAGCACCAGCGCCAAATCTACTGGCGAGAAAGATGCGCCAGTTCCGCTTAGGCGTGTGAGATGTTGATGGAGCTCGTCGCGACCCACCTTCCCTCCGGGATCGCTACCGCCGAAGGACTTGGACGACGATTGGCCGCGCTTCATGCTCATGCAGACCCTCTCATTTATTGGGAATTCTTCGCAGAAAACGGCACCGTTTCCCGCTGGGGTCGGCGGTTATAGCAGACTTTCGGCGCCGCCCAGTACCTAACCTTCAGGTCCCCCGTAACGGCCTTTCCCAAAGGCGCCCCGCCTGGGGGTCACGGCGGTACCGACGCACCAGCACGGCCAGCAACGCCAATCCGAGGCAGGTCGCGACAATACCGATAAATTGCGACGTAGATAACGGCCCCACATTCCCCCGCTGATCGTCGTCACGGAAAAATTCAACAATAGGACGGCCAATCCCGTACCCAACCACCCAGCCAATAAACGGTAGCCCCGAAAACTTCCGCCACCGCCTGAGCAACATACAAAGTCCAAACACCAGCAGCCCCACGATCATTTCGTACACCTGCGTCGGATGAATCGGAAGGGACGACAGGGATTCGCTTTGGATCCACCCGTTATGAAGGTGATCCTCCCAAGCGGGCGCCGTGCGGGGAAACCGAATTCCCCAGGGCAGATCGGTGCGTCTTCCATAGTCGCAGCCGAACAGCAGACAGCCCACCCGTGTAATAGCCGTCCCCAGCAGCACCGATGGTGCGGACGCATCCGCCCATTGCAAAAGGGGGATTCCCCGTCGCCGGCAGTTGTACCAACTTGCCAAGAAGCCCCCAATCATGCCGCCGTAGGCAACCAGGCCCCCTTGCCAAATCTTGAACGGGCCCAGGACACTGTCGAATTCACGGAACTGGACGATGACGTACAGCACGCGTGCCCCCACAATTGACCAAACCGCAGTCCACATATAGACGGCGCCCGCCTGGTCCTTCGGAATGCCGTCGTTTTGCGCGAGACGTAGGGCCAGAAACCACCCCACGACCATGGCTGTTCCCAGCATGACCCCGTACGAAAAAATCGGGACGGGCAGCCACGGCGTTCGAAACACCGACGGCGTAGGCACATAGGACCCACCCCTAAAGGCCATCACGGCAAAGGCCACCACCAAATAAAACAGCCCGTTGCCACCCGCGGCAGGACGCCCCGGGGCCTTACGCCTATCCCGCACGAACGAGACCCCCGACAAAATCAGGGCGAGGAAAAACAGAAGTTTCGAGGGAATCTCGACCAAGACCGGCCGCATGGGGCCTATCTACCCCAGAACTCCCGTAACGGCGCAGCCTAAAACCGCCGTTCAGACTACAATCCTTGCAGCGTGGCTGACCTGGGAACCCCCGCCGTGACCACATCCCCTAGGCCAGGAACGCGCCTGGGCCGGTACGAATTGCTGCGCCGCCTTGCGACCGGAGGCATGGCCGAGATCTTCCTAGGACGGGCTGTCGGCGTGGGGGATTTTTCCAAGGTGGTCGTGGTCAAACGCATCTTGCCTCATCTGGCGGGGGCCGAAGATTTTCGCGGCATGTTCCTGGACGAAGCCCGCCTGGCCGCGACTCTGCATCACCCCAACATCGCCCAAGTGTTCGACGTGGGACAGGACGGCGCCGATCTGTTCTTCGCCATGGAATACGTTGCGGGACGGGATCTGCACCGGATATCCAAGGCCGCCCGCGCACGCGACCTGCCCATGCCCCTGGAAATAGCCGTCGGCATCGTCATGGGAGCTGCCGCGGGGTTGCATCACGCACACGAGAAAACCGATGAAGAGGGCCGCCCGCTTCACATTGTTCATCGGGACGTGTCCCCGCCCAATATTATTGTCGGCTTCGACGGGGCCGTAAAATTGGTGGATTTCGGGATTGCAAAGGCCGCCACCCAGCGACAGCTAACCCGCGAAGGGTTGCTCAAGGGGAAGGTCGCCTATATGTCGCCCGAACAATGTATGGGCAAGCCGGTCGATCGGCGCAGCGACGTGTTTGCCCTGGGCATCCTGCTGTACGAACTGACGACCGGAGCGCCTTTGTTTTCGGGCGACAGCGACTACGCGATCCTGCACAAAATCGCTGACACCGATGTGCCACGCCCTTCAGCCCAGAAAAACGACTATCCCCCTGCCTTGGAGGCCATTTGCCTTCGTGCCCTGCAGCGCGCGCCCGAGGCCCGCTACCGATCCGCCGAAGAGATGCAAATCGACCTCGAGACCTTCGCCCGCGAAGCCCATCTGGTGACATCGTCCATCGAGATCGGTCGGTACATGCACGATGTGTATCCGGGCGGGACCGACGGTGACACAGATTTTTCTGACAGCACGCGGGAACCAGCGCCCATTCGTTTTCGGGGCGATAGCGGTATTCCGCCACTAATTTCTAAAAAAACCCCGGCTGAAAAGCGACGATCGACCACAGTCGTTGTGGCCCTGTTGGCGGCGGGGCTGGCCCTGGCGGCGGGCACAGTGCTTTTTCGAAAACCCGCCCTCGCGCCACCAAAATCCGTCATTGACCTGGCCTTGCCCGTGCCCCCTGCCCCTCCCGCATTGCGCGTAACCCCACAAGTCGCGGTACACTCCAGTCCCGAATCGCCCCCCCGCCCCGTCGTGACCCAGAAAAAACCGGGACGTCGTGCCAAACCC
>JAYUUT010000047.1:0-1713 GCA_043754455.1 Myxococcales bacterium
GGACGAAATCGAACAGATCCTGGGCATTCCCTGTAGCCCCCGCAACTGGCCCGTAGGGTCAGGTCCCGAATTTCTGGGTGTTTATGACCTGGAAACCGAAGACGTGTTGCGGTTCGAACGCGTGCCCGGCGGATCCAGCCAAGCCCCGATGACCCGCACCACGATTGACGATCCAGAAGTGGCCGAAGCGTTGGGGCCCCGTATTTTTGGGGAATTGACTGAAGAAATCGCCCTTTTAGGAACTGCGGGCAACACATTTGACCGCGAACGATTCCTGGCCGGACAGGTGTCGCCGGTATTTTTCGGCAGTGCCATGAACAATTTTGGCCTGGAACCGTTTTTGGATCGGTTCGTGGATCTGGCCCCCGCCCCCCGGCCTCGCATGTCGACCCAGGGCGAAATCAACCCGCAGACCGCCCCGTTTTCGGGCTTCGTCTTTAAAATCCAGGCGAACATGGATCCGCGTCACCGCGACCGGATCGCGTTCGTGCGCATCTGTTCGGGCAAATTCACCCGGGGTATGGACGTCAATCATGTGCGCCTGGGCAAACCTTTGAACCTCAGCCGGACGTTGCAGTTTCTGGCCCAAGAACGCGTCACCATTGACGAGGCCTACGCGGGCGATATTTTAGGCGTCTGGGACGGGGGTTCGTTGCGCATCGGGGATTCTTTGGTGGCCGATGGCGATTTCGAATTCGAAGGCGTTCCTCGGTTTTCCCCAGAACATTTCGTCGAAGTGCGCCTAGGCGATCCCTTGAAACGAAAACAGTTACAAAAGGGCCTTGAACAACTGTCCGAAGAAGGCGCCGTGCAGTTGTTTTTTGACCGCACCCGAATGGAACGCGAACCCATCCTGGGCGCCGTCGGGGTTCTGCAGTTTGAAATCATCCAGCACCGTTTGAAATCTGAATACAACGTGACCGCGATTCTGCGGCGCCTTGTGTATCAGCACGCCCGCTGGGTCGAGGGCGAGCCCTTTGACCCGGAAAAGTTTGAGCGGCCCGGGTCAACCACCTGCGTCTTAGACGTGGAGGGCCGTCCGTTGATCCTGTTCGAAAGCGACTGGCACCTGCGCACGGCCGTCGATAACAACCCAAACCTGAAGTTTATTGCGGCCGTCCAGCCCGCCCGAAAATCTACCTGACGCCCCATCCCGTCCGTCTGCCGAACAGAAGTCGTCGTAACTATTGACAGAAAGCGCCATCAGAGCAAAATACCGCCCGTCATGTCTGTCGGTCTTATGTGCCCCCAATGCGACGTTTTGGCTGAATTGGGGGCAACCCAATGCGGGGCCTGTGGTGCCGCGCTGGGATGGGGCCAAAAAACCAGACCCAGCAGTCAGGAATCGTCCCGGGAGGCCCGGACGGAGGAAAAAAGTTCGATGCGAAACTGTCCAACGTGCGCAAGTCCCCAGGCGACCGACAACAAATTCTGCGGCAATTGCGGTGGCAAGATGGATCTTGCCCAAGCCCCCGAAGCTGCCGCGGCCGCGGCGCCATCCACAGCCGGAAAGACCATGTTCTTTTCGAATGTGCAGATGCCAGCGCGGGCCAAACTGATCCTGGTCAAAGGCGACAGCGGCGACGGGGTGTCGTACCAACTAAACGGGACCGAACACGTCGTGGGCCGTGAAGAAGGCGCGATTCTGTTTCCTGACGACAATCTTGTATCACCCCGGCACGCCAATTTTGTCTACCGCGACACCAAACTGTT
>JAYUUT010000048.1:0-6881 GCA_043754455.1 Myxococcales bacterium
TCGCATCTGCGCACCGAAGGCGACGCCGTCATGGTGACCTCGACCGGATTGCCATCGGCGTTCACGGCGACCAACAGCGTGCCGTCGTCGTGTGGACGGGCACACCACTCGATGCCACGGTCAATCGAATGCCCGAGTTCGTGGTAACGAAGTTTCAGATCCAGGGTCGCGGCCTTGGAAGCAAGCGGCGCGGCGAGCCCGGAGAGTTCCCGGCTGATGATTGTCAGATTCGACCACAAGGGCGCTTCGGTGGGCGTCTCGTCGACGCCAAAGAACAGCAGTCCATTGGCCCCGTGTACGATCGCCTGCCAGGCCATGAAGCGCAGTTCGGCCTCGCTGGGGTACACGATCAGTTTTGGATCGCGTTTGGGGGCCGGCCGAAAGTTCTCCCAGGCGAAACCCTGCAGCACCATGATGACCGAACGCCCGGACCCCGCAACACGCCGCATCTTGTCCGTGTAGGGACCAACCTGGCTGATGCTCGTGTCGCTCAGGTCGCCCTGACGCCCCGTCCCGGGCCAAAGGACGGGCATGGAACGCATGCCGTGCGGAATCACCGGGTAGATGTCCATCCCAATGATTTCACCGCCGTCGTTGTACTGGCTCAATGTCTCGACGAGGTTCGTGGGCGAGTGATTGAGAAAGAATAACCGCCCGGGATCCAGGCGACGAACGAAGTTCCGCGCCGCAATGATCGGGCCGGGCTCCACCTTAAGGCTCCGGGGCTTCTGCCAGATATACGAAGGCTCGTCCACGGACTCCCAGAACAGCAGATTGGGCTCGTTTTTGAGACTGTTCACGATGAGTGTGATGCGTGCCTCATCCTTCGCCTTACTTTCGGGCGCGATGGCCCCCAGTTCCGTCCAGCCCATCAACTGCGCGCTGCGAAGGCGGGCCAGTGCCGCGCGCTCGGGCCGAACGTGAACGACCTCAAAGCCCGCGTCGCGCGCCGCCTGTTCGGGCCTATCGACCTTGGGAAGGCCGTAAAGGCCCAGCAGGAAGCGGCGTCGACCAGCGATGCGCAGCATGCCGTCGGGCTCGACGCTGGCCAAGGGGGCGGCGCGGGCCCCGCCGCCTGTCCAGGCTGCAGCCAAAGGTAGGGTGACGGTGCTGGCAATGAATTGGCGTCGGCGCACCTCGTCTATTGGGCCGCAGACTGCGAAATGGGGACAAAAATCTTGCGCCGGCCCCAGCACAAACCGCAGCAGCATGACCCCCTCCCCTTCTGGCCAACCCTGAGAATGTCTCGCCGGTTCAGCGTGTCTTCGCCATGCGTGATGGGCAACGGCGGGCCGTGTAACCCTGGCAGCGTGTCTGGACATTCGTTGAGGCAAGATGGCGATTCAACGTGTACTTGTGTGCTTCCTGCTTTCAAGTTCAGTGGAACTGATCGGTTGTGCGGGCAAGAATACCGGTCGGCTGCTCCCGGCCGACGACAACGCTGACAGTTCGACGCCGCCTGCTACGCCGCCTGCAACACCGCCCGCTACACCGCCCGCAACACCGCCCGCAACGCCGCCCGCAATGGACGTCGGCGCCGCCTCCGCGTTGCCGGAACCGCCGGCCCGTATGCCTCCCGGCGACGCTCCCGGGGTTGCCCCGGCGCCCGGCGATACCACGACGCTTCCAGGTGAGGGCTGTGCCGGGGCCCGGATGTGCGAAGACTTTGAATCCTACACAGATGGCAAGCCGCTGACCCCCTGGAAGCTCAGTTCAGTCGGCGGGACGGTCAAGGTCGACGACGTCCACGCGTTCAGCGGTAAATTGTCAGCACATGTTCACGTCACGCCGGGCGGCAACCGCCGGGTCCAACTAGGCCGTAGCGGCACGCCGCTGTTTCCCGGCGACCGCAACGCTTTTTGGGGGCGTATGATGGTGTGGGCCAGCCACCTGCCGAAGCTGAGCAATGCCGCGAACATGAACGTGCACTTCGACGTGGTGCAGTCGGACGGCGCGCCGGCCACGCGGGGTGAGTACCGCATCGGCGGCATGGGTGGCGTCTTGCTCAACTACGAACCGCACGACTGCTGGACTTGGGTGTCGAAACAAATTCCCCAAGACAAATGGGCGTGCTGGGAATGGCTGTTCGACGGTGTAACGAACAGCATCGAATTCTATGTGGACGGTCAGTTGCAGATCCAACTCAAGTCGACGGGCCAGGGCTGCGTCGACGGCACCCGTTCCGTCTGGGCCGCTCCCCAGTTCACCAATTTGCGCCTCGGCTGGGTCAACTACCAAAGCATGGCGGAGACGGTCGACATGTGGATTGACGACGTCGCCATTGGCGCGAAACGAATCGGATGCGCTGCCGCCAACCCGGCAACGCCGCCGCGCTAGCCCGGGGCAGCACGCACCGCCAACGGCGTCGTCTCCCGGTGGATTGAGCCAATCTGAGTTTTCACTGTAAATGTTTGCGAAGGTCGATACCCTTATCTAAGAGACGGACATTACCCTACCGTGACCGACCCATCTCGACCTTCTTCCCGCCAAGCGACGCTTCGCGCCGTCATCGGGACCACCGTTCTGGCCATCCTGTCGGCCTTGGGCTCGCCGGCCATCGCGGCGACCGACGGGTTCTTGACCTTGAAGGGGCAAAAAGTCTTCCCCGTGGGAATGTACGAACAACCTACCAACGACGCGAAAGCGAAGGAACTGGTCGAATCGGGGGTTAACCTTGTCGCGTGCCAGTCGCGCGACCAGCTGGATCGTGCCCTGAAGTTCGGCTTGCAGTGCTGGTTCACTTTGCCGCTGGACGGCCCCGCGGACGATAAGCTGCGCGGCATGATCGAATCCGTAGCCTCCCACCCGGCATTGGTCGTGTGGGAGGGCCCCGATGAGGTGATTTGGAACTTCACCGCGTGGAGCGCGCTATTCAGGCGCGGTTTGCACAAAGAACGCGGCGAGTGGCGACGGCAGACGCCGGCCGCTCTCGCGTACACCGCGGCGCACGGCCCGGAGGTTCTCAAGAACATCCGGGAAGGCACGGCCATGGTGCGTCGCCTGGATAAGCGCAAGCTCCCCATCTGGCTCAACGAGGCTTCGGAAAGCGACCTGACATTCATTCGCGGATACGTGGACCACGTGGACATCACGGGCTTCGATATGTACCCGATTCACGGCAAGGACACCGGCCCCGTCGGGCCGCGGGGCGAGATTTACGACACGCAGACGATGCGCGAACGGCCCGGCACCCCGTGGCGCGAGCCCACCCTGGTCGCGGACTACGCCGAGCGCTTTCGCCTGATTGGTCGCGGCAAGCCCCTGTGGACCGTCCTTCAGGGACTTTCGTGGGGCGCCATCGGGCGGCCGGAGGAGATCGCATGGCCGTCCTTTTCCGAGAGCCGTCTGATGGCCTATCTGGCGCTGACACACGGATCGCGCGGTGTCTTGTATTTCGGCACCGACGAGCCGTCCAAGACCGAGCCGTTTCGCAAGTCATTGCTGGCGATGACCAGCGAACTGTCGCGCCTGGGCCCCTTCCTGGTGGCCCCCGAGCAGAAGGCCGTGCAGGTCCGTCTCATCGAGGCGACCGAGCGGAGCCGGCCAAGGCCCTTCGGCGTCAGTCACATCATCCGGAAAGTCGGCAAGGACTGGCTGCTGATACTAGTCAACGAAGACGACTGGCCGCACCTCGGTGTTGAGGTGACGGGCCTCAAGGAATTGGAAGGCAAGACTCTCGAACGCATTCACGGGACTGGCAACGTGACGGTGCAGCGGGGGGAGTTTATTGCGCGCATGGCGCCGCATGATGTCCAGATCTTCACGACAGATCGCGGGAAATTCGAAAGCACGCTGCTCGTCGGCCGCGACTACAAGGGGCAGTAAAGAGGCCGCCCTTTCGCCGACCCCAGTCACGACGGTGCGGGCGGTGATGCTGCCTGACAAGGCTCTTCGATCGGCACCAACTTCGTGGTTGGACGAATGGCCACCGAAGAATGCAAACTCACACTCACTTGCTGAGGATCAACGATGCGAATCAAAATCGCGAGAGCCTGTCTGACCCTGGGCCTGGGGCTCCTCGGTTGTGGCGGCGGCACTGGTGGTGGAGGCGAGGCCGACGCCGGCGGAGGGGGGCTTGTCGATGAGGCCCTTGCAAATCGCGATGCGGCAGCAGCGAACGCGGACGGCGGGTCGGCATCCGCCGGCGGAGAAGCGGGGACAGGGGGAACCGTAGGAGCCGGAGGCGCCGCGGGAGCCGCGGGAGCCGCGGGAGCCGCGGGAGCCGTTGGGCCTGCAGGCGGAACGAGTGGCAATTCTCTGCTGAAAGAGATCACCGCCAACGGCGGCACATGGACCGCGACGTGCCCCAGCCCATCTATCACACCGCGCCCCACAGGCGGGCTGGCCGTCTTGTGCCTCGCGGATCCCATACAGGTCTGGCTATCCGGCACGGCGACCCCTCTTTTGTTCAGCGAACGATTCGTGATTCCGAAACCCGCCGCTCCGGAGATCCGGGGCACCATCATGGTTGCCGCCGATGGAACCGTCGTTGTGGTGGTCAGTGCTGTCGGCGGCGATATGGCCACGCAATCGCTGTCCAGCTATCGCAAGACAGCGGCCGCAGCGATGTTCGGAGCCGCGGCCGAAGTGGCGCCGGCCGCACAGCTTGCGCCGTCCACGGATGTCAGCTCCAGTTCGGGAATCAAACGCATCGCCATCGGCGTAACCGGTGGCAAGGTGCTGGTTTCGGAGGATTCCGGCGCGACCTGGAGGCAGGGTGCCCCGCTGGCAGCGGGAATGGTGACCAGTGCCCCCGCCATCATGTTCGACTCGGGAGACAGAATCAACGCCGTGGGAACGACCGCCGCGCTTGAGGTCCACTTTGGTTTCATGCCGGTCACCGATCTGATCTGGAGGGGAGCCAAGCGCGTCGGCACGCGCACGGGCCACAACCCGCAGATCGTGGTGTCGTCGGACGGGTCGGTCATCTCCGTCAAGACGGATGAGGATTTCCACATCTCAAACGAAGGCGGCGCGCGGTTCGCCATGGCCCCGAACCCGGGCGGCGTCAGAACTCATATAGTCGAAATCATCAGTGGCGGCGCCTTGACGGCGTTGGTCCAGGACATGGCCGACGCCAATCCGCCCGGCCTTTCCACCATGTTCGTCAATGCGGCCTGGATGAAGGCGGCAGCACCGCACGGGGTCGCGAAAATGGGCTCCGTGGCCACAGGTGGTCGCCACCACGCGACAGCCTTGGGCGGCAAGATCTGGGCGTACGGGGCCGCCGGCATCGGCCTCGTAAATTAGTTCCTGGCCTACAGCGCACTAGGCCATTCGGGGCAGCGGATCGTGGCACCATGGCGGCAGGCCGAAGGTTGTCCCAGGGATACCCATTTTTGTCCCGGTATTGTCAGGATCACCCCAACACCATGGAGTGAACCTACTCACGACCGACGTGAAACGATGTGGCTTTGCCGGCCCCTTAGTAGTGGCGACATTGTTGCTCTACGCCGCCTGCGGCGGGGTCAAGGACAACTCCGCCCCGGAACCCAACGTCGATGATCCGGCGGCGGGCAGCGGGGGAACCGTCGGGGGTGCTGGCGGCGTGGCAGGAGGCGCGGGTAAGGGTGGCGCTGCCGGTGGTGCTGGCGGTGCCAGGGCTTCGGGTGCAGGTGGGGCCACAGGCGCAGGTGGGACCGCGGCCGCAGGTGGGACCGCGGACGCAGGTGGGACCGCAGGTGCGGTTGCGGGCGCAGGTGGGACTGCGGCCGCAGGTGGGGCTACGGACGCAGGGGGGGCCATGGGCGCAGGGGGGGCCGCAGCCGGATCCGGCGTGTTCATAGATATCAACGGCACGAAGGTACCCAAGGAAAAGGCGGTCGTCTTCCTGCACTTCGGCCATTCGAACATGGTCGGGCACGGGACGGGCCCCGCAGACCTGGATAAGTACTTTTTTACGCCGCAGGACCGCCTGTGGAGCTACAGCGGAAGTCAGTTCACGCCGGCCAAGGAACGGACCGCACCCGAGCCCGCAACAACAACCCATGCGGGCGGTCCGGGTATGGCGTGGCTGAAGGCCGCCGCGGCCATTGCGGGCCCCGACTACCATTTCATTTCGATCTCCAGGGCGCAAGGCGCCTTGACGACGGCCGACTGGCAGAAGGGCGGGCCCCTGTACAGCGCTCTGCTTGCGAAGGCCAAGCCCCTGGTCGGCAAGGTCACATTTGGAGGTGCCTTTGTCATGATTGGTGTCACCGATCGCCATCTGACGACCGCCAACTGGGCGGGATTCCCGGCGCGGTATGCCAAGATCATCTCCGACCTGCGCGCGGATCTTCAGGAACCCAACCTTCCAATTCTGCAATGCGACTACGAGGTCGAAGCGACGGATCCCGTTATCAAGGTCGGAAGCCCCTTCGCGAATGCGATGCAGCCGATGCTGGCAAAGTTGCCGACACAAATCTCCAACCTGGCCCTTGTCCCTGCTGACAAGACCGGGCAACAAGACGACCACCACTTCAGTCTCGCCGGGCACAAGCTGTGGGCGGATCGGGGGGTGGCCATCATGAAGGACAAGGGCTGGTTCCCATGGACGAAGTAGGAGCCGTGGGCGGATAGGGGAAATGGCAGGGACCGTCAATCCTTGATGCAACGCACGGAAAATCCGCTTCGTTTGCTGTCCTCCGCACCGTAGATCCCGGTGGCCGATCCGTCGATGTACTCGAAGCGCGCATTTTTCACACTGTCCTCGGTCGACGACCACCACATTCCGGTGTTCCCGAGGGCGTCAAAAGCCCCTGACGCCTGATGGATCGGTCTGTGGACGTAGCGAAAGCCTCCCGGCAAGGCCGCAAACCCGCTGGTGCCGTAGCTGCCCACAACCCACCGGCCGAGGCTGATGTCCTTGAGCCGGTTCCCCGCGACGCTGCGGCCACCCA
>JAYUUT010000049.1:0-2964 GCA_043754455.1 Myxococcales bacterium
CCACCGGTTAGGGTCACGAGGGCGCCCAAGGCGACCACAACCACCGTTCCAAGGAGCCAGAAGGTTTTCTTCCGCGCGCCGCTTTCTCCCGACGCCATGTCGAAGGAAAACGCCTCGTCCCCCCCAACAAAACGCAACCGGACATGGCCCAATTCAACCGTGTCGCCGGACTGCAATTCGATGCGTTCGAACTCGGAACCATTGACCCGAACGCCGTTGGCGCTTTCGAGGTCGACGACCAGATACTTGCCGCCTTCGCGGATGATCTTCGCGTGATGCCGGGAGATCGATTTGTGATTCAGAATCACATCGTTTTCGGGCGTGCGGCCAATCACCAACGACGCCCGATCAAGCTGAAACTCAGCCCCTTTGAGGTTCGTGGACACCACGACCAGTCGGGCCGGTGGGGCCGCCGCCGCCGGTGCCAAGGGATAAGGGTCAATCCCTTGGTCAGCCAAGGTACGAACCGGAATGGTCGGGGCCCCTTCCATCATAGCGCCCGGAACCGGCGCATGATCAAGCGCGCGAGGGAACGGCGGCTGCGCAATCGGCACAGTGGGCGCCACGTTCTCAGGACGCACAACAGGGACAGGGGCCTCGGTCGCCGGGGCTAGATCAGCCGAAACCGGCTGTGCGGCGTCTAGCGCCAAGGGCGTTGCGGGTCCCCCGGCCGGATGAAACAGGGTCGCGCTGGCCTTGTCCCCGCGAAACGTCAGCCGGTAGTCGCCCAGCAGGACGACGTCACCGTCTTTGAGAGGCGTTAGGGCGGCGATCCGGATCCCATTTACCTTAAGGCCATTGAAGCTGTCCAGATCCTCAACCGCAACGCCACCCTCATGCTTGCGGAACCTCGCGTGTTTGCGCGACACATTGCGTTCCGTCAGGCGTATCGTATTGCCCTCTTGACGACCAACGGTCAGTTCATCCCGCACAAGCGGAACAACCACTGTCTTACCCTCATCATCCTCGATCGTTAGCTTATGCATCGCTCAGCAGATTGAATAGGGCGCTCCGCGCACCTGAACTTTAGTCTTAGCTTGGTCTGGGGGTCAAGCCTGGCTTCACGTATCTGCACAACCAGACCTCGAAAACATCGGACGCCCAAGGGGCGGTGCCTTAGACTTTCCCAGCGTTGCGCCTCCGTATTCCTACATCCGCCCTTATCGCGCTGCTTCTCACGAATCACGCCGACGCCAGTCCCTTGGATGACCCCTATATTGGGGGCGTCGGCCTTTCGGGGCCCACCACAGGCGATATCGCCGCTGTCTATTGGAATCCCGCGGCCCTAGGCCTGGTTACGGAAACCCAGACGACGTTGGCGGTTTCGGGTCAACTTACAAACCTGCGCTACGACCCCGTGGCGCAGCCTCAGGCCCACAGCGCCGTCTTGTCACATCCGATCGCCTGGCCCCCGGGGCCCGGCGGTTTTCTCGGCATCGGATCGCGTATTGCCCAGCGGTTCACCATCGCCTTCGCCGCCTACACGCCCTTTGCCCAAAAACTCGACTACCAGACCGCTGCGGACGCGCCTTCGACCCGTTACCACGTGATTGGCATGGATTTGCGGCATGTGGCCCTGACCCCGGCCCTTTCCGTGAAACTTGGTCGCGGGCTGCACATGGGAATTGCACCCGGTTTTTTGTTTTCGGTGGGGCGCCTTGCGTTTGACGAAGACACCGCGTTGCCTCAGGGAGGGGAAATAGACTGCGGCGGATCTCCGTGCGGGGTCGGAAATCCCGCCGCGGCAGCGCGATTTGATCTGGACTCTGGCCTCGACCCCTTTTCGTCCGCCCTCAATTTCACCTTCGGCGGCGGCATTCTTCTTGACCGCCCCTCCTACCGGCTGGGCCTCGCCTACGCGTCTGCCCCTTTAGGAACGGACGGCGGCGGCATCACCACAAGCTTGCGCCACGCACAGGTCACCCGCCCCTCGCGACAAGGTGGCGGATCCGTGTGCGTGCAGGATCCGGCCTCCCCCTGCGTGCTTGGGGATTTGCGCTACGACCTGCCGGACATGATCACGATGGGGGCCACCTGGAAAGGACTTGCGGCCTGGGAATTCTCGACCGTGGGGCGGTGGTTGAACTTTTCCCGCCACGATCGCATGAATCTGCGACTCGTTGGTCCCGTACAGGGTGGCCTTCGGCCCGAGATCCCCGAGCAAATCGTTTTGCACCGTGGCTTTCGCGATGTCCTGGATCTGCGCATCCGCGTCACAAGGCGGATCGGCACCCGCACCGTGATCGGAGGCGCCCTTCGGTTCGAAACCAGCGCCGTCCCAGCTTCCTCAGCCAGCCCGGCCGCGCCCGACGGATTCAAGATTGCCCCCGCCTTGATGGCCCAGATATTTCTAGGCAGAGGAATCACATTCGGGGTCGGTTATGCGTTTACCTATGTGCTTCCAGTTGATCCCGCGGGCACAGCCTTTGATCCGGACGCCGAGCGAATCTGTCAGGACGCGCGCGGCGATCTTTCTGCCCCGGCATGCGCAAAACGGAGGGCTGGGCTTGCCCGCGGCAGTGCCCTTGGCCGCATCAGCCAACACGGCCACACCTTCAGCTTGATTCTGACCGCTCGGTTGTAAGCGCAACCCGTGCCGCCGCGGGATCATTGGTGATGATCCCGTCCACCCCACAGGTCCGCAACTTCCGCAAACCTTCGGGCGCATCGCAGGTCCACGTGTTCACCGCATATCCGCGCGCGTGACAGCGGCTAACAAGATCGGCGGTCACAAGCCGTTTGTCCGGATGAACCGCGAACGGTCGCAAGACGGGTAGCGCCAGGGCGCGCAGGCCCATGGCCAAAGTATCGGCTTCGATCAAAAGGCCGACCGGGATCTGGGGGCAAACCCGTTGCCACGCCGCCACAGCCCGAATTGAAAAGGACGACACGATGATCCGTTCCGATGCGCGCATTCTTTGCAGGCTGGCAAACACGCCATCGACCAACGCCAGCATGTGCGGA
>JAYUUT010000050.1:0-3430 GCA_043754455.1 Myxococcales bacterium
GATGCGGCGCCTTCTTTTGGGGTCAGTGCGCCGGTCGCCATGTTCAGCTGAAATAACGAGCCCATTCCCCCGTTGACGTAAACGAACGGATCGCCCTTGGGCGTCATAGCGTTCGGTGTTGAACCGCCGCTGTCCCTGCTCGGGCCCGCGTCACCCGTCTTGGCGCCCGCGTCTGCGGTGCCGCCGCTGCCTGCGGTGCCGCCGCTGCCTGTGGTGCCGCCGCTGCCCGCAGTGCCGCCGTTGCCCCCAGTGCCGCTCGGCTTGGCAGCGCCGCCGGATCCGGAAACCGCGCTACCGCCCATGTCAGCGGGCTGGCTCTTATTGCTGGAAGATCCAGCGCAGCCCAAGGACAACAGGGTAGAAAAAACACAGCAGCGGACGATGCTCTTCATCGCTCAGGCTTACCCCAACTCGATTCCGGTTTTCAACCGGAGTTGCAACGGAAAATCGAACACGCCTCAAAACTACCGTTTGACGTTCTCAAACTACGTTTTTAGCGACCCGGTACTAGACCGCTTGTGCGATCCGCACTGTGCTCAATCGTCTCTGGAAAGCCCCAGCGCCTTGCGAGCCGCGAAATACGTCTCGCTGACCGAAAAACCCACCAGATCCTTCAATCGTTGTTTGGCGGGCAGTGGGCACAGGCCGGGTGGTTCGGCCGCCAACGCGCGTGCGGCGACTCCCAGGTCGTGGGTCAATAAAAACGCCAGCCGCGTGCCGCTGAGGTGAAGGCCGGTTTGCCAGCGCCCAAGGTCGGGGCTGTCCCCGTTTCCCGCAAAGGCACGGGCGGCGGTGGTCAGATCCCCATCTGATCCTGGTGAAAGAAACGCACGCAGTTCGGCCGAAAAACGTTCAATCCCTTCACGATCCGTGGTGGCGCCGGGGCCAACCCCCGCCACATGCAGGGCCCCGCGGGCGCCGATGTCCACCAAGGTGCCCGAATCGACGGCAGCCAACCGGGCCTCAGGTCGTAGCCGGGCAACCAAGACCGCCGCAATGAACAGGGCTTGCGAAGGATCGGCCAACCCGGCCAGTCCCGGGGTCAAAACGATTGCATCCCGCAACGGGCCGTCCCCGCGCAGCCAATGGTACGACACAGGCCCCCCTAATGGGTTTGTGTACATGACCGGCTTTTCCAAACCCAGGAAGGTGGCGGCGTTCGCGATAGCAGCAAAAATGGGCCTAGGGTCCCGCGGCGACACCAGGACCATGCCATCGGTTGCGCCCAGGACGTCTTCGGGTTCAGCGCGGCTACTGGACAGGCAGCGGCCCACGATGGCCAAAAGATCGCTCGCGCGCGGATCTTCGTCGGGATGGGCAATCGATCTTGCTATTGATGGGTGAAGCGGTGACGGCGTAACGCCTGCGCGGCTGGACAGCCCTTTTTCGTACAGGTCTTTTAGGTCGTCGTCGGCCTTGCGCAGAAACACCAGGGTGGCGGCGGTGGCGTGCAGGCGGTCGCGATCCCCAATGGCCAGGTACAAATCCGCAAGAGCCCTGTACGATCCCATCCGATCTGGGTCGCGGGCCAACAGGGCCTGGTGGTGGCTGATGGCACGGTTTTCATATCCAACGCCCGCCTTGACACACAGATCGGCCACCCGCTGTCGCTGCGCAAGATCGTCCGATCCAAGGGCAAGGCTGGCTTCCAAGGCCCAAAGACCCAGTTTCTGATCCTCTAAGATTTCCATCGCCACAACGGCCAGTCGCTGGGCCGCGCGGCGGCGGACAGGTCCGTCGGCGTCCCGGGGTGGTTGGGTAAGAATTTTTTGGCACAACTTGGACAACAGGGGCCAGTTGCCTTGCTGGGACAACATTTCATCCAACGCCCCAAACGCCGCTTCGAAGCCCGGATTGTCCTCTAAAGCGCGCGCCAGAAGCTGAGCGGCGCGAACCGGGCTGTCCAGTTCGTCCCGTTGGATAATGGCCGCCCGTTCCATCAGATGTGCGCGTGCCAACGGATTGGTTTCCAGGCGCGCCAGGCGCATCAACACGTCATCGGCAGCGCGAAAATGCTGGTGGGCAACGTACAAGTCAGCCAGTTTTTGCAGGACGGATTGTCGCGCGGGCGCAAGCGCCAGGGCACTTCTGTAACTGGCCATGGCCTGCACGGGACTGCCCATGCGATCACGATGGACGTCGCCCGCACCTTCCCACAAGGCGGCCTTCTCCGCTGCTGGTGCAGCCTCAATTTCCTCGCGAATGTGGCGCAACCAATCCGAAGGATCTCCTTGCAGCAGTGCGGCGGCCAGGGCGGGCGATGGCGTCACGATACGTGAATACCCAGCTTCGCCTGCCACAGCGTCAGCCAGTGCCCGCACCAGATCAGGCAGAGCCCCCGGGAACGCCACAGCGGTCAAATCGAGGTCGGCTCCCAACGCAGCCGCGGCGCCAGGACCGGCATCGGGGACGGATTCCAACAACAAGAAGTGTTCGGCCCCCGTGGGGGTTGATCCCAGCACGCGGGTTGCCAGAAACTCCAGATCAGGATCCCCGGGGCGGAAGCCCACGAAAACGAAAGGGCGTTCCGCAAATCGGTCACGCAGAAACGCCGTCACGGCACCTGCCGTGGCGCGGCGTCGAAGATCCGTGGCGCTAAGACATAGGGTTTGGGGGGCCCCCGTGCGCCCCAGCGCCGATAGGACGAAAGGACCCGCCGGGGCGACCCCCTGTCGGGCCAAGATGGCCCCGTCAATAGCCTGGTAGGTGCGCCCGTCACCCCCTAGCACCGCATCCCACGTCCCATGGAACGATGACGTCACCACCCCGTGCCACGGCAGATGGCCGACGATCGACATGGCCTCGGAGGGCGGATAACCAGCAGAAAACACGTCATCCAGGGCGCGGCACAGATCGGTATCTGACAACCTCTGGCGGACGAAGGCCACAGCGGGGCCCAGGCGGCCTTGCGATATCAGGTCGTCTGCCACCGGGCGAGGGTCGAAGATGGCCCCTTCTTCATGGGGCATGGCCCGGGCCAGGTGCCTGACCAGAGCAGCCCAGCCTGGAATCGACGGTCTGAGGTGGAACCCCAGCCCAGCGACCAGCACCGCTTCCCCTGATCGGATCCGTTCCACCAATCCGGACGGGATACCGAACATTGCCATCAGCTTAGCGGTGTCCGGGCAAACTTGCGACCGCCCCGGCTCACCTGTAGGGTGCGGCTATGATGTGTCGTTCTTGTCGGCGCTTGGGCCCTTGGGGGCTGGCCCTGGCGTTGTTGGTCGGGGGCTGTTCGTCGTCCACCAGACGCGACCAGAGCTTTGGGAACGACGCGGGGACGACCTATGCGATCCCTGACGGTGGTTTTTTATTCGATACGAAGGCATCCATGACGGTTTCTTCGGGCACCACGGTGGACGCCCTGGGTCAGGATATGTCGCCGCGTGCCGATGCTGGCGACGCGGGGGCTGTTTCGCGGTCGGATAGC
>JAYUUT010000051.1:0-6924 GCA_043754455.1 Myxococcales bacterium
TGCAGGAAAACTTGAAGATATCGCCGCACAGCTTCTAGGCGACGACAGTTACAAGGTTCGCCTGGCCGCGGCGTTGGCGCTGGGGAAACTGGGCGATCCTGGGGCGGTTTCCCCGTTGTCACGGGCGCTGTCGGATCCACACCGGTTGGTGCGATCTACAGCCGCGGACGTGTTGGGCCGGATGGGAAATGCGGCGGCCGCGACCGCCCTGAAGGCGCTATTGGTGCGTGAACAGGATAGTTATGTCCGGGGAAAAGCCGAAAAGGCCCTGGCTTCACTGGGCCCAGTCCCGGGCGGCGGCAAGGGGGGCGCGGCGGATCGGAGGGGCGGCAAGGTCTACGTCACCTTTGGATCGTTTAGTGGCGGAACGCGATCTGCGGACGCAGTGACCCTGGAATTGCTCCGAGCGTCATTAAAGCGGGAACTTGGACGTTTGCCCAGCTTGGTGTTCTCATTGGATCCGACCGAAGAAAAGAATTTTGCCAAAGCGGGCCGCCTAGGATTTTTAATTGATGGAAACGTAAGTCGACTGGACGAGTCAATGGTAGGCGGGGCTCAGGAGACCAATTGCGACGTGAAAGTGCAGGTGCAGCGATGGCCTTCAAGAAGCTTGATTCTGTGGACGAACGCTGGGGCGGCGGTCCAAGGGGGCCGTGGCGCCCGCGAGCAAGAAAGTTCTCGAAAACAGTGTTTGGAAGCGACGGCGGGACAACTGGCCGAAGACCTTTTGAAGTTCTTTCAATCCCAGGGGGGATGAATCCATGAGCGAAGACCAAGACCGAGCGGCCCGCCCCAGTGCTGAGTTTCAGCGACCCAAGTACCGTCGCAAATGGCGGAACTACCTGATCGACGTGGGTCTTCAGATCCGGTACACCGCCTTCATCCTGTTGGTGGCCATCTTCTTGACGGCGGTATTGGGCTACAAGATCGTCGAAGCAGTTCGCGATACTTCGAAGATTATTGCCATGACGGGATTGGTTGATCCGGGAACGGCCAGCGAACTGGAACAGTCTTTCCGCGACAATGACCGGGTCGTCATTTGGGGCATCATCGGATTCGGCGTCGTGTTGGTCATGTCAATCGGGGGGGCAGGGATCTGGATTACCCACAAGGTTGCGGGGCCCCTGTTCAAGATTGGCAGCATTTGTTCGATGGTCCGCGACAACAAACTGTTCCCCGCCTTGCGGGCCCTTCGTAAGGGCGACGAACTACAGGTCTTCTACGGAAACTTCCGGGACATGCACGAAGCCCTTCGGGCCCGCGCGGTTGACGAATCCAAGACCCTAGCTGAGGTCATCGCCACTTTCGAAGGGGGCGGCGGATTGAATGAAGCTGGGAACGAAGCCGTGCTGCGACTTAAGCGCCTAAAGGCTGACCGCGACAGAAGCCTGGACGGATAGGGATATTCAGAGCCGCGGTGGCCGCAGCATGTGCGTGTGGACGGGGGTCGATTCGTCCGCTGCCTCTGGGAAGCGCCGCCGCCATTTGTGGCGCAATTTAACTTCAGTTTCAATCGGTACCCGATGGCGCAAGAAGCGTTCCTCGTGAAAGATCATATCGTCGGTTCGTCCGAGCGCCGAGGCCGATAGATACGACTGCAAATGGCCGTCTTCCGATTCCGGGTCGATACGTAAGGCTGCAGCGGCCGCAGATAGCGATCCTGTTGCGTCTCCACACAGACCCCGTACGCGCGCAAGCAGCAGTTGTGCAAAAATATCACCGGGCAGGCGTGTGGCCAACCGCTGTGCCGGTTCCAGCGCGGCCCCGAATCGGTAAGCTCGTACCAACGCCGTCACCTGCAGATATAGCGCAGCGGGGTGCCCCGGTGCGAGAGCGAGAGCCTCGGCCGTAAGGGTCAACACCTCATCTGTGCGTCCCATTCGGTTCGCAAGACGGGCCAGCCCCAACACGGGATCGGGACGTGCAGGCGCGAGGGCTCGGGATGCCTCAAGGGACACGCGCGCTTCCGCAGCGCGATCGGCTGGGGCATCCGCCAGCCCTAGCCCATGATCGAGCAGGCGCATCCAATCTTGGGACGCAGCACCGCGGTCGGCAGGCGTCGTGTGTGCGGCGGCAATTTCGACGGCCGGGACTTCTTCACAGCGCTTGCGAATCGCGACGTCGGGAACCAATGCGCACGCAGAAGTGGCGTAGGCTGGCGAAAATTTTCGGTACAGGAGACGCGCCCGAATTTGGGCTGTTTGTTGCGGTACCGTGAAACGAACCACCTGAGGATCCGAGGGCAAAAGCGCCGTATCAAAAATCACAGCGCGCATGTGCTGCACGTCGCGAAGGCGCAGGGGTTCGCCCTGGTCGTCGACCGGTTGTGCACGAATCAAATGGGTATCGGATGGCAATACCCCGCGTGCGTCTGGAAGTCCCGACGATCCGATCACCATCCCCTGCAGGTCGAAGGCCTGCACTTGCAGCCACACTTCATTTGAATCGTTGGTACCGCCCGGAAACCGGTGGCCCACCCCGCGTGCGCGCAACACGGCGTCAACGTTGTTGCCGTTCCAGATCAGATCTACCGATGCCGACCCGCGCAGAAATTCTTGCACACTATCTTCGCTGACGCGATCGCCGCGAAGATGGGGCAGGGCGGTGTTCGCGGCGAGAAACCGGTGCGATCGCACGGAACCATTTTTGGCCCCCAGATCGGCCCCCGCCGGTTCAAGAGGCATATGACAGTCCTGGCAACGTCGGCTGGCAGATGGTCGATAGATAGAGCCCGCGCCATTGCCGGACACCGCGCTGACAAGCCACGGGTCAAAATCGTTCTGCCCGCGCAGCCATCCAGCTTTCGTTAGTTCAGGCACGAGGCCCACCTTGTGGCAGGTCCCGCAGAATTTCGGTTCGTGTAGTAGTTCGGGCAAGAGCCGCGCACGATGAAACGGCTGTTCAATGGCGAAGGGCGCGGGCCTGGCGAGGTACCCGCCATTGCCGCGTACGTCGACAGCCTCGATCATGTGACAAGACACGCAGGTGATCCCGGCCTGAGCCGCTGGGGTTACGGGGTCAAAATCTGGCCGTTCGAAGGCTCCTGTGGCAACCAGCACGGGGTCGTGACAACCGCCGCAGAAGTTCGAAGCGGCCGGGCCGCGCTCACGGCGAAAAGCGGTGGCGGCGAATCGATAGTAAGGGTTGTTGAATGACGAAAATCGGTGGGCCGACGATCGCCACTGCGCCGCCGTGTCCGGGTGGCAGCCAGCGCAGACTTCATCGCCGATAGCGCGGCCCGCGTAGAATCCGTTTCGATTCACCTCGGTCGCGACTTCAAACCGAGACGGACCGACGGGGCCCAACAGCGCCGCCCCGTTCTCAGAAGCACGATCGTGGCCCCCGACAAAAACCGCCGCTGACGACAATGCTGTGGGTGGTTGGGCATCAGAAACGCCGTTTTGACCACGCGCCGGGCCGACTAACCCGACAACCATTGAGAAAACTAGGCAAGCGTTAGCACCCCGGCTCATGTGTTCGAAAGCCTACCCGAGGGCCCCCTCGGTCCGAAGACAGTTCTAAGCACCCCCAGGCTTAACCTGCAATAGCTCAACCTCCAACGAAATCTCTACGGATTCACCAACCACCACGCCGCCGGTTTCAAGCGCCATGTTCCAAACAAGGCCCCAGTCTTTGCGGTTGATCTTTGCATGAGCGGTCGCGCCGCGTTTTGTGTTTCCCCACGGATCCTTTACAGCGGTTGGCAGGGCGTCGACGTGCAAAGTCACAGGCCGCGTCACATTGCGAATCGTAAGGTTACCTGTGACCTCTAGCTGTCCTGACTTGGCACGCTTAACCTGGCTTGATTCAAACGTGACGTAGGGAAAAGCCTGCACGTTGAAGAAATCCGCGCTTTTCAAATGCTCGTCCCGCTTGCCGTCACGGGTATCCAGCTTTCGAGCATCGATTTTCACAGACACGTGCGACTTTGTGGGATCCTCTTCGTTTAGAATTAGCGTTCCTTCGATAGGCCCCAATTCTCCCTTGACGTTCGACACCATCAAGTGCCGCACACGAAATTGAGCGCTGGAATGAGAAGCGTCGACCGTCCAGTTTGCGATCTTAGTGGCGGCGGTTGCGACGGCGGGCAGGACAAACGGTGCAACGGAAGCAAGTGTGGCGACAGCAATTTTGGTGAATTTCATGGTGAATCTCCAATGAGAAAGGTTGTTCAAGATCTGCCCCTAGGCTGCCGCCGAATACCAGATTCTTCCAGTCGATATGTTTTATCGCGTATATTCATATTATGAATAAAGAGTCTCGACCGTTGTCGGCCTGGAATCTCAATCTCTTGGTGGTCTTCGATGCTCTTATGGTGGAACGAAACGTGGGCCGGGCGGGGCTGCTTTTGGGGCTGTCGCAGCCTGCTGTAAGCCACGCATTAGCTCAACTGCGGGTTGAGCTTGATGATCCTTTGTTCGTTCGCACGGCTTCCGGCGTCGCCCCAACAGAACGTGCGTTTGCCTTGCTTGCTCCCATCAAAACCGCATTGGCATTGATTGGCGATGCTGTAGCCCCCATACGCTTCGATCCTTCGTCCGCGCAAGATACGTTTACCCTCAGCGCCACCGACTTTGTCGAGTTTGTGATGCTACCGAAGCTCTTGGCTCACCTAGAAAAGGTCGCGCCAAACGTAAGGCTGCAACTGCGACCGTGGCCTCATCATCGGGTCCCGCCATTTTTGCAAGCTGGTGAAGTGGACGTCGCCTTAGGGTTCTTTGAAGGAGCTCCCGTAGGTCACCAGAAAGCAAAACTGTTCGAAGACAGTTTCGTGTGCACGGCGCGCGTGGGGCACCCGCTGATCAAGAAACGCCTTTCGCTTTCGGGGTACCTAAAACTCAAACACGTGATAGTCACGGCCGACCCGCAGGCACGGGGCGTCGTGGATGATGTCTTGGCCACACGAGGGTTGGTGCGTGACATCGGACTGCGCTTGTCGCACTTCCTTATGGTGCCCGCAGTTGTGGCTGCAACAGACCTCGTGGCAGCGCTTAGTTACCGCGTGGCCGAGCCGATGGCCGCCACGTTGCCGCTACAGTTGTTGCCGATTCCCTTTGCCGTACCAGGCGGCACAGTCAGCATGGTCTGGCACGATCGCAGTGCAAAAGCTCCAGCCCAAATGTGGCTGCGTGAGCAGATCAAATACGTGGCAACTACGGTTTAAAATTGGGGGCTGTGTTGGTAACGATGTGAAACAACGCAATCGTATTTAACATAATACCTATTATCGGCCTTTTTTTGTAGAGCCCAAATCCAAATGTCCCCTTCGGCCCGGCGGGGGAAATGGGGACACTTCTAAGTGGGTCCGACATTTTTCACGGCCGGTGGTTTTCGCTTGCTGGCTGCGACACCGAACTGTTACGTCTTGATCCGTCATTGTTTTTGCGGTCAGTCTGGCGGCCTAGCGGAGGAGACGGATATGAGCGGTCCCTTTTGTCGGAACCTGGTCCTGGGTGTGGTTGTCATTGCTGCGGCTGGCTGCCGGGATGGAACGTCTGACGCGCCAGGATTGTCGCCCCGGGTGGCCGTGAGACAAGCACTGAACGCCAGCCCGGTTCTTGGTGACTTTGTCGTCGAGGCGAGCAACAGCGTGGCGTTTCGCAGCGGCAGCTCGGTGGGAACGACGATCAATGGGGGTGATATTGGCGCAAAGGGGACGGGAAGCGGTCCGTTTTTGTCGGCGGGGGTTCCTATCGACTATGCCTCGAAAGTCACGGTCCAGCCCACCCACAACAGCATTGCCGATTCGGTGCATTTGGCGTCCGGGGCGAAGGTGGGCGATGTGCAGACCAACCGTTTGGTCGCGGACACCGGGTCCATCCGGGGGACCTTGTCAGGGCTGGTCGCCTTGCCCCCGCTTCCTGCGGCCGCGTCGGTGACGCCCGGAACGACGAATGTCTCGGCGGCCAGCGGCACCGTGACCGTGATGCCGGGGCGTTATGCGAAGCTCAGCGCGGGGACAAACGGCGTGTTGCGCTTGACGGCGGGAATCTACGAGATGTCTGACGTGAGTCTGGGGACGGGGGCGCGGTTCGAAGCGCTGGGTGCCGTGCAGGTGCGGGTCTTGAACAAGTGGAGCAGCGGGAGCAGCGCCTACGCGGGCCCCGCGTCTGGGTCGGGGCTGACCGCGAAGGACGTCAAGATTGAGGTCTCGGGGCTGAACGGGGCAAGCGGTGGTTTGACAGGCAAACCCAAGGCGGTGTCGCTGGGAACGGGGAGCCGCATCACCGCCCTGGTGCTGGTGCCCAATGGAACGTTGGCGTTTGACAGCAATGCCGTAGGCAGGGGCGCTTTTCTAGCGCGCGATGTGGACGTGGCTTCCGATGCCAGTCTGACCTTCGAGGATGGTTTTTCGGGCTGCACGGTGGCGCAGTGTAACGACAGCAATCCGTGTACCGCGGACACCTGCAATGGCAACGGATCGTGTTCGCACACGAACGTCGCCACGGGCACCGCGTGCGACGACGGCAATGTCTGCAACGGTATCAGCACGTGCAATGCCAGCGCGGTGTGTACCGCGGGGACGGCGCCGGTGGTGGACGACGGGAATGTATGTACGGTGGATAGCTGCAATGCGGTCACGGGCGTGCAACATGTGGCTGTGGCGGTGGGCACTTCTTGCACTGATGCCAATTTCTGCAATGGGGCCGAAACGTGCAACGGATCTGGGACGTGCCAGCCGGGGGCGGCACCCGTGGTGGATGACGGAAACCCGTGCACGGCGGACACCTGCGACGCGTTGGCAGGGGTTCGACATACCCCGTTGCCCATGACCACAGGCTGCAATGACAACAACGCGTGTACGCAGGCGGACTTTTGCCTGAACGGGGTGTGTGTGGGGGCGAATCCGGTGACGTGTGGTGCGCAGGATCAGTGTCATGCGGCGGCGGCGTGCAACCCGGCGACGGGGGTGTGCCCGAATCC
>JAYUUT010000052.1:0-5569 GCA_043754455.1 Myxococcales bacterium
GTGCGCACCCTGCGCCACGCACAAAGATGCGGCCGCGACCCCGGATTGTCCGAGGCCGACCACCAGCACACGTGTGCCTGCAAGCGTCGGGGCCATGACCTCCCACTGTGCGCCAGCGGGCAGGGCCGTCAATTTCTTCGTGAATCAGGGGGGCCGGGGTGCTGGAGCTAGCCCGAAACGGTGACCACGAGCGCCTGGATCTTCCCGTCGACTGCCCCTCGACCAAAACGCTGGGCAATCGCTTCGGCCACGCGCTCGGTCGCTTCGCTAAGCCGTGAGGCGTCGCGCGCCTCGATCTCGCTGCGAATAGGCGTCCCCTGGCAGTACGCAATCGCCGGGATCTGAGCCGTGGTTGCCCGGCTGCGTGCGGCAAGCGTCGTGATCTGAGGCGAGGCCTGAAAACCGCCGTCCCGGAGATCTCGTTCGATGGTCGGACGGTCCCAATAGCCGTGGGGGGTGCGTTCGATAAAGCGCGGCGGATCCTTGGCGAACATCGATTCAAGGACATCAGCCACTACGGCCGCGAATTCGTTCTCTTCGATTCGATCCCACACGTTGAAAATGAAAACGCCGCCCGGCCGGAGCACACGCCTCACCTCGGAAAACGCCTTGGCCTTTTCGGAAAAGAACATGACACCGAACTGGCACAGCACGGCGTCGAAGGTTCCGTCTTCGAAAGGCAGGCGCATGGCGTCGGCTTGACGCCACTGCACGGGGCGCGCCGTGCCAATCGCGGACGCTTGATCCAGCATTTGCTGATTCAGATCGGTGGCGACGATGGAAACGCTCTCAGGAAAAACGGACGCCAACTTACGCGTCACAACACCCGTTCCTGCCGCAAGCTCAAGTACCTGCGTGGGAGATCTCGCGGCCAGGCGGTTCGCCAAGTCGGTAGCGTAAGACTCGAAGAGCATCGGAACCAAGTACGTCTCATACAGCCTCGGAATCTGACCGGCGAAGACGCTGTCAATGCTCGGCGGGCTGGTCGTGTCTTGGTTCGTCGTCATGCTGACCAAAGATGATATCGCAACTACTGATTAAACGTGTGGGAACCTCACGTCAGTCAAATATCTTGTTCGCCCGCAGTTGCTCTAGAAAATCATCATAGGGCAGAATTTCGATGCCGTCGGACGTGCGCCGGGCCCGTGATTCCATGCACACGACAATTCGCCGTTGCACACGGGGGTGCTCAAGCCGAAGCTCCCGGAGCCCCTTGAGGTCACGGTCATCGACCCGGCGGGAGGCTTTGGCCTCAATGGCAAGGTCGTCATCGACAATAAAATCGACTTCGATTCCGGTGGTCAGACGCCAATAGGCCAGTTCGTGGGAGTCGCTCCCATAAACATTGTGGCATACGAGTTCGTGGTGAATCCAATTCTCAAAGGCCTTGCCGAAAAGTTCAGCACCCGCTTCAAGTTGCCCCCGTTTTGCCAGGCGGTTTACTACGCCCACGTCTGCAAAATAGAACTTGGGCAAAACGGCAACCCGTCGTTTTGGTCGTTTGCGATAGGCCGGCAACCATCGGCCCAGCATCGTATCAACGAGAATGTCGAAATATGACTTGGCTGTCGGGCTTGAAACCGCGCAGTCACGAGCGATGGAGGATATGTTCACTTGTTCGCCATCCGACAGCGCAGCCACGTCCAGAAATTCGGAAAATGCGGGCAGGTTGCGTACCAATCCTTCGGCGGCAATTTCTTCCCGCAGGTAATCGCTGACATACGCTTGCAGCCGACGTCTCGGCGCCTCGGAAAGATAGACGCTTGGCAAAGTGCCGTGGTTCAAGATCCGCGTCAGATCAAATTTGTCTCCCAGTTCACCCGACGTGATCCCATGCAGCTCGTAACGTAACGCTCGCCCACCCAGAAGGTTCGCATGCCCACGGCGAAGCTTCCGGGCGCTTGAACCACACAATGCGAACTTCGTTCCGGTGTTTTCGATAAGCCAATGAACTTCATCGAGCAACGCAGGTACCCGTTGTACTTCATCGATCACCACTTGTTTGGTTGCGGGGGCGGCCGCAAGTTGCTGGCGCAAAAGATGGGGCGATTGCAGGAACAATCGGTACTCGTTTGTCTTGAGCAGATCGATCCACATTTGCGAACCATAGGCGTCACGCAAAAGCGTGGTTTTACCTGTCTGTCGAGGGCCCCACAGGAAGAAGGTCTCCTTTCCTGGCGGCGGTAACCTGAGTGTTCGTTGAAACATCTACCTTAAAATAACACGGTTTTTATAAAGTCACCCTTCGGTGTCAAGGGGGCAACCCTGCGGCCCAGCGCACGCTGGCGTCAAACAGTTTCCAGCCGTTGTCGTTCAACGCCGTCACGGCGCGATCGTTCGCAAAGAAACCGACGCGACGGGCGGGGGCGGCTCCCGTGTACAGCGCCGCCCCTTTGTCGAAGCTGAAAATCGCCATGTGAGCGGGGTTGCCCGTCATAGAGCCTATGTTTACGGACGCCGGAACCGGCTGTACCCACGCCATGGGGCGGGGCGCCGACAAAACGATGACCTCGCCGGTTAACCCTGCGGCTTGCGCTGAGGTGGGCTCGATGATCCGAACGCCTATCCCGTCTTCGACTCCCGACCGACCGAGCCCCATTGGGATCATTCCCAGATCGTCCGCCAGCGCCCATTCATTTGAAAACATCGGCACGGGCAGGTCCCGCAGTGTTGGGCCAATCCCGGTGGTGGTATCGAGGATGCTGCTGATTAGCACCAGTGCTGCTCCCAACACGGCGTTGCGCACGTCTGCGGCAACAAATCCTTGTTTGACGATCAGGGTGTCTATCGTGCTGAACCCCAAGCGCCTGAGTCGCCCTTGAAACAATTTTTCGCCATCGGTTGGTTGATCCGAACCGGTAAGCAGGACGGCACGCATGAGGCGAGGCGAGGATGTGGCGGCATCGACGGAAAGTGTGGCGTCCCCGGATCCGGATGATCCGTTTGCGTCGGGGGCCGACATAAGGGCAAGGGTTGGTTGGAGGTCTGATGGCGATCGGGCGGCATCTGGGATCGTGATGGCGCTGGATCCGGGTGGGGCATCGACTGACAAAAACGGCATGGCGGCGTCGCGTGGACCCGTATTCGTATCTGGCACGTGAGGGGGGGGCGCGGCCTCGTTCAGTGCCGGCGGGACATCCGGCGACGATGCAGGTGGTAGCGTTTCGTTCTTGCCGCGGGCACCTCCGCTGCCTTGTGATGGCGTATCATTCGTTGCGGCGCCGGAAAGACCTTCTCGCGATATCTGGCAGGCTGAAAAAACCCACAAACCGAGACACCCGATCAACAGTTTGATGCGGGGCAAGGTTTTCGGTGGGACGCTGACAGGGGCCATGGGGGGGGCAGGGAGTATAGACCGGCCCAATCCTGATGCTTCTAGTGGCCGCTGTAAAAGCGTTCCCCGGCTTCGATGCGCACGGGAAGTCGGTTTTGTTTAGGCGGTAAAGGGCAAACGGCGAACGACGTGAACGCGCAAGGGGGGGTGTAGGCCCGGTTGAAATCCAGCACCACCTTGCCGTCATGTGCCAAGGCCGAATACAGGAACCGGCCTGCGCCGTAGGTATCCGCGCCTGCCGTGCTGTCTTTGAAAATGAAAAACATGCGCGTCAGATCGCCGGTTTCCAGTGCCGCGTCCAGACGGAGTTCGCGGCCTGCGATGGTGAAAATCGCTGTGCCAGGGCTGCGCATGTTGTCGATGGATCCGATGATCGTGGGAAACGCAATGGTTGTGGGTTGGGCGTGAGGGATGAAACGTGCGGTGACACGCAACGCCGTATCCACCGGGAAATACGACAGTCCTTTCCAGTCACGCCTTTGTGGGCTGTCCAAATCGCGCAGCCGGATGGCAAGTTTGCCGCCGCGTTCAATGACAAAGAGGCGCAGCCGGCCCAGCGCCAGCACGTCGGGTTCTTGTTCGCCCTCGGCGTCAGATTGCAAGGTCCCCCGGGTGACGGGTTTCCCCGCCACGGTGGCTGTGACTCCGGGGCTGATTTCAAATGTGACCACCTTGCCTGTGACCAGAAAGACCCCGGCGTCGGCCGGTGAACCCTTGGGCAGTGTGACAGGGTGATGGGCGTCCGATCCGAATACATTTTTGCCCGGGGCAAGCCAGAAAAGCCCTGCGACTGTCAGCCAGCCATCGTCGGCCAGCAACCGCGCCTCGCGGCCTTTTCGCCAGGCCATCACTTCGGCAAGGTGGGCGGGATCGGGGGTGGCGGCCATTAAACCCAGCACTGTCACAGCCGTGCGAACCAGATCCAAGGTCACGTGGGGGTGGGCTTACCCGCCCGTGCCAGGCAGAATGCCAACGAAAGAAGGTTGTTTGCCCGCGGGCACGGGCACGCCGATTTGTTCCAGCAGCCCCGAATCCGGGAACACCCGGAACACAGTCACCGTGTCGGCGCCCTGATTCGCTACCAACAACAACGTGCCTGTGGGATCGATGTGGAAGTTACGCGGGGTTTTTATGGTTCGGGTTTCATGGCCGATAAGGGTCATCTTGCCCTCTGCATCCAGCGCAAAAATCACGATGCTGTTGTGGCCCCGGTTCGACCCGTAAACGAATTTTCCCGATGGGTGAACGTGAATGTCAGCGGTCGAATTGTCGCCTGCGAATCCTTCGGGCAGGGTGCTGATGGTTTGAATTTCGGTGAGCCGACCGGATTGCGTGTTCAGTTGATACGCCGTCACGGTCGAATCCAATTCGTTGATGCCGTAGGCAAGGATGCCTCCGGGATGAAAGGCCAAATGACGAGGCCCGCCCTTGGGCTTGTCTCGGATGCGGGCGTGACCATTAAAATCCAAGTGACCGGTTTCCGCGTCGAACCGGAACTGGGTCACGAAAGGCCCACCCTTGCAGGGGACAAATACATGTTTGTTGTCAGGGCTGGTTTGAATCTGGTGCGGGTTCACGCCTTGCCCCAGATTCGCCTGATCCACGGGCGCGCCCAGTTTCCCGTCAGGCCCCACCGGCAGCACTTCGACAACACCTGGCAAGGCGTGGGCGTAGTTGGCAACCAGCAAAAAACGCCCCGCGTGGTCCGTCGATAGGTGCGCGGGGCTGGCCCCGCCTGACGCAACGTCATTGATGCGTGTCAACCCGCCTGATTTCCGGTCCACGGAAAACGCCGTAACCCGTCCGTTATTGGTTTCATTGGCTGCAAAGACGAAACGCCCTTTGGGATCGAAGGCCAGAAATGAAGGATTTTCACCGCCTGACATTTGACCCGCCGGGGTCAAGGTTCCCGCCGCGACATTCAGGCGAAAGACGTGAATTTCAGGGCGATACCCCCCGACGTACACCAGCGGCCCTGACGAGGCGGCTGGGGGCGTGGCCGGTGGGGCTGCGCCTTGCGGCTGCGACGTCGCGCAACCGACCATCAATGGGCCTGTGAACAAGGACGAGACAAGAAGGAGGGTCCGGCGGTTCATGGGCCCAGTGTTATAACCCCTTCTTAGGCCAGTCTAGGGGCCCAATCGCAATGCTTATCTCGCGCGAGGAAATGACCTTTGATTTTGGCGCCGCCCGCTTGGATCCGGTGCGCGACCGGGCCGTCCTAGGCTGGATGAT
>JAYUUT010000053.1:0-11087 GCA_043754455.1 Myxococcales bacterium
CCTTGGTGGGACGCGCGCCCCAAGGCCAAGTATTGGAACTAACCACCGCGGGGGGCCCGTTGGGGGCCGGCGAAGTCACGGTGAAGGTAACCGTCGATCCCGACCCGTCGCGTCCGGACCGCGTGAAAAACCTGGTCATGCAACTAGGCACGCACGAACCGATGGCCATGCCGATAGGACCGGAGGGTGGAAACCAGCTCACCCAGCTTGACCCGCGCAAGCAGGTAGGGCAGGAATCCATCACCGTGCCCGCTGGAAAATTCAAGACCCGGCATTACCGTGAAAAATCCGCCGAGGGATCCATAACCGACGTTTGGGTCAGCGACGACGCCCCCCCCTTTGGATTGGTGAAGCTGCAAACCGACAACAAGGCGCAAGGAGGCGCCGTGACGATGATTCTTCGTGCCAAGGGCCGGGGTGCAGCGGCTAAGGTGACCCGCGCCCCCCGTCCCTTTGATCAACAGGCCCTGATGAAAATGTTGCAAGGATTCGGCGGAAAACCCGCCAGAAATTGAGGCATCCGTGGCTCTTGTCGAAAAACAGCTACAGGTAGCAGGGCGGATCGTGAACTACCGCATCTCCGAAGGCACACGGCCTGTCGTGTTGCTGCACCCCTTTCCCTTTGATGGGCGATTTTGGGTTAGCAGCGCCGCCCGCCTGGGCAGCCGGTTTCGCGTGATCATTCCCGACATGCGCGGCTTCGGGGCGTCTGATCTAGGGGGCGATTTTTCTTTGGCTGATCTGGCCGACGATTTGGCGGCGCTGATGGACCACCTGGGGGTCGCACGCGCCTTGGTCGGCGGGTTGTCGATGGGCGGCTATGTCGCCCAGGCCTTCGCCGCCCGCCATTCGCAAAGGCTGGGCGCCTTGTTGTTGGCCGACACGAAATCCGGGCCCGACGCCCCGGCCGCCCGCGCCGCCCGCGATGAGGCCATTTCGTTGGTGCAAACGGCAGGCACAGCGGCGTATGTTGAAAAACAACTTCCCCGCCTGTTGGGATCAGGTGCAACGGATGTCCTTAAAGACGTGGTGCGCGGCCTGATGGCCCAACCTGCGGCCACAGTCATCGCGGGCCTAAAGGCGCTGCGCGATCGCCCGGACCGCACACGCGAATTGCCCGGCATCACCTGTCCGGCTTTGATAGTGGTCGGCGACGATGACGTCCTGACGCCACCAGACGAAGCGCAAGCCCTTGCCACCGCCATCCCCGGCGCCGCTTTGATTCAGGTGCCCGGCGTCGGTCATTTAACCCCCTTAGAGGCGCCTGGGTTGTTTGGTGACGCCCTCGTTGGGTTTGCCAACGCGTACGCGCGTTAACGCGGGACGGGTGTAGGACGATAAACCGCACATGGCCTTGATGCGGCCCGCGGGGGGATTATGATCATAAGACCGCCATGCCTTTTCCTGTTCCCGGCTGGGCCTTCTCCACGGGTTTACCGGGGCCCCGATCGAGGATCCTGACCCGCCGGTTTGCCGGGCCTTGCACCTTCGCTGAGGCGGGCTGTCACCTGCGTATTGCTCATCTAACCGATCAGCACGTTGGCCGCGTGACGCCCTACGAGATTCAGCGGGAAGCCATCGACATCACGAATGACCAGAACCCTGACTTGGTGGTCCTGACAGGCGATTTCGTGTGCCATAGCCAGCTGTATCTGGATCAGCTTACGGATCTGATCCGTCGCCTGAAGGCCCCGGCGTTGGCGGTCCTTGGCAACCATGATCACTGGGCGGGCGCTGGCGAAGTCCGAACTGCGCTTGAACGGGGCGGCGCGCAGGTGCTGTCCAACCAACATACGATCATGACGTTTCGCGATCACCAGCCGCTTCAGATTGTGGGACTGGACGACGCCTACACAGGACACGCCGATCGCGAAAAGGCCGTCAAGGGATTGCGTGCCGATCTACCGACCCTGGGACTTTCGCACATTGCCGAAGAGGCCGATGGGCTGTGGGCCTGTGGTGTCCCTCTGGTTCTTTCGGGGCACACGCATGGCGGTCAAATTACGGTCGCACGGTTGCATGAATGGTCCTTGGGACGGCTGTCTGGACATAAATACGTACACGGCCTTTACGGTTCACGCACCTTTGGGCCAGCGACCCGGGACACGGGCGCTGTTTACGTCGGGGCTGGGATCGGAGCGGCTGTCATGCCTCTTCGTTTTGGGGAACGTGGGCAGCGCGAGGTGGCGATATTTGATTTGGGACAGAGGCCCGGCGCCTTCCCCGAACACCACAGCGAACAGGAGGCCCTGCCGGGTCGCAAACCATCCGTGAAGGTCAAGGCCCGCCGGGCCGCCAAGGTGGTTGAAAAACGCGAACGCAGAAGCCGACGCCAAACCTCGCAGTGGCCAGCTATCAAGTCTTAGTGGGCCCAGCGCAAGGCGCGACGACGACCAATAGCCGTAGCTATTGCGAGGAGGAGCAACGCTGCGATCGGCCCGGATTGTCGGCCGGACTTGACGTTATTTCGAAGACGGTGCACTAGCCTGACCGCAGCCCATCAAGACGGTCCACATCGATGTTGCCCCCTGTGATGACGGCCACGACGCGTATTTTCGCGATGGATATTACTGGCGACAGCAGCGCGGCTATCACCACAGCGGCCGACGGTTCACAAATTAAACCAAGGTCGCGGTAGGCGAACGCAACGGCGGCCTTGATCTCAGCTTCACAGACCAGGGCAATGTCGGGGACGTAGGCGCGGGCCAAGGCAAACGTTCGTTCACTGACGCCTCCTTCTAGCCCTTCGGCCAGGGTAACATTCCCTTTGAACTGCGTGTGGGCATGTCCGTCCAAAAGGGATCGCTGCATGGCCGCGTTGGCGGTTGGCGAAACCCCCACAACCTTCGCGCCACGCGGAACCAGATAAGCACCAAGGCCCCCCGCAAGCCCTCCCCCGCCGACAGGGGCCATGACGACCTGCACGTCGGGTCGTTGCGCGAGGATCTCGCGGGCAAGCAGGCCGCCGTTGCCCGCGATAACGTGATCGTCGTCGAAGGCCGACACGAAGCTAAGACCAGGATCAAGGGCGGCGCGGCCGCGGGCTTCCGTTTCGGCGGCATCATAAGTTGGACCGCCAATTTCCACCGTGGCGCCCAAGGCCGCGATGCCGTCACGTTTTATCTTCGGGGCCAGGGCGGACACCAGAACCGTGGCCTGCAGACCGAAGGTGCGGGCCGCAAGCGCAACACCTAGCCCGTGGTTGCCAGCCGAAGCCGTTATCACGTGGCCACCCGGATTCGACATCGATAGGGCGGCAAGCCTAGCCAAAGCGCCGCGCAATTTGAACGATCCCGTGCGTTGCAGCGATTCAAGTTTTAGCCAAACATCGGCGCCCGTGCGCCGGGACAGGGCAGGAGCAGGGATTAGAGGCGTCACCCGCAGATGGGGTAAAATGGTCTGGGAAAGGCCACCTTCGGTGACGTCGTGCCAGATGTCGGGATCAAGGGTGGGCATGAAAGACCGGTGTCCCGCCCAGTATGGCACGTCGGCATCACGGCGATAGACTGACCCCCGACATGCAAGAGCAACTATTAAGCGTCGACCGTTTGATTCGCGGGGGTCACCTGGCGGCATCGCAGGGCGATCGCGTGGCGTGGTTGTGGGACGAAATCCGGCGGCTGAAAAAGGAACGGAACCTATTCATTCCAGCGCACAATTACCAAGTTCCCGAAGTACAGGCCGTGGCGGATACGGTGGGCGATTCGTTCGAATTGGCCGTACGGGCGCGTGATATCAAGGCCGACGCGGTGGTGTTCTGCGGGGTGAAATTTATGGCCGAGGGCTGCTACACGCTGGCGCCACAAATCCCGGTGTATTTACCCAACGCTGAAGCGCTGTGTTCGCTGGCGGATGTGGACGCCGACGAGGTACTGGAACGCCAGGAATTCTTACGTGCGTTAGGACGCGATTTTTCGACGATGACCTACGTCAACACCTATGCGGACGTGAAGGCCGTATCGGATACCTGTTGCACCAGTTCAAACGCGGCCCATATCGCCGATCGGCTGGGCACGCGGGATATTCTGTTCGTCCCGGATCAAAATCTGGCGTACCAGGTCGCGATCAAAACCGGACGGATGTACCTGCCGCCCCCCGCGCCCCATATGTTTTCGCCCAAGGAGTACGCAGCGCAGATCGAACCTTTGTTGGCCGAAGCGACCACACAGGGCCTAAACGGCTGCGTGTTCGCGTGGGAAGGCGCCTGTCACGTGCACCACCAAATGACGGTTGCAGATATCGAATCCATTCGGCGCAGCGATCCCGACGCTGCGGTGATCGTTCACGGCGAAGTACGCCCCGAACTGCAACGGGCGGCCGACCAGGTGTTGTCGACGTCGCAAATGGCGAAATATGTGGCAGCACATCCCGAGATCACCAAATTCGCGATCCTGACCGAATGTGGATTGGTTGTGCGCATGGAACTAGAAAACCCCGACAAACAATTCTTCAAACCCTGTCGGCTGTGCCAGTACATGAAAGCCACGACCCTGCAAGACGTGTACGAAACCGTGCGGGACCTGCCGGCGAACCGGCTGATAACCGTTCCCGAAAACGTCCGAGGCGGCGCGGCGCGGGCGATGCTGCGGATGATCGAACTGGCGGTCTAGGCCGCCGAGACGACCTGGGCGGTTAGGTCGTATTCGGCGCTGTGGGTGATGCGGGCGCGAACAAAATCGCCCGTTTTGGGCGTTATCGAGGCCTCAGCATGAGGATCCAGCGTCAGGTAGACCTGTCCGTCGATTTCGGGTGCCTGGCCTTCATGCCTGCCCATCAGCAAATATTCAGATTCATCGGACGGGCCTTCGACCAGCACGTCGATCTGTTTGCCCTTCATCGCCCGCAACTTGCGTTTGGAAATCTCGCGCTGGATGCGCAACACTTCACGGCGGCGCGATTCGATTTCTTTTTGAGGGATGCGGTTCGGCAAAAGACCGGCAACGGTGCCTTCTTCACGCGAGTAGGTGAAAACCCCCACCCGTTCAAGTTCGGATTCGCGCACGAAATCGCATAAGGCGGCGAAGGCCTGGTCGGTTTCACCCGGATGTCCCACAATGAAGGACGTTCGCAGCGTGACGCCTGGGACCAACCGACGAACGCGCTCGACCAGTTCGCGGGTCAGGCGTGAACCATGTCCGCGGCGCATCGCCTTGAGTACGCCATCGTCGATGTGTTGCATCGGAACGTCCAGGTATTTTGCCACACGCGGCGACGACGCCATGACCGACAGCAGGCCATCGGTGACCGCGGTGGGATAGGCATAGTGAAGACGTATCCAGCGCAGCGCCTGCACGTTTGCCAGCCGTGCCAACAGGCGTTCCAGCGTGGGGCCATCCTGATCTTTGCCATCAGGCAGGTCACGGCCATAGGTGGTCAAATCCTGGGCAACCAGGCAGATTTCCCGGGTTCCTGCCCCCGCCAATTCTTCGGCCTCAGCGACCACAGAATCGGCATCGCGGCTGCGTTGCGGGCCCCGCAGTTTGGGGATAATACAAAACGCGCACGGACGATCGCAGCCCTCGGCGATTTTCACATAGGCTGTGTGGCGTGCCTGCGACGGCCGACGCGGCGCCAGGTGGTTGTACAGAAACTTCGGCGTTTCGGCGACGTGGACGCGTTCGGTTCGCCCCGCGACCGCATCTGCAATCAGCCCCACTTCGTCGGTTCCAATAAAATGGTCGACTTCGGGCATTTCTGCCGACAGTTCTTTGGGGTACCGCTGGGACAAACAGCCCGCGACCACCAGACGTTTGCACGAACCTGCGTCCTTCCATTTGGCCATTTCCAAGATGGCGTCGATGGATTCCTGTTTGGCCTCGCCGATGAACCCACAGGTGTTGACGACAATGACGTCCGCGTCCCCAGGTTCAGCGACCAGGGTGTGGCCAGCGCCCGTGACGTGACCCAACATCACCTCGGTGTCGACGCGGTTTTTGGGGCAGCCCAGGGACACGAAATGAACGTTCTGTCCGGACGCGGCGGATGGCGATGGCATGGGCAAAGCGGCTAAGGGTAATGGCGAGATCGCGGGAAAACCAGCACGTTCTTCTTAAGCCGCAGGACCATTGAGGGCCGCAACCACTTCGTCCACCACGATCCGCGCGGAATCGAGGTCGCCCCCCCGAAGCGCGATCCCCCCCACCACGGCATGACCGCCCCCGCCGTAACGTTCGCAAAGACGCGAAATGTCATGGGTGCGCGGCACCGGAGCCCAAGGGTTCGAACCAACGCTAATGCGCGGCGCCCCATCGGGTGCCAAAAGCGTGACGGAATACCGGCACTGGGGAAAAAGATAATAGACGACGAACTTGTTCAAAGACTGGGTGGTGGTGTCCGCCAAATCAGTCACCACGACCGCGCCCCGCATCCGTGCGGTCTTCCTCACCACGTCCAGGCTGCGTCGATGTTCTTCCAAAATGGGGCCAAGGGGCCCTTTGACATAGGAATCTTCAGCGATGACGGCCAATGGACGCGAGACCAGATCGTTGATGAAACGTTGCGCCAGTTCCCCATCGCGGTTGCGTTCGTTCCAGGTCATCAACCGCAGCGCGGGTTCCTGCAGCTCGACCGGCGTTGCCGCATCGGCGAATTGGGCGCCGTCGATGATTTCAGCCCACTGCAGTAATTCGGCATAGGGCGTCACATCCCAACCGAAGCCATCCCGCCCGGTACGGGCCAGAAGGCCGGCACAACTGCGGGCGGCGACGTCGTAATATTTTTTCCCCGATCGGTCGGCGCGAAAATGTGCCTCGTCCCCCGGCTGCTGAAACGCCGACGCGTGGTGATCAATCCACCAGTCCAGGCGGGGATTCTGCGAATAACGAAAATCAACGCACGCATTGGTATCCCCATCGAACAGCCCGTCATCGAAAACCAGGCCACCGGGCTGGTGTTCTAGGGCCGTATACCCAACGTCCACTGGCCCCGATGCGATCTTGTCAGAGAAGAAACGTGTGAACAGACCGGCGGACGCACAGCCATCAAAACAGTTACCGTGATACAGGACCCGAAGCTTCATCACCCCTGAACCTACACGAATCGGTGCCGATCGGGCATGGCGGACTGCCCGTCATCCGGCTAATTTGCGCCCCATGCCCGAGTTCCTCAAAGACATTAAGCGAACCCACTCCTGCGGCGCGCTTCGCGCCATCGACATTGGCCAGCGCGTCGTGCTGTTCGGGTGGGTCTCGATCCGCCGCGATCACGGCGACTGCGTGTTCATCGACCTGCGCGACCGTGCGGGCTTCACCCAACTGGTGTTCGAACCAGCGCTGAGCCCGGCGGCCCATACCCTGGCGGGGGAACTGCGATCAGAATTCTGCATCGGTATCATCGGCACCGTCAAAGATCGCGGCGCCGGCCGAAACCCTAAAATCCCGACCGGCGAAATCGAAGTCCACTGCGAAGAGCTGACAATTTTTTCGCGATCTGAAACCCCGCCCTTCGAACTGAACGACGCCACCGAAACCAATGAACAAATACGCCTAAAACACCGGGCGTTGGATCTGCGGCGGCCATCGCTGCAAAAAAACTTCCGCCTGCGATCGCAACTGTATCAGACCACGCGGCGGGTATTGACTGACCACCAGTTCCTGGAAATCGAAACCCCGTTCATGGTGAAATACACGCCAGGCGGCGCGCGAAATTTCCTGGTCCCGTCGCGCCTGAACCCCGCGACGTTCTATGCGTTGGCCGAATCGCCCCAAATTTTCAAACAGCTATTTATGGTCGCGGGTTTCGATCGATATTTTCAGATCGTGCGCTGTTTCCGCGACGAAGATCTGCGGCAGGATCGCCAGCCTGAATTTACCCAGATCGATCTAGAACTAAGTTTTGTCGTCGAAGAAGACATCCAGGGCGTTATCGAAACCCTGATGACCGCCCTGTGGAAGGACACCCTGGGCCTGGAAATCAAGACCCCTTTTGTTCGATTGCCCTATGCCGAGGCGATGTCCCTGTATGGATCGGATAAACCCGACCTGCGCTTCGGATTGCCGTTGTGTGATGTAACGGACGCGGTCAGGAAACATGATGGCGGTGGCGTGGATCTGTTGCGTACGGCCATCACATCCACGGCTGGCAAAGAGCCCGGGGTGGTCAAGGCCTGGCGGCTGCCGGCGCAGTGGGCGTCGAAGATGTCGCGCGCCGAAGTGGACAAACTGGAAGAATTCGCCAAGGGATTTGGGGCCCGGGGCCTGGCCCGCGCGCGCATCGGCGAAGGCGGCGTCTGGACCCAAGGCCCCATGAAGACCCTGGGCGAGGGCCTGCGAAACGAGATCAACGCGGCCGTCGGCCTTCAAAAAGATGATCTGGTCTTCTTGCAGTTCGGCCAGAAAAAATTGGTCAATGCCGTGCTGGGCGGCCTGCGTCTGCACCTGGCCAACAAACTTGACCTGATCCCCAAGGACCAGTGGAATTTCTGCTGGATTACGGAATTTCCGTTGTTCGAGCTGGCCGACGACGGCAAGTTGGTGGCGGCCCACCATCCGTTCACATCGCCTGTGCCCGCAGATCTGGAACGTCTAGAAACCGAGCCGCACACCGTGCGGGCCCGCGCCTATGACCTGGTGTTGAACGGCAACGAAATCGCAGGCGGTTCCATCCGTATCCACCAGGGGGATGTGCAGGCACGCGTCTTCCGCGCGATGGGGCTGACCGATGAAGACGCGCGCGTGAAATTCGGGTTCCTCCTGGACGCGTTCAAATACGGTCCCCCTCCCCACGGTGGCATCGCAGCGGGCCTCGATAGGTTGGCGATGTTGTTGTGTGGCGCCGAATCCCTGCGCGAAGTGATTGCCTTTCCAAAGACCCAAAAAGGTACAGATCTGTGTACCGACGCGCCCGGACCGGTTTCGGCCCGACAGCTTGACGAGTTGCACATCGCCCTAAAGTCGTGAGCAGCGGGGCCACCTGGCGAACGGTCGCCCTGGCCCGCCTCAGCCACCAGAGCTTCGACGTTCTGGTGGTGGGCGGGGGTGCCACTGGGGCCGCCATCGCACGGGACGCGGTGTTGCGCGGCCTTGACGTGGCCCTGTGTGAACGGGGCGATTTCGCCGGGGAAACGTCCGGACAATCATCAAAATTGATTCACGGGGGCCTGCGGTACCTGCAACAAGGGAACCTGCCCTTGGTGTTCGAAGCGCTGGGGGAACGATCGCGGTTGATGCAAACGGCGCCGCACCTGTGTCGGCCCTGCGAGTTCCTGTTTCCGTTCTACGCCGGCGAACGGCCCCGGCGGGCCACGGTGGCGTTGGGGGTCGCTATTTACGACGCCCTGGCGTTGTGGCGCCCGCCAACCCGCAGCGGCACAATGAACCCAGATTTGGTTCACAGCACCGCCCCGTGGCTGCGGACAACGGGGTTGCAGGGCGCTGTCACATACACCGATTGCCAGACCGACGACGCCCGGCTGGTGTTGGAATCCATCCTGGACGCGCAAAACGAAGGGGCTGTAATCTGTTCTCGGGTGAACGTGGGCCGCCCGCAACAACGACGGGGCTACCTGCACGTCGTGCAGGCCACGGATCGTGAATCTGGATCATCCTTCCCCATCCGGGCGCGGGCGATCGTCAACGCCGCCGGGCCGTTCGTGGATGCATTTTCCGATGGCCCTGCGGCGTTGCGGCCAACCCTAGGGGTTCATATCTGTGTGCCCGCCTTGCGGCTGCCAACGGGGGGTCGCGCGTTCTTGTTGCGGGCCCCGCAGGATGGCCGGGTGATGTTCGTTCTGCCGGCAGGCCCCCGAACCATCATCGGAACCACCGATACCGATTGGCGACCCGATTCACACCCCCTGCCCGCCCAACCGGGCGATCCGGTTTCCGCCCGGCGCGTGGACGTCAGCTATTTGCTCACGGCCGCCCGGCACCATTTTCCCGCTGTTGATCTGGGACCTGACGATGTGGTCGCGACCTTCGCGGGCCTGCGGCCTCTTCTTCACAGCGCCGCTTCAGATCCGTCGGCCACGTCACGCGAACACGACATCTGGATCGACAAGGCGGGGGTGCTGACCATCGCGGGCGGCAAACTGACGACGTTTCGCCGTATGGCCTGTGACGCCGTCGATCAGCTGATTGATCTTCTGCGGGCCCGCGGCCTGGATCGTCCGATGGGTCGATCCCGAACCGCGCGACGCCCGCTGCCCGGTGGCCGCCTTGTGGATGCGGGGACTTTATCCGCCCACGAAATGGCGGACGACACCCGGACACATTTGTTACGCACCTACGGTCACCGCGCGCCCTTAGTGGCCGCCCTTCTAGGTTCGGCACCGTCCCTACACGCGCGGCTGGTTCCCCATCTGCCCTATTTACGCGCCGAGGTGCTGTTCGCCGCCCGCCATGACCTGGCTTACGACGTTGATGATGTCTTGCGCCGTCGCTTGGCCGTATTTCGGGAAGCCGACGATCAAGGCCTAGGCGTTGCCGGGGACGTGGCCGACATTCTGGCGCTTGAGCTGGGATGGACACGGCCCCGCCGCGACATCAGCATCGCCGACTACCAGCGGGTCGTGGCTGCGTCCCGAAGGTGGCGCACCCAATGAAAGTACGCGAATCCAGCCCTCATTTGCTGCGAAGTCAGCTTCGCACCAAGAAATGACAAGTAAATACAATCCGTTACGAAGCCATGATCGAATTGTCGCGACCGTGATCGGGCTTCCTTCGCCTGATTTCAGCCCCCCACTGCGTAACTCATTTCGCGTCAGCAAACAGGCTCCACCCGCCTACACGAATGATTTCATATAGTTGCAAATCTTTCGCCCTGGCACGGCCCGTGCTAACTCTAGGGTCAGACCATGTCACAAGCCCTTGCTGCCCGTGAAGCCACCCACCCCGCCCCGCCACAAAACCGCGAGCGCGCCCTGAAAATCCTCTCCAAATCCCTTTATCGCGAACTGCGGCAAAACGGTTACGAACCAAAACAAATCGTCGCCTTGGCCACCGAACTGATAAGCCAGGTGACCAGTGACATCAAAGAGGATGGCCGCCTCGACTGAGGTTCACCTTTCTAGATTTTGTTGAAATGAGGGACCCGCGGGGGTCCCTTTTTTTGTCGCACTGCTACAGACAAAGATGTGGGTGTTAACCCTA